>NZ_JBPZHC010000011.1:0-197006 GCF_051857465.1 Pseudarthrobacter cremeus | reverse complement strand
GTTGCCGGCGATGATGGCGTAGACATGGTTTTTGGCGTGCGTATCGACGCCGACGACAAAAGGGCGGGAATGCGCAACGATAGTCATGGCGGTTCTGGCACCTTCCTCTACTCGCGGATATGGTCAGGGCCGTACACGGCCGGTACCAGTCCGGGTAGAGGTCACTTCGGAACAACACTGTGACGAGCCACGCCCCCCACGGGGCGGACAACCTTCTGATCAAGTTACCGAGGTGGGCCGGGTGGTGCCGGCCGCCAACCTCGCGGATGGACAGATCCCACTCAAAGACACCCCTTGCACCGGGGGCCAGTCACTTAATGAGTCACATCCACGAGGCTGAGCGGCCAAACACCACTCTGCCAGCCAGTCCCAGACCAGCCACCAAAATCCTCACAGTCACTTAACGCCCTTCCGGAGCCCTTTTTTGGGCGTTTAGTGACCCCGCGTTGGTTCAGGGCCGGGCCCCGGTGAGGTGCGTGACCGTCGTCCCCCGGGCCTCAGGAAACCGGCGTTCGATGGACTGGGCGATCCCGGCAATGCTTTGCCGGGACAGCTCTGTCCGCCAGGTAACCTCCGCGTGGCGCATCGCCTGGGAAATAAGGCACGTCCGCGCATAGTCGGCGTCCATGTTCCCGCCCGGCGCGTCCCCGAGGATCCCTTCGCAGCGGAAGGCATCCTCATTTCCCTCGATGGCCAGAACCACATCGAGGACCGAGATCTTCTCCGGACGGCGCGCCAGGGAAAACCCGCCCCGGGGACCGGAAACCGAGCTCAGGATCCCCGCGCGCACCAACGCCTGGAGCTGTTTGTTCAGGTAGGCCGCCGGAAGTTTGTAGAACTCAGCCAGGCGTGCGCTGCTGACGGCCTCCCCCGCCGGTGTCCAGGACATGTTGACGCAGCAGTGCAGGCCCCACTCCACCCCCTGCCCCATTTTCATATTCGCGACGTTACTTGTCCAGAAATCACGCTGTCAAGGATTCCGGGTTTTCCGCTCCCACCATTGAGTGTTCAAGGAACGGTTCCGTGGGCAATGACGATAGCGTGGGGACCATGACGTCCTCCGATGCCGATTCCTTGTTCAGCCGAGCCCGCGATTGGGCCGCCAAAGACCCGGATCCCGCCACTTCCGAAGCCCTTACCGAGCTGCTGCGGCACTCGGAAGAGGGCTCCCCCGCCGCATTGCAGGAACTCACGGACAGCTTCAACGGGACGCTGCAGTTCGGCACCGCCGGCCTGCGGGCAGCCCTCGGGCCGGGACCAAACCGGATGAACCGGGTTGTGGTTCGCCGCGCCGCCGCGGGACTGGCGGCGTTCCTCGCCGAGGCAGTGGGTGCGGCTTCCCCCGGAACCCGGCCCCGCGCCGTCGTCGGCTATGACGCCCGCCACAACTCGGACGTCTTCGCCGAGGAAACCGCGGCCATCTTTGCCGCTGCCGGGATTGAAACTTTCCTGTTGCCGGCGGCGCTGCCCACGCCTCTGCTCGCCTATGCGGTCCGGGCCCTGGACTGCGACGGCGGCGTGATGGTGACCGCCAGCCACAATCCCCCGCAGGACAATGGCTACAAGGTGTACCTGGGCCGCCACGCCGTGGAGGAAAGCGGCAGGGGTGCGCAGATCGTGGCCCCTTACGACGGCATGATCGCCGCGCGGATCGACGCCGTGGGAGCCTTGG
This sequence comes from Pseudarthrobacter cremeus, assembly GCF_051857465.1. Taxonomy (NCBI): domain Bacteria; kingdom Bacillati; phylum Actinomycetota; class Actinomycetes; order Micrococcales; family Micrococcaceae; genus Pseudarthrobacter; species Pseudarthrobacter cremeus. Next base: position 195,334 of record NZ_JBPZHC010000011.1, on the reverse strand, counting down.
AATCCATCGCGCTCGCCGCGGACGGCTGGACCGTCTTGGACCACTCCATCGCGGCGGACTACAAACGGGCGACGGCGGCACTTGCCGATCCGGCACGCTTTCCGGCCCGTGACTTGAGGATCGTCCTGACGCCGCTGCACGGGGTGGGTGGGGAAACGGCCGTCGCAGTCCTGAATGCGGCAGGCTTTGCCGACGTCACCCTCGTGGCGGAACAGGCTGCGCCGGATCCGGACTTTCCCACCGTGAACTTTCCCAACCCCGAAGAGCCGGGGGCGCTGGACCTCGCCCTGCAAACCGCAGCCCGCGTGGATGCGGACATCGTGCTGGCCAACGATCCCGACGCCGACCGCGCAGCCGTGGCAGCAAAGGATCCGGACACCGGGGCCTGGCGCATGCTGCGCGGCGATGAGGTGGGTGCACTGCTGGGAGCGCACATCGTGGCGCGGCTCGCGGCCGGTGGAGGGCAAACTGCGGAAGGTGCCGGCACACCCACCGTGGACAGGGCGGATTCCAGGCGGGCCGGCGTATTCGCCAGCTCGATCGTGTCCTCGCGCCTGCTTGCCCGCATTGCCGCGGCCGCCGGATACGCGCATGAGGAAACGCTGACGGGATTCAAGTGGATTTCGCGGGTGCCCGGGCTTCTTTACGGCTACGAAGAAGCCCTGGGCTATTGCGTTGCGCCGGACCTGGTCCGGGACAAGGACGGGATCTCGGCGGCTGTCCTCGTTGCGGAACTGGCCGCCGCTGCGAAAGCGGACGGAAAGACCGTCTTCGACACCCTCGATGAGCTCTACCTCCGGCATGGACTCCATGCCAGCGACCAACTGAGCATCCGGGTGGCTGATTCGGGCCTGCTCGACGCCATGATGAACCGGCTCCGCGTCAGCGCACCGGAATCGTTCGGTTCGTCAGCGGTTGAAACCTTCGTGGACCTCGCCGAAGGGAGCGGGCAGTTGCCGCCTACCGATGGCCTGCTGTATCTCACGAAGGACCAGACCCGCGTGATCATCAGGCCCAGCGGCACCGAGCCCAAGCTTAAGTGCTACCTGGAAGTCCTGCGCCCGGTGGAGTCAGCGGCTGAACTTCCCGAGGCACGGCAGGCGGCCCGTACCGCGCTGGACAGCGTGCTGACCGACGTCCGCGAGGCACTGGGTCTTTAGCGAAGCCGCTTAGGCCTCCACCTCGACAAACCCGTCCGAAATGCGGGTGCTGAAGGTTTCCAGGCGCACTGCCGCCGTTCCGAAGCATTCACCGGTTTCGAGGTCGTAGACCTCTTTGTGGAGCGGGGAGGCGATAGTGGGGCGGGAGCCGCGGGAGCCCAGTATGCCGCGGGCCATCACGTGGGCGCCGGTGGCCGGGTCCTCGTGGGCCACCGCAAAAACCTCGCGGGGGCCGGTCCGGAAGAGCGCCACCTGGCGGCCTGTGATGAGCGCGGCTTCGCCCCACGCCAGTTCAAGGTCCTCCACCGCGCAGACCCGGTGCCACCCTGTGACCAGTGCTGTGGTGTCAGCTTCGGTGGCGAGCGCCCCAAGTTCCAGTGTTGCCGTCATGTCCGGCTCCTCTCCACGTTCGTGTCTGTTTGCTGTGCTTTAGTGCGGTGTTTGCTGAATGCTGCCGGCCACCTCTGCGGCCGTACTACCAAAGTAGGCAGCTGGTGTTTCGATGGCGTGCGGTGAATGTGTCCGGCGCGTAAAAGAGAACTCACCCGGCCGGAAATGCGTTCGTGATGCAGAAGTTAAGGTGACGAAACAATTGGGAAACTGAAGCGAAACTGCAGCTGCCTAGTGTGGAAGCACACCTCGTCAGAGAAAGCTGCAGAGAACCGTCTGCGGCCCATGCGAAAGGCCCACAGTGACCGAACAGACTTCAAGCACAGAGAACACGCGCCGCATCGTCGTCGCCGGTGGCGGACCCGCTGCCCACCGCTTTGCGGACGCCATGCACTCCCGTGGCCTTGATGGCTGGCATGTCACGGTCCTCACTGAGGAAGCCCACCTCCCGTATGACCGCGTAGCGCTCTCCAAGGCCCTCACCGACAGCGACGTCGATCTGACCCTGGGGAGTGCCTCCATGTGGGACCACGGTTCCCTGTCACTGAAGACCGGCGAGCGCGTGGTCAAGATCAACGCCGAGGCCAAAACCGTTGAAACGGCGGCCGGCAGCGTCTTCGAATACGACGACCTCGTGGTGGCCACGGGTTCGAATGCGGCCCGGCTGCCCATCCCCGGGGCGGAGCACACCCACGTCTACCGCACGCTCGAAGACGTATGGGCCATTAACAAGGCCATCACCGAGCTCACGGAGAAGCTCGGCCGCAAGGTCAACGCCGTCACCATCGGTGGCGGCCTCCTCGGGCTCGAATCGGCCGCCGGCACTGAGCAGCTGGGCGCCAACCCGATCGTCATCGACGGCTCGCAGTGGCTGATGGCCACGCAGCTGGATGAGGGCGCAGGCCAGGCAATGGGCCGGCTCATCAAGGCCAAGGGCTTCGCAGTCCACGGCGGCGTCTTCCCCTCGGAAGTCCTGTCCGACGACGACGGCCAGGTCACCGGTGTCCTGATGGCGGACGGCCGCATCATCGACGCCGACCTCGTGATCGTCGCCATCGGCGTCCGGCCCCGCGATGAACTCTTCCGCGCCGCCGAAGGGGAAGAACAGGTCTTCAGCCTGGGCCAGCGCGGTGGTGTGGTCATCAACGATTTCTGCGCTACGGAAGTACCCGGTATCTGGGCCATCGGCGAGGTGGCCAACTACGGCGGCATGTGCCTGGGCCTGGTGGCCCCCGCCAACACCATGGCAGAGATCGTGGCCGACCGCCTCCACGGCGGCGAGGCAACCTTCCCCGGCTTCGATACCGCCACCAAGCTCAAGCTGTCCGGCGTGGACGTTGCCAGCTTCGGTGACGGCTTCGCCAAGACCGAGCACTCCCTCGAAATCGTCTACGCGGACCCGGCCCGCGGCGTCTACCAGAAGATCGTCACCACCGACGATGCCAAGACCCTCCTGGGCGGCATCTTCGTGGGCGACGCCACTCCCTACACAAGCCTCCGCCCCCTCCTGGGCCGCGAACTCAGCGCTGAACCCGGCGCTTACCTCACGGCGGCCGGCGGCGGCGACGCCCCGGACACGGAACTCCCGGATGACGCCATCCTGTGTTCCTGCAACAACGTCTCCGCCGGAACCATCCGCGACACCGTCAACGGCTGCGGCGCCTGCGACGGCAACGCCCCCGTCCAGGAGCTCGGCGAGCTCAAGGGCTGCACCCGCGCCGGGACCAGCTGCGGTTCCTGTGTCCCGATGCTGAAGAAGCTGCTGGAAACAGAGCTCACCAAGTCCGGCGTCGAGGTCTCCAAGGCCCTCTGCGAGCACATCGAACTCTCCCGCCAGGAACTGTTCGAGACCATCCGCGTCCTGGAACTGTCCTCCTTCGAGGAAATCATGGCCAAGTACGGCACGGGGGCAGGCTGCGACATCTGCAAGCCCACCATCGCCAACATCCTGGCCAGCCAGAACAGCGCCTACGTCCTGGATGCCGGCCGCGGCACCCTGCAGGACACCAACGACCGCGCCCTGGCCAACATGCAGAAGGACGGCACCTACTCGGTGGTCCCCCGCATCGCCGGCGGCGAGATCACCCCGAAGAAGCTCGGCGTCATCGCCGCCGTGGCCGAGAAGTACAACCTGTACACCAAGATCACCGGCGGCCAGCGCATCGACATGTTCGGTGCACGGCTTGAGGAACTTCCGGAAATCTGGAAGGAACTGGTGGACGCCGGCTTCGAATCCGGCCAGGCGTACGGCAAGAGCCTGCGCACCGTGAAGTCCTGCGTCGGTTCCACCTGGTGCCGCTTCGGCGTGCAGGACTCGGTGGCCATGGCCATCCAGCTCGAACTGCGCTACCGCGGCCTCCGCAGCCCGCACAAGCTGAAGATGGGCGTTTCCGGCTGCGCCCGTGAATGCGCCGAGGCCCGCGGCAAGGACGTCGGCGTGATCGCCACCGCGGACGGCTGGAACCTCTACGTCGGCGGCAACGGCGGTGCCACCCCGGCCCACGCCCAGCTGCTCGCCAAGGACCTGGACGACGAGACGCTGATCAAGTACATCGACCGCTACTTCATGTATTACATCCGCACCGCCGACCGCCTCCAGCGCACCGCGCGCTGGCAGGAAGAGCTCGACGGCGGCATCAAGCACGTGGAGGACGTGGTGGTCAAGGACACCCTGGGCATCGCCGAGGACCTCGAAGCCGCCATGGCCAAGCACGTTGACACCTACGTGGACGAATGGGCCGACACCCTCAAGGACCCCGACCGCCTCCGCAGGTTCCGGTCCTTCGTCAACGCACCGGACCAGAAGGACGATTCCATCACCTTCGTCCCGGACGAACGCGGCCAGTTCCGGCCGGCCACCGCTGAAGAAAAAGGGAAGGTCCTCATCGGGGCCTCCATCCCCATGAGGCCCCGCGACGAGAACGAGGTATAGGCATGCAGCTCAGCATTGATCTCACCGGCCGCGAAGTCCTGGTCACCGGATCCGACTACGCCGCCCGCCAGGCGGTCCGGCGCTACGAGGCCGCCGGTGCGGTGGTCTCCCGCCTCAGCACCCCGCAGGGCGCCAGCCACGACGGGCCGCTCCCCGAGCGCCCGTTCCTGGTGGCAGCGGTCGACGACGGCCAGCCCGGCTGGGAGGCGCTGCTGGACCGTTGCCGCGCCACCGGCATTCCCGTCGCCGTCGAACCGGTCGCGGGACCTGCCGGCCATGTCACCCTGGTGGGTGGCGGCCCCGGAACCACTGAACTGCTGACCGTGGCCGCCGTCAAGGCCCTGCGCGATGCCGACGTCGTGTTCTATGACCGGCTGGCCCCCTACCAGGAACTGCCGTCCCTGACCTCGGCCGAGCTGGTGGACGTCGGCAAGAAGCCCGGCCACCACAAAGTCAGCCAGGCCGATATCGAGAAGCTGATGGTCGCCTCCGCACTGGAGGGCAACAACGTGGTCCGGCTCAAGGGCGGCGATCCCTACGTCTTCGGCCGCGGCGGCGAGGAAGTTGCCTCCTGCATCGCGGCAGGCGTCCCCGTCCGCGTGATCTCCGGTGTCACCAGCGCCATCTCGGTGCCGGCCGCGGCCGGCATTCCCGTGACCCACCGCGAAGTAAGCCACATGTTCACCGTGGTCTCCGGGCACGCCCCGCTGACCCACAAGGAGCACACCCACCTCGCCGGCCTGGGGGGCACCATCGTTGTCCTGATGGGCATCGGAACCCTGCACCAGCTCGCGGCGGGGCTCCGCAAGGCGGGGATGCGCGCCGACATGCCCATGGCCGTCGTCGAACGCGGCTACCGTCCGGGGCAGCGCACCACCATCGCGGATCTGGGCACCATCACGTCCGCCGCGGCCGGCTGCAGCAATCCCGCTGTGCTGGTCATCGGCGAGGTGGTTCGCGTGGCTGAGGCCAACCGCGGGCATGCCGAGGCCGCCGCCGATCTGGACCGGCTGGCGGCCTCGCTGCTGGGCTCGTGAAAGGATTGACCCCCATGAACGCACTCGCACCGACCGAAGCTCCCGGGGCTGCCCCGTCCCAGACTGAGGAAGCGCCCGGGCGGGAAGCCGCGGATTCGCCACTTGAGGGCTTCCGCATCGGCGTCACCTCGCACCGGCGCTCCCAGGACCTGATCGAGGCCCTGGAACGCCGCGGCGCCGAGGTGCTGCACGCCCCCGCGCTGAAGATCGCCCCCGTGCAGGAGGACATCCGCCTCATTGAGGACACCAAGGCTGTCATCGCTGCGAAGCCGGACCTGTGCATCGCCACCACCGCCTACGGGATGCGCCGCTGGTGTGAAGCGGCGGACTCCTTCGGGATCGGTGAGCAACTGCTCGAAACCCTCGGAAACTGCCGGATGTTTGTCCGCGGACCCAAAGCCCGCGGTGCCGTACGCGCGGCGGGCCTTGCCGACGTCGGGATCAGCAGCGACGAAACCACGGCCACGCTGGTGGACATGCTGCTGGCCGAGGGTGTGCGCGGCAAGACCGTAGTGGTGCAGCTCCACGGCTACACGGATGTCCGGCAGCTTGAACGGCTGCGGATGTCCGGCGCCACAGTCCTGACCGTCACCCCCTACCGCTGGGTGAAGCCCGACGGCGAGGACCGGCTTCCCCGCCTCATCGAAGCGGCCTGCAGCGGCAACCTGGACGTCCTGACCTTTACCAGCGCCCCGGCCGTGGATGCGATGTGGAGCACAGCGCACGAGATGGGTGTCTACAAGCAGCTCATCGAAAGCCTGCAGACAACGGTCACCACCGCCGTCGTCGGCCCCGTGACAGCCCAGCCGCTGCTCGACGCCGGCGTGACCCCGCTGATCCCGGAGCGCTTCCGGATGGGCGCACTGATCCGGCTGGTGTGCGAGCACCTTGCCCTGAACCACGTGCGGCGGCTGGACACGCGGTCCGGCAACATCGAACTGCGCGGACGCAGCCTGCGCATCGACGGGCAGCCCGTTGAGCTGGCCCCTGCTCCCCTGCTGCTGCTGCGTGCACTGCTGGGGGCCGGCGGAGCTGTGCTGTCGCGCGAATCGCTGTCCGAACTCCTGGAACTGCGCGGATCCGTCCATGCCCTGGACATGACCGTCAGCCGGCTCCGCTCGTCCCTGCCGGACGGACGGCTGGTGGAAACCGTGGTCAAGCGGGGCTACCGCCTCCGCGTCTAAGCTGTCCGGCCCCCGCTTCATTTCCGTTTAACGCGTGAATGAGACGGGGGTCACCGGAAGTGTTACCGGCCGGTAAACATTGGCGAACGGGCCCCGGACAAGCAGCAACGACGGGGAAACACAACCGAAAAAGCCGGGGCCTACGCTGTGTCCATCAGGAAGTTCCGGCCGTTTCCGCGGCCGCCAGCGAAAGGGCCAGCACATGTCCGCTCCGGCACCGTCCACCTCATTTTCCGCAGCCCAGCGCATCGTCATCGCCGGCGCCGGGCCCGCCGCCCAGGCGTTGGTCAGGCAGCTCAGCGGTGCCAGGTTCAGCGGCACCGTGACAGTCCTCAGCAACCGGGACGACGCATCCGGGGAACTCCTGGAACTGGCCATGCTGCCCCAGGTTTCGGTCCGCTTCGGCCAGCCCGCCAGCCACATCGACGCCATCGCCGGTACTGTCGCCACCGCCGATGGCATGGAATTCAGCTACGACCAACTGGTCATCGCCACGGGATCCGCACCGCTGGACGCACCCGTCGAGGGATCCGGCCACTGCCTGAGCTACTCCACGATTGACGATGCCGCCCGCATCGGCGAAGCCGTCATGGACATCACCAAGGGACTGGGCCGGCGGCCGCTGGGAATCCTGGTGGGTACCGGCGCTGCCGCAGGACAGGCCGAGGCGGTCCTGCGTGCCCGCGGTGTCCGGCCGATCCGGACCACAGTCCGCCCCGCCGCCGTGGTTCCCGCTGCATCCGGATCCGCGCTGGGCTCGGCCGGCGTCATCTTTGCGGACGGCAGCAGCATGAACGGAGACCTTGTGGTACTTGCCGAGGAACGCGTCCCGCGTGACGGCCTGGCCGCCAGCGCCGGCCTGCAGACCGCGGCCAACGGCGGCATCGTCATCAGCCGGGACTTCCGGACGTCAGTGCCGGGCATCTGGGCCATCGGGGACGCGGCAGCGTTCGACGGCGTCCGGCTGGGCCTGCTCGTGGCAGCGGCGTCTGCCGCCGGTGTCTGCGCCACCCAGCTCATGACCTCGGCACCCGCCGGCACAGCGCTCAGGCTGGCCGCCTGAGCCGTTGCCAACCTCCTGCCGTTCCTCCTCGCCGGTGCCCCGCCGCACCGGCGAGGCGCGGTGCGGCGCTGTGGCAAGATGGTCACCTGAACAGCCACTGACATCGTGGCACCGGCGGCCCACAAGGCCACATGGAAAGGACCATCATGAGCAACGAAGCCACTCCCGTGAACCACCCCGGAGCGGGCACGGACTCAGTGCCGGGCAACATCGCTTCCTACATCGACCACACCCTGCTGAAGCCCGAAGCGGGCGAAGCGGACGTCCTGAAGGTGTGTGCCGAGGCCGCCGAATACAGCTTCAAATCAGTCTGCGTAAACCCGGTCTGGGTCAAGACAGTGAAAACCGCCCTTCGAGGTTCCGGTGTGCTGACCTGCTCAGTCGTGGGCTTCCCGCTGGGCGCCACCCCCACAGACGTCAAGACCTTCGAAGCCCGCGGCGCGGTCCTGGACGGTGCGGACGAAGTGGACATGGTCATTAACATTGCCGCCGCCCGTGCGGGCGATAAGGGTGCGCTCGTTGAGGACATCTCTGCCGTTGCCGAGGCCGTCCACGCCAGCGGGGCCATCCTGAAGGTCATCATCGAAACCGTCTTCCTCAGTGATGACCAGAAGGTCCTTGCCTGCCAGGCTGCTGTCGAAGCCGGCGCGGACTTCGTCAAGACCTCCACCGGGTTCAACGGCGGCGGCGCCACCGCCGAAGACATCGCCCTGATGAGGCGCGCCGTGGGCCCTGACCTCGGTGTCAAGGCCTCCGGCGGGGTGCGGTCGCTCGCCGACGCTCAGGCTATGATTGCTGCAGGTGCAACACGTATTGGTGCCAGCTCCGGCATTGCCATCGTCAAGGGTGAACAGGGTTCATCCGCCTACTGACATCGCAGCCGGGCTTCCACAGGTAAAGCCCCACGGGGCCAAGGAGGAACGCATGTCCAGCAAGATCACCGGCCAGGCAAACACGGGCAAAACCGGCAGTGCCCGGGCGGGCACCATCCAGACCCCGCAGAACGAGAACAGCCTCGTCACCAGCATCGCCCTCTTTGTGGTCATGATTGCGTTGTTCCTGGGCTCCGTCTACTCACTGTCGTGGCTGACGCTGGACAACTACTGGCCCATGGCCATCTGCCTTGGCCTGTTCGCCCTGGCGTTCTGGATTCCGATGACTGTGCTGGGCCGCTCCGACTCAGCCGGAGAGCACTAAGAGACCCCTCGACGCTTAAAGGCTGGGGTCCCGGATTATTCCGGGACCCCAGCCTTTTTCGTGTTCCCGAAGCCTTGCAGGAATCCGTCTTAGCCCGCGCCAAAGAGCCGGCTGACCACACTGCTGCCCAGGGCCATTGCCGTGGGGAAATGCGCCTTGGCCAGGCCCCACGCCGCCACGCACATCCCCACCATCGCGTAGGCGCTGACAGGTATCAGCACAAGCCACTCCCGTTTGGACCCCGCCCTGCCCAGCAGCGGGACCGAGAAGGCGCCGTTGGCCCGCCAGATGTCGTTGAGCACCGGCAGCTTCCGGAGGAACCGCGGGGGCTTGATGACGAGGGGCCATAGGAGCGGCACTCCGCCGGTGGTGATCATGTCCCCCACGATGTGCACCACCACCCCGATCAGCATGGACGTAGGCAGCCACGTCCACTGGTCGGGCGCAAACCAGGTGACCAGCCCCGCCATGGCCAGCCCGAAGATCCAGTTGGTGAGGAACCCGGACTTCGGAAACAGCTTCAGGGCCTTGGCGGCGATGTTGATCAGGAACATGCACAGCACCCCGGCACCCACGGACAGCAGCCCCCATTGGGTCTGCAGCTGGATCTGGCCTGCCAGGGTCGCCAGCAGGACGAAGAACGCCGCCCCGAGGACCGAGTGGGTACCCTGCCGGTGCCCGCCGCTGGCGTTTTCAATGCCGACGGCGATGACGTTGGACAGCGGGGGCAGGGACCGGGCCACGGTGCTGTGCCGGTGGTCCCAGTCGCACACCAGCGCCGTCCCCGCCGTCGCCATTCCCCCGATGACGATTCCGGTGGCGTCCAGCGGATACCAGCCCAGGGTGTACGGCCCCGTTGAGGCAACAGCCACCCACGCCGCGGCTCCCGACGCGGCGTGGTGTCCTCCCATCAAGGTCAGTTCCCCGTGGGTGAGGCGGCAACCGCCGCATCGGCGAAGATGTTGCTGATGACGCCGTTGGCCCATTCCAGGATTTCGGCGTCCTGCAGGTCCCTGCCGCCGATCCTTGCGGTTTTGGGTTTGGGGATCAGCACCGCGTCCAGGGCAGGTTTGGACTGGGAGCCCGGGTACATCCGGGCCAGCCGCATGAGCTTGGACTCCGGCAGCTGCGCCGGCGAGAACTTGATGAAGTTGCCCTGGAGCGCGACGTCGGACAGGCCGGCTTCGCGGGCACCCACCCGGAAGCGGGCCACGGCAATGAGGTTCTGCACCGGCAGCGGAGGCTCGCCGTAGCGGTCCACCAGTTCGGCAAGGACCTCCTCGATGGCCTCGTACGTCAGCGCCGAGGCGAGCTTGCGGTATGCCTCAAGGCGCAGCCGCTCCCCCGGCACGTAGTCGTGCGGCAGGTGGGCGTTGACGGGCAGCTCGATCTTCATCTCGGCGGCCTTTTCTTCGGCGTCGCCGCGGTAGTCGGCCACTGCTTCACCCACCAGGCGGATGTAGAGATCGAACCCGACGCCCTGGATGTGGCCGGACTGCTCGCCGCCGAGCAGGTTGCCCGCGCCGCGGATTTCCAGGTCCTTCATGGCCAGCTGCATGCCGGCGCCGAGCTCGTTGTGCGTTGCCACGGCTTTGAGCCGTTCCAGCGCCACCTCGCCCAGGGGCTTCTCCGAGGGGTACAGGAAGTAGGCGTAGGCCCGCTCACGGCCGCGGCCCACGCGGCCGCGGAGCTGGTGCAGCTGGGACAGCCCGTACTTGTCCGCCCCGTCCACGATCAGGGTGTTGGCGTTGGAGATGTCCAGGCCGGTCTCGATGATGGTGGTGCACACCAGCACATCGAAACGCTTCTCCCAGAAGTCCACGATGATCTGCTCCAGCCGGCTTTCGGACATCTGCCCGTGCGCAACCTCCACGCGCGCCTCCGGTACCAGTTCGCGGATCTTGGCCGCGGTGCGTTCGATGGTGGACACCCGGTTGTGGACAAAGAACACCTGGCCTTCACGCATCAGTTCGCGGCGGATCGCCGCGGAGGTCTGCTTGTCCGTGTACGGGCCCACATAGGTCAGGACCGGGTGCCGCTCCTCCGGCGGGGTGGCCAGTGTGGAGGTCTCGCGGATGCCGGTCAGGGACATCTCGAGCGTCCGCGGAATGGGCGTGGCGCTCATGGCCAGCACGTCCACGTTGGTGCGCATCTTCTTCAGGGCTTCCTTGTGCTCCACCCCGAAGCGCTGCTCCTCGTCCACGATCACGAGGCCGAGGTCCTTGAACGCGAAGTCCTTGGACAGCAGCCGGTGCGTGCCGATCACCACGTCCACTGAGCCGCTCTTGACGCCCTCCACCGTTTCCTTGGTTTCCTTCGTGCCCTGGAAACGGGAAAGCGCTTTGACCCGCAGCGGAAAGCCGGAAAAGCGTTCGGTGAAGGTCTCGTAGTGCTGCTGGGCCAGCAGGGTGGTGGGCACCAGCACCGCCACCTGCTTCCCGTCCTGGACCGCCTTGAACGCGGCGCGCACGGCGATCTCGGTCTTGCCGTAGCCCACGTCACCGGAGACCAGCCGGTCCATGGGGATCTCGCGCTCCATATCGGCTTTGACCTCGTTGATGGTGGTCAGCTGGTCCGGCGTCTCCACGTACGGGAACGCCTCTTCCAGCTCCCGCTGCCACGGGGTGTCCGGCCCAAAGGCGTGGCCTCTGGACGCCATCCGCGCCGAATAAAGCCGGATAAGTTCGCCGGCGATCTCCTTGACCGCCTTGCGTGCCTTGGACTTGGTGCTGGCCCAGTCCGAGCCGCCCATCTTGCTGAGCACGGGGGTGTCGCCGCCGACGTAGCGGGTCACCTGGTCCAGCTGATCAGTGGGGACAAACAGCCGGTCCCCGGGGGCACCGCGCTTGGACGGGGCGTATTCCAGCACCAGGTACTCGCGCACGCCGTCTCCGCCGCCGGCCACCTTGCGCTGGATGAGCTCCACAAAGCGGCCAATACCGTGCTGCTCATGGACCACGGAATCCCCGGCCAGCAGCTGCAGCGGGTCCACGGCGTTCCGGCGCTTGGACGGCATGCGCCGCATGTCCTTGGTGGACCCGGCGGACGTCCGGCCCAGCAGGTCGGCTTCGGTCAGCAGCCCCAGTTTGAGGCCGTCCAGCACAAAACCGCGTCCGACGGCGGCAGTGGTCACCTCGATGATGCCCGCCTGGGGTTCGTGGTCGAGGCTGTCCACCCGCGCGCACGGGATGTCGGCGTCATGGAACAGTTCGGTCAGTCGCTGTGCGGGCCCCGGGCCTTCGGTGGCCACGACGATCCGCCACTGGTCCCGGACGTGCGAGCCGATGAATTCCATCATCTCGGCAACATCGCCCTGGTAGCCTCGGGGTTCCCGGGCGTGGAGGTTCAGGACATCGATCTCCGGGAGCAGTTCCTCGTCCTGCTTCAGGGAGGTGATGGACCACCAGGAAACCTCGTGGTTCAGGGAGGAGCTGCGGGTCTCCGCCAGGGACCGGAAGCTGGCCGAATGCAGGGCCTCCGAGGCTTGGGACGTGAGGTCAAGCGGTGCGGTGCCGCCGTCGGACGCGGTGGACCAGGCAGCCTCCAGGAATTCCTCGTTGGTGGCGGCGAGGTCGTGTGCCCGGGTACGCACCTTTTCCGGTTCGATCACCACGGAGATCGATCCACGGGGCAACTGCTCCACGAACGGAACCATGGCGTCCACCAGCACCGGCGCGAGTGATTCCATGCCTTCGACGGTGATGCCGCCGGCGATCTTCTCCAGCATGTCCGCGGCTGCGGGCAGCTGCGCCTTCAGCGTGGCGGCACGGGACATCACCGAGGGCGTGATGAGGATTTCGCGGCACGGCGGGGCATGCAGTTCGGTGGGATGGTGCAGGCCCGGTGAGGACAGCGAGCGCTGGTCGGCGACAGCGAACCAGCGCATCTGGTCAACTTCGTCACCGAAGAACTCCACCCTGATGGGGTGGTCCTCCGTGGGCGGGAAAACGTCGATGATGCCACCGCGGACAGCGAACTCTCCACGGTGGGTGACCATATCCACCCGGGCGTAGGCGGCATCTGCAAGGCGGCGCACCACGTCGGTGAAGGGCACTTCCTGGCCCACCTTCAGCGTGACCGGTACCAGTTCGCCCAGCCCCGCCACGATCGGCTGGACTACGGCGCGCACTGGAGCGACAACCACCCGCAGGTGTCCCGCCGTCGAGCTTTCCGGGTGCGCCAGCCGGCGCAGGACAGAGAGACGCCTGCCCACGGTGTCCGAGCGCGGCGAGAGCCGTTCGTGCGGCAGGGTCTCCCAGCTGGGGAATTCAGCAACAGCGCCTGCCGGCAGGTAGGCGCGCAGGGCCGCCGTCAGGTCCTCCGCCTCACGGCCGGTGGCGGTGACCGCGAGCACCACAGGGGGCCTCGTGCCGGTGTGGTCGTTGTCTTCCGCCAGACCGTCGGCCATCTCGGCCAGCAGCACGGCGCGGAGGCCTGCCGGGGCACTGATCTGGTAGTCCTGGCCCCTGACGTCAAAGCCCCTGCCGGCCTCGGCGCGGACGCGGGCGAAGGTCCGGTCTCCGGCGAGGACGCGGCGCAGCCCGTCAAGTGACGGGCCGTGATGGGACGGGCCGGTGAGGCTCATGGCGGAAGCTCCTGTGGTGTTCATGGGGATCGCAGGCAACACGAAAACCCGAAATTCGCAAGAATCCCGGGTACTCCCAGCCTACCGCGCGGCGGGCCGGACTAAGCTTTGTGGACCCACGGCCGTCCGGATGCCTCGCGGCTCCGAATTACTGAGGCAGATCCGAATCGCCAGGTGAGAAGAAGGAGTAAGCATGACGGGCACATCCGAAACATCACAGCGCGCCGGAGCGAAAACTGTCCTGGTCACCGGGGCTACCGGCTATATCGGCGGCCGGCTCATTCCCAGGCTCCTGGAAGCCGGGCACCGCGTCAAGGTCCTGGTCCGCTCGCCGGAGAAGATCGCAGGCGTGCCGTGGCTCGGGAAGGTGGATGTGATCCACAGCAGCCTCGACGACGGAGAGGCATTGCGGCAAGGCCTGGCCGGCGTCGATGTCCTGTACTACCTTGTCCACTCCATGGCTGCCGGCGCCGGTTTCGAGGCCAAGGAGAAGGCAATGGCGGAGACCGTCGCGAAGGCGGCCACGGACGCCGGCACCACCCGGATTGTCTACATGGGCGGCCTTCATCCGGCCAACGCCAACCTGTCCACCCACATGCGTTCCCGGGAGACCGTAGGCAAGGTCTTCCTGGACAGCCCGGTGGATGCCATCGTCTTCCAGGCCGGCGTGGTGATCGGTTCCGGTTCGGCGTCCTTCGAAATGATCCGGCACCTGGCCGAGACACTCCCCTTCATGCCGGCCCCCAGTTGGGTACGCAACAAGATTGAGGCCATTGCCGTCCGGGATGTGCTGCATTACCTCGTAGGCGCCGCGTCGCTCGAAGGGCACATCAACCGCACATTCGATATCGGCTGCCGGCAGGTCCTCACCTACGCGGGCATGATGAAGGAATACGCCGCCGAGGCAGGGCTGCCCTACCGCGTGGTGCTCGCGCTGCCCATACCCGCACCCAAGCTTGCGGGCATGTGGGTGGCCCTGACCACGCCCATTCCGTTGTCCATGGCGCTCCCCCTGGTCCAGTCCCTGCAGGACGACGCCGTGTCCGGCGAGCACGATATCGACCAGTACATCCCCCAGCCCGACGGCGGCCTGACCAGTTACCGGACCGCCGTCGCCCTCGCGCTGGGCAAGGAGCGGGACGGCCAGGTGGAGACCACCTGGGCAAATGCCGGCGCCGATGCCGATCCCCTGCCCAGCGACCCGGACTGGGCCGGCCACAAGGTTTACATGGATGAGCGGACCTTCCACGGAGACGTCGATCCCGCCCATGTGTGGACCATCATCGAGGGAATCGGGGGCCGGAACGGCTGGTATTCCCTGCCGCTGGCATGGCAGGTGCGTGGCTGGCTGGACAAGCTCACCGGCGGGGCAGGGCTGCTGCGCGGCCGCCGCCACCCCGGCAACCTGGCCGCCGGCGAAGTGGTGGACTGGTGGCGGGTGGAACGGATTGAACGCGGGAGGCTCCTCCGTTTGCGGGCCGAAATGCGGGCCCCCGGACGTGCCTGGCTGGAGCTGTCAGTGGAACCCGACGGCGACGGCAGCCTGTACCGCCAGCGCGCCATTTTCTTCCCCAAGGGCCTTAGCGGCAAACTGTACTGGCTTGCCGTGCTGCCCTTCCACAGCCTCATTTTCCCGGCGATGTCCCGGAACATCACGGCCGCCGCCCAGAAACTGGCCAGTGCCGACGCCGGTTCTGAGAACCTTCAGGCATCCCCGTAGGATGTTGGGAGCAAAAAGCGTTCCCACCGAAGAACCACTGGAGGATCCATGTCACTGAGTGCAACCACCACCCTTCCGCACGGCGTCGAGAGCGTCGCGGCTGTCTTCCGCAACGAGGACTTCCAGCGGCACACGAGTGAATTCGTCGGCGGCACGCTGGAATCGTTCTCGGTGGCCGGCGATGTTGCCGGGGCGTTCAGCACCACCTCCGTCCGCACCCTGCCCACCACCCGGCTGCCGGAAATCGCCCGGAAATTCGTGGGTGAAAACCTCACCGTGACGCAGGTGGAGAACTGGGATGCACCGGCAGCTGACGGCTCCCGGCAGAGCAACATCTCCCTGAAGATCAACGGCGCCCCCATCGACGTCACTGCGGTCCAGCGGCTCGTTGCCGACGGCGGCAGCACCCGCGTTGAGCTTGAAGGCAACGTGACGTCGTCCGTGCCGTTCCTGGGCGGCAAGATCGCCGACGCGGCCGAACCCATGGTGGCCAAGGCCCTGAACATCCAGTCACAGCAGGCCCAGGCCTGGCTCGAAAGCCACTGAGGATATGGAGCTCCCGGCCTTTGCCGCCTGGATCCTGATCCTGGCCGGTGTCTGGTCCCTCGTGGTGTGGCCGCAGTTCCTGAAGCGTGTGATGAAGGATCCCCGCGCCAGGGACTCTGCAGGCAAGGCCACCAGGTTCCTGACGGTCCACGTGGTATTGGTCAGCATCTCCATGGTGCTGGGGGCCGCTACCGCAGTGATCGGGGTTATGGGCCTGCTCCGCTAGACTGGTCAAAGGTGCGCCGGGAAGTCTGGTCGGCAATGTTATTGCCGACCCCTCAGCACACCAGGAGCCGTAATGGCCAAGCGCCCCTCCCGTCTTTTTCCGCCAGCCGCCCGAGTCCTCAGCCGCTCCAGCTACCCGGAGTACCTCAGGATCTCCGAGATTCTCAGGCTCGAGACCGTAGGCGGGGCACTGCTCCTCCTGGCCACCGCCATTGCCCTCATATGGGCCAACTCAGCGGCCGCCGACGGGTATTTTGCCCTACGTGACCTGAAAATCGGCTACGAGCCCTGGCACCTCCAACTGTCGTTGGGCCACTGGGCCTCCGACGGGCTTCTGGCCATCTTCTTCTTCATCGCCGGGCTTGAGCTCAAACGCGAGTTCGTCTCCGGCGAGCTGCGGACCATGTCAAAGGCCGTGGTCCCCGTGGCCGCAGCCGTGGGCGGAGTGGCTGTTCCCGCCATCATCTACACCCTGGTCAACCTGGGCCTGGGTGCGGAAAGCCTGCGGGGCTGGGCCATTCCCACCGCCACCGACATCGCCTTTGCGCTGGCGGTCCTGGCGGTCATCAACAGCCACCTGCCTGCCGCGCTCCGGACGTTCCTGCTCACCCTCGCGGTGGTGGACGACCTCCTGGCCATCGGCATCATCGCGTTTTTCTACTCCGCCGGGCTTCAGCCGCTCCTGCTGCTCGCGGCGCTGGTGCCGTTGTCCATCTTCACGGTTCTGGTCCAAAAGAGGATCCGCAGTTGGTACCTGCTGCTCCCGCTCGCCCTCGCAACCTGGGCCCTGGTCCATGCCTCCGGAATCCATGCCACCGTGGCCGGCGTGCTCCTCGGGTTTGCCGTGCCGGTCCTGGCGTCCACGAAACGCGGAGAAGCAGGCGTGGGAATGGCGGAGTCCCTGGAGCACCGGCTGCGTCCCCTCTCGGCGGGCCTCGCCGTCCCGGTCTTCGCCTTCTTTTCCGCCGGTGTGGCCCTCGGGGGCTTTGACGGAATCCGTTCGGCCCTGACCGATCCCGTGGCGATCGGAATTGTCGCTGCCCTGGTCGTCGGCAAGACGGTCGGCGTCTTCGGAACCACCTATGTGCTGACTAAGACCACCCGGGCAAAGCTCGACGACGGGCTCGCCTGGATCGACGTGGCAGGCCTCGCGCTGTTGGCCGGCGTCGGGTTCACGGTATCGCTGCTGATCGCCGAGCTCAGCTTCGGACCCGGTTCATCCCACGACGATCATGCCAAGGTTGCCATCCTGACGGGTTCGCTGGTTGCGGCCCTGCTGGCAACGGTGGTTCTCCGGCTGCGCAACCGGTACTACCGGATCGTGGAAGAGGATGAGCGCCGCGATGCCGACGGCGACGGAATTCCCGACGTCTTCGAGCGCAACGCCTAGGGCGGAAGAGCCGGCATCGCTGCATGCAGACCCCTGCGCGTGCATCGAGTGGCTGGATCCCGGCGCTATGATCCACGCTTAGCGCCGGGATCTCACCCCTCGATGCGGCAAGCTGGTCCGGCTGGCTTAGGGCGCAGGCTGGCTCAGGCTGCCGCCTGGTTCACGGCGTCTTCGGCGGCGACCCAGGAGATCATGGCGCACTTGACGCGTGCGGCGTAACGGGCCACGCCCTCGAAGGCGGCGGCGTCGCCCAGGATCTCGGGATCGGCGTGGATCTTGCCGCGCGAGCGGAGGACCTCACGGAAACTGTCGATGATCTCGTGCAGCTCGGCAACGCTCAGGCCCTCGGCAAGCTCGCTGAGGACCGACGCCGATGCCATGGAAATGGAGCATCCCGCCCCGTCCCAGGAAATCTGTGCCACCTTGCCGTCTTCCACAGCCACCCGGACGGTGACTTCATCGCCGCACACCGGGTTGAGCTGGTGCGACTGGCCCGTCGAGGCTCCCAGGGGCGCCTCAGTCCCGGCCAGGCCGCTGCCGTGGCGGGCCTTGGAATGGTCAAGGATGATCTGCTGGTACAGCTGGTCAAGGCTCATGGACACATCTTTCGGTGGGGGCGCGCGCTAGACGCGGAAGTAGGAGCGGACGCCTGCCACGGCGTCGAGGAACGCATCGACGTCGTCGGTGGTGTTGTAAAGGTAGGCGCTGGCCCGGGTGGTGGCGGTGAGGCCCAGGCGGCGGTGCAGGGGCTGAGCGCAGTGGTGGCCCACGCGGACGGCGATGCCCCGCGAATCAAGGAACTGGCCGACGTCGTGCGCGTGGACACCCTCGACGTCGAACGCTGCCAGCCCGATTCTTTCCTGTCCGGCAGCAGGCCCCAGGACCCGGATCCCCGGGATGGCTTCCAGCCCTGTCACCATGCGCTGGCCGAGCTCAGCTTCCCAGCGGTGCACCCGGTCCAGGCCGGTTTCGGTGAGGTAGTTGGCCGCGGCCGCCAAGGCAACGGCCTGCGAGATCCGCTGCGTGCCGGCCTCGAAGCGCTGGGGAGCCGGCAGGTACTCGGCCCGATCCATGGTCACGGTGGTAATCATTGACCCGCCCGTGAGGAACGGAGGAAGTACGTCCAGAATGTCCTGTTTGCCGTACAGGACGCCGATTCCGGTGGGCCCGAGCATCTTGTGGCCCGAGAAAACCGCGAAGTCAACGTCCAGTTCCTTGACGTTCAAGGCCAGGTGGGGCGCGGACTGGCAGGCGTCCAGAACCACCAGGGCACCGGCCTTCCGGCCCAGCGCCACAAGTTCCTTCACGGGGTTGATGGTTCCAAGAACGTTGGACGCGTGAGTGAACGCCAGGACTTTGGTCCGGCTTCCCAGGATTTCAGCCGCGACGTCGAGCTTCAGGGCGCCGGTGTCGTCGATGGGGATATAACGGAGGGTGGCACCGGTACGGAAGGCCAGCTCCTGCCAGGGAATCAGATTGGCGTGATGCTCCATTTCGGTGACCACGATCTGGTCTCCCGGTCCAACGGCGAGATCCTTGAGCCGGGCGTCCCCTCTGCCCTGCGCCGACCAAAGCGAGGCGTTGGACAGCGCGTAGCTCACGAGGTTGAGGCCCTCGGTGGCGTTCGACGTCCACACCGTCTCCGCGTAGTCCGCCCCGATGAAATCCGCAAGGGTCTGGCGCGCATCTTCGAAGACTTCCGTGGCTTCGACTGCCAGGTGGTGGGCGCCGCGGTGGACGGCCGCGTTGCGCTGTTCGTAGAACTCCTGCTCGGCTTCGATGACACTAAGCGGGTTCTGGGATGTGGCACCGGAGTCGAGGTAAACCAAAGGCTGGCCGTTGACCTGCTGGCCCAGGACCGGGAAGTCGTTTCGGATCCTGAGGACCTCGGCGTTATCCATGGCCGGCACGGCACGTTCCAGCGTGGCGGGCGTTGATACTAAGGCCAAAGCTAACTCCTTGAGATGCCAATGGATTGACACTCAATTGTCCCACAGCACCACTGTGGCGGCGGTCCGAGGGCCAACCGCCACTGTAGCTCCGGGCTTCGACCCGCGGAAAGGGAGGGCCGGCGACGGCTGGGGGGAGAGCCTCGGTCTCAGAAGACTCTGACGTCGCCGGCCCCGTCTAGGTCCGGCCCGTGGGGCCGGAAGCTGTTCTCAAGACGAGACCTGGAAAGTCTGGTGGCAGTCGGACCGGCGTTTGACGCCGTACCTTTGTGCCTCTTCCAGTTAAGCGCTTCCGGGCGTCCGGGGCACGAGTAGGAGGTACTCGACTTCTACCCTCCACTGCTACCGGTTACGTGCAGCTGCTACGCGTATTTGCCGGAGGCGGTTACTTGTCCCCGCACCGGAATGGAGGCGGCGCGGGTGTGGGCAAGGCGGGGTTCTGGCCTGGCCTGGCGCAGATCTAGTGCGGAAGCGCGGTGGCCAGTTCGTCGCGGCTCCGTACACCGAGTTTCACGTAGGTACGGTACAGGTGGCCTTCCACCGTCCGCACAGACACCATCAGCCGCTGGGCGATCTCGCGGTCGGTGAGTCCCTGGACGGCGAGCTCCACGATGTCCTGCTCCCGGCGCGTGAGATGCACGGCGGGCGCCGCTGCGATGAACTGGCCCTCGCGGAACCGCTCGCCCAGTTCGTGATCGCATTTCTCCCGTAATGCCACGGCCTGACGGGCCCGGCGGCGCTCCCCCGAGTTCTCAAGGACGGAGCTCGCGCGGGCGTACGCTTCCCTGGCGAGATTCACGAATCCGGACGCCTCAAGGGTGGATGCCGTGTTCATGAGGGCGTCGGCATCGGCAGACTCCCAGTGGCGGGCCAGGGTAAGCATTGCCTCGGCCCAGCGGCCTTCAACGCCGGCGGCAACGGACTGGACCAGGGGAATCACGGAATGGTCTCCCAGGTCCCAGCACACCGCGAGAAGTTCCAGCAGCGTGCCGGCCCGGGCCGATACCTCCGGCGTGGTTGCCAGGGTGTGGACCGAAGCCAGCCCCTTCCCGTCACGCGAGAGGTACTCCGAGGCCGCAGCGGCGTAGGCAGTTGCGAGCAGTTCCTGGTTGGCGGCGCATGGCTGTGAATCCTTGTAGTCAAGCTCCAGACGGGTGGCCTGGGCGGTGTCTCCAAGCCTTGCTGCCACGTAGAACCCCAGCGCGGAACCGAACCGGAACATCTGCAGGGGGTCGTTGAGCCGGAGGATCTCCACGGCCGGCAACAGCGTCTGGTAGGCCCGTTCGATCCTTCCCTGCCGCAACAGCGAATAGCCGCGGAGAACCTGGAGGTTGCCGGCGAATGCGGCGGCACTGTGTGGATCGCCCAACGCGTAATTCGCCAGCTCCCGCTCCGCGGATTCCCACTCTCCGAGGGCCAGATAGTTGGCCACCAGCCGGCCAAGGACGAACTCGTTGAAGAAAAATACACCGCCCTGCAGGGCTGGAAGTTCCGAGGCCGCCAGCAGTGCGGCGTCAAGGCCCTGGACTGCACGGCCGTCACCGGCCAGCGAGTGGGCCAGCAACGCCGTTCCCACAACACGAAGGGCACCATGGGTCGCATCGCCGGAATCGCGGCTGCGCAGTTCCTGGACCTCGCCGGCCAAGGCCGCATGGTTTCCCGCTTCGCCGTGTTCCAGCAGACAGAGCAGCTGGTCCCACCAGGGCTTGACCGGGGCGGAAGAAGGATCTTCCGGAGAAGCCCGGCCGGATGCGTTGGCATCGACGCTCCGGAGTTCTTCCCTGGCATGTGCGGCCAGGACTTCCAATGGGGTACCAAGAGCCTGGTGTGCCGACAGACTGACCATCAGGGCCGGGGCAGCGCCTTCGCCTGTCCCCAACTGCAGCCAGCACCCGTCCGCCATTTTCGCCGCGCCAGCGTAATCGCCGTCGTTGAATAACGCCCTGGCCTGGACGGCCTGCGCCTGCGGAAGCAGTTCGGGATCCGTCACTCTCGCCGCCATGATCCGGCTGCTGCGGTTCCTGAAGTATGCCAGGGCGGTTCTTGCCGCGTTGACCAGGTCAGGGTCAGAAACCCTCAGCCCGCATTCGAGCGCCCATTCCACGGCCCGCAACCGGCCTTCGGACCCTGCGGGGGAGGTTTCCAGCTGGTCCCGGATGGTTTCGAGCAGTTGCAGGCTCCTGGAGACAGAGAGACTGCTGCGAAGGGCATCGCCGAACATGGCGTTCCACATCCGGAGATCGGCCGGTGTACCGGAGCCTTCGACCACCATCTGCTGGTCCAGCAGCGCGCGGACCACTTCGGCGCCGCTGGTGTCCTCGATCACCTTGCGCCGCACAGGCCCGGCCAGGGCCACAAGCTTCAGCGCCTCCTGTTCCTCGGCACTGCGTCGGAGCATGTCCTTCACCACAACACCGGTGAGTTTGGGTCCGTCGGAAGGCAACGGCCCCAGGAGCATCCAGATGCCATTCCGTTTTGCGAGCACTCCGCGCTCGGCTGCGTCATGAAGGAGGGCATCAAGGAGCCGCGGATTTCCACCCGAAGCACTCCAGATTGTGTCAACGGTTCCGGCCGGAACGGTCCCGTCCAGGGCGTGGGAAAGGACTTCTTCGATCTGGTCGCGGTTAAGGGGACGGAGGTCCACCCGGTCGGCCAGGCCGTCGTACCAGAGCTGGGCCATTGGCTGGGGCAGCCCGGGCCGCGGCCGGCCCGCAGCCACCACGCTGGCCCAGCCGGCGGAAATCATGTCAGCGACGATACTGGCCGTTGCCTCATCCAGATGGTGTGCATCATCCATCATCAGGAGCAGCGGCGTTTCCTTGCCGCCCTTGAGTTTCTCAAAGTAACTCCACACGGACCTCAAAACGGCTACCGGGGACACCGAGTCTTCCGCGTTGAGCTCGGCCGTGTACGGCGCAAGCACGCCAAACGGGACGCTGCTAAGCGACGAACTGCCATGGATCTGCACGATGATCATTTCCGAGGCAAGCCGGTCGGTGATGGCTTCGGTCAGCGCTGTCTTGCCGATGCCCGGGCCCGCCATCAGGTACACAGCCTGGCTGGTGCGGCTGCGGATGATGTTGCAGATCCGGTCCAGCGGTTCGCGCCGGCCGGTCAGCAGACGGTAAGCGGCTCCCGGTTTCGGTATGTGCCCTTTAGACGAGTCCAGTCAGATCACCCCTGGATGTGACTCCCAGCTTAGTGAAGACCTGGTAAAGGTGGCCTTCCACGGTGCGTACGGACACACCCATCTCCAGCGCGATGTCACGGTTGGACGAGCCGCGGCCGGCAAGCCGCGCAATCTGCCGTTCCCGGCTGGTCAGGAGGGGGCTGCCACTGCTCGGCACTATGGGCAGGCTTGCCACGGTGGCCGCCAGAATGTCCAGCCGGGCCTGGGCGGTCCTGGCTGAAACAGAGTCGCCGGCCTGCCTGGCGAAGTCGACGGCCAAGGCCATGCAGCGGGCCTCAACGGCGTCCAATTCCAGCGTGGCAGCCAACTCCCCGCCGGCGAGCAGGGTTTTGGCGTCACGGGTCCTGCTGCCCACTGCGATCAGCCGCGAGATTTCCGCAAGGGGACCCTGGCGGTGGCCGGCCACCTCCTCCATCAGGCGGAAGTCGGCGTCGGTTCCGTTGACGGTGGCCCCGAGCAGGCTGATGCCGGCCAGTGTGTACCTTCCTGCCGCGATGTCCTCCCGGGCTGACTTCTTCAGCCGTGCGGCGGCGTCGTTGTCCCCCAGCCACCGGCCCGCGACGTCGGCGCAGAAGTTGGCGATGCTCCTGGTGGCATGGTCGGAGACTCCCCCCGCCCTCTGCAGCTTGTCCAGATACTTGCGGGACAGCCCGGCGTTTCCGATCTGGGCATATGCGAGGGCGGTTGCGGCGTAGGCTGCGCGGAGCATGCTCTGGACAGGCCTCAGCTCCAGCTGCGCAGTCGCCGACAGCAACGAATCCAGGGCGACGGCGCCACGCCCGGAGTATACGTACGCGATGCCGGCCGACAGCTCTGCGGCAGCGCTCCGGTACGGAAGGGTGTGGATCTCCCGAAGCGGCGGCGGATCGAGGAGGTCTATGCATCTGCGCCACTGACCCGCGGTCAGCAACACGGCATAGGCCCGCCCGGTGAACTGCTCGCGAAGCCCCACAATCTGGGCGGCATCCGAAATCTGCCCACCCAACTGCCGCATCAGGCTCAGCGCGTCCATTTCCCTCCCGGTCATGGACAAGGCGCTCATGAGGATCATCGCGGAGTTCATCCGGAACCAGGTGTCAGGGTTCTGTTCCGGGTCCGCTGCCGCTTCCAGGGCAGGGATGGCAGAGGCGTAGTCACCCACGAAGGCCTGGTATTCGAACTCGCTGAGGCTGATCCGGTTGGCAGCGGCGGCCAATGGCTCGGGCCAGTCTTTGGCGGTGCCCGGTTCCACTCCCAGGCGTTTCCGCGCCGCCCGCAGCAGGCCCGGAACCCGGTCCGAATGTTCCGGGAGCCAGACCATCGCCTTTGCCTTGGCGGCGATGACCCGGGCAAATTCTTCAACATCCAGGTTGTCCAATTGCGGCTGCGAGATGTCCTCCAGCGCCGCCATGGCCTGCACCGGGAGGTCCAGCAGCAAGTATGCGGCGGCTTTCTGCCTCTGGCCCGGCACCCACTCAGGATCGTTCCGCTTCAGGATTTCCGCGTATCTGAGGGCGAAATGCGGGTCAAAGAGCTCGACGGCGGCCTCAGCTGCCGCCAGAGCCATGGGAGGGCTGAGCTCGGCCTCACATTCCTGGGTCCAGGCGGAGAACGCCATCAACTCCTCCACCGTCATGGTGGCGGGGTCCGGGTCCTGGCCGTTGAGGAGCAGGCTACGCAGCTCCCTTCGCCGGGTGATGCTGAGCCAGGAACGGACGACGTCGCCGAGGTACTTCTCGCGCAGGGTTACCCACCGGTTGTCCGACGCGTCGATCTCCAGCATGCCGGAGTCCTCCATGTCAGCCACGATGCCGGCGCCGTAGACAGCAGTCAGCCTGGACAGCTCCACGCTCCGGGCGCAGGAGAGCATCTCGATGACTTCGCGTTCCTGCTCCGATTTCCGGGTCCACTGGGAGCGCACGATGTCATCCAGGCTGGCTGCGCCGTCAAGCACCACCTTGTCCCGAAGCGTCCAGACGGAGTCCGAGAGGACGAGGTTCCCGGAGTGCTGCTGCTCGGTGACCAGGGCTTTGAGCAGCAGGGGATTTCCGCCAACCATCGTGTGGAAGGTACCCACCAGGGAGGCGGATACCCGGTGGCCCAGAAGTGAAAGCAGGACCTGCCGGGTCTGGAGCTCATTGAGGTTGTCCAGCCTGACCTCGGTCAGCCGGTGGTCCGTGAGAAGCCAGTGGAAGTCAGCCGGAAGATCGCTGATCCGGGGTGCGACGGCGACGACGCGGGCAGTTCCGGTCAGGAGGATGTTCAGCAGCACCCCGGCGCTCATGTCGTCAATGCTGCCGGCTGTGTCCAGGGTGATCACGCACTGGCGCCCGGCGGCGTCGCTCCTGATCAGCGAGGTGATACCCCTCAGAATGGCGGTTGGCGAACCCATATAGGCCTGGGGAAGGCGCGCGAGCAGGAAAGCCAGGCAGCCGTAGGGCGTCCTGGCCGATGTGGGGCCGCTGCGCAGCTGCAGCGTCCAGACGTCCGGGCCAAGTTCGGATACCGCTGTCCGTGCCAGGGACGACTTTCCGACCCCCCGGCCTCCGGTGATGACGACGCCCAGGGAGTCCTGGCTGGTCAGGGCGATACGGACGGCTTCAAGGTTCGCGCTGCGCGCGGGCACAGACCATCGCGGCGTCTCAGTTATGCCGGCGGTGTCCGTGCGTAGCCCAACATCGTTGAGCGATGACCCACGTCCCCAGCTGAGTGGCTCGATTGACATGAACTTATCCCCTAGATCCCACTAAAAGCGGGAACAAGCCCCATCGCCCCCCCGCTTAGGAAGAAGACTACCCCTTGGTACAGACAGGAAAACAGGGACAGCGAGTTTTAAGTTTTTTTACGGGACGTCGGTCTTCGCCGGATGGAACTTCTGTTGGGCAGCGGTGAGCCCCTCCCTGACCAGCATCTCGACTGCGTCAGCGGCCTCATCGAGCAGGAATGGAAGGTCTTTCCGTTCCGCCGTGCCGAAGTCGCGGAGGACGTAATCGGCGGTTTCCATCCGGCCGGGCGGCCGGCCCACGCCAACCCGCACCCTGAGGTAATCCTTCGTGCCAAGCGCCTTGGAGATATCGCGGAGGCCGTTGTGGCCCCCCTCGCCCCCACCGGATTTGAGCTTCACGGTGTTAAAAGGGATATCGATTTCGTCGTGGACCGCAATAACGTGGTCCGGTCCGATGCCGTAGAAGTCCGCCAAATTTGCCACCGGCCCGCCGGAAACATTCATGTAGCTCATGGGCTTGGACAGCACTACGCGGGGGCCGCCGATCCCGAGCCTCCCCTCAAGCACCTGGGCACGGGCTTTGTGGGTTTTGAAGCTTCCACCGATCCGGGCTCCAAGTTCCTCCAGGACCATCTGGCCGACGTTGTGCCTGTTGCCTTTGTACTCGGCGCCCGGGTTTCCGAGGCCAACAATCAGCCAGGTGTCAGTCATTGTTCAATCCTAAAGTGGGTTTGACCCTCAAGGGGGCGGGCCGTGACGTGGACCGGCGCACAGTGTGCCGGAACATGGCTGTGGCCGGACCCCAACAGGGACCCGGCCACACCCGAACGATGGTACTTACTCGGCTGCTTCCGAAACCGAAGAACCTTCGGTGGTCTCGGCAGATGCCTCTTCCTCGGAGACCTCGGTGGCCTCGGAGATGTGAACCACGAGGGCCTCGGCATCGGCCAGCAGGACCGATCCCTTGGGCAGGACCAGATCGGAAGCGTGGATGTGCTCGCCGGCGGTGCGGCCCTCGATGTCAACCTCGATGGCGGTCGGCAGGTGGGTTGCCTCGGCCTCGAGGGAGATGACCGTGAGTTCCTGGTTGTAGACGTTGCCCGGTGCCAGTTCGCCAACAACGTGGACGGGGACGTCCACGGTGACCTTCTCGCCCTTGCGGACGGTCAGCAGGTCGATGTGCTCGATGATCTGCTTGATGGGGTCGCGCTGGATGTCCTTGACCAGGGCGAGGTGCTCTTCGCCGTTGATGTCCAGGGACAGCAGGGCGTTCGCCTTGCGGACTGCAAGCGTTGTGGCCTTGCTGGGAAGGGTGATGTGGATGGGGTCGGCGCCGTGGCCGTAAATGACCGCGGGGATCAGGTGGGCCATGCGCGCGCGGCGGGCAAAGCCCTTGCCGAATTCGGTGCGTACTTCTGCTGCGAGCTTCTGCTCAGCCATGTGTATCTCCTCGGAAACTGGAACGGTGTTCAGCAAGGGCGGAGGTCTGTTACGACCTTCAACGCCGGGCGCCCTGAGGCGGCCCTTCCAGAAGGGAGAGTCAGACCCAGTCGATAACGGAGACCTGCAATCCGGTTTCCGTCTGCACGGAACCCGGTGCTCTCCCTCGCCAAGGTATCGTCAAAAATCCTACCAGCGCCGGACCGATTACTGAAAACGGGCGTGGATCAGGCGTTGCCGTCGAACAGGCTGGTGACCGAGCCGTCGTCGAAAACTTCCCGGATGGCACGGGCGATAAGCGGCGCGATGGACAACACCGTCAGCTGCGGGAACTGCTGATGGGCAGCGATGGGCAGGGTGTCGGTGACCACCACTTCGCGGGCACCGGAATCTGACAGGCGCTGGGCTGCCGGGTCCGAGAACACGGCATGCGTCGCAGCGATGATGACATCCTTCGCACCGGCGTTCTTCAGTACCTGGACTGCCCCGGAGATGGTTCCGCCGGTGTCGATCATGTCATCGATCAGTACGCACGTCCGGCCCTCAACCTGGCCGACAACCGTCTTGGAGACCGCCTGGTTGGGAACGGTGAGGTCGCGGCTCTTGTGCACAAACGCCAGCGGGGCCCCGCCCAGGCGCTCGGCCCACTGCTCCGCGACGCGGACGCGCCCGGTGTCGGGGGAAACGACAGTGATGTCGTCCGCGCCGACGCGGGTCCGGATGTAATCCGCCAGGAGCGGGATGGCCATCAGGTGGTCAACCGGGCCGTCGAAGAAGCCCTGGATCTGCGAGGTGTGCAGGTCAACGCTCATGATGCGGTCGGCGCCGGCGGTCTTGTAGAGGTCAGCCACGAGCCGGGCGGAAATGGGCTCGCGTCCGCGGCCCTTTTTGTCCTGCCGGGCGTACGGGTAGAACGGGGAAACCACGGTGATCCGCTTGGCGGACGCGCGCTTGAGCGAATCGATCATGATCAGCTGTTCCATGAGGTGGTTGTTCAGCGGGGCCGGGTGGGCCTGGATCACGAAGGCATCCGTACCGCGGACGCTTTCGCCGGCGCGGACGTAGATCTCCCCGTTGGCGAAGTCGTAGGCATCAACGGGCAGCAGCTCGGTTCCCAGCTCCTTGGCGATTTCCCGTGCCAGCTCGGGGTGTGCCCGCCCAGCGGCAAGCACCAGCTTCTTTTCGCCGCGTGCCGTAATTTCGCTCATGATTGCGTGCCCTCTTCTGTCGGTGCCGGGGTAGGTGAGGAAGCTTCGGTTGCCGCCGCGTGATCCGCGGCGGAGGCCAGTTCGGCCGAGCGCGTGCCGGGTCGGTTTGCGATGACCCAGCCCTCGGAGTTGCGCTGGGCGGCCACGGACACTGCGAGTGCCCCGGCCGGAACGTCCTTGCGGATCACCGCGCCGGCGCCGCTGTAGGCCCCGTCCCCCACGGTGACCGGTGCGACGAACACCGTGTTGGATCCAGTACGCACGCCCGAGCCGATTACCGTGCGGTGCTTCTTCTCGCCGTCGTAATTGGCCGTGATGTTGCCGCAGCCAATATTGGTGTCCTCGCCGATTTCGGCGTCGCCGGCGTAGCCGAGGTGCGAGAGTTTGGAGCCGCGGCCAATGGTGACGTTCTTCGTTTCGTAGAACGCGCCGATTTTGCCGGTGTCGCCCAGGACGGTGCCGGGCCGCAGGTAGGTGAAGGGGCCGACGGCGGCGCGGGCGCCGATCACTGCACCGGAACCGTGCGTGCGGGTCACGGTGGCGCCCTCACCGATGCGGACATCGGTCAGGGTGGTGTCCGGGCCGACGACGGCGTCCCTCGCCACGGTGGTGGACCCGTGCAGCTGGGTGTTGGGCAGGATCCTGACGTCCTCGTCGAGGGTGACCGTGGAATCAATCCAGGTGGTGGCGGGGTCAACAACGGTCACGCCCGAACGCATCCAGGCTTCGACGGTGCGGCGGTTCAGTTCGGCGCCGAGGGCGGCGAGCTGGACGCGGTCATTGGCGCCCTCCACCTGCCAGCGGTCTTCGGTGACGACGGCGGCTACGCGGCCGCCTGCCTGCCGCGCGAGGCCGAGCACGTCGGTGAGGTATTTCTCGCCCTGGGAGTTGTCTGTGGTGACGTGCAGCAGCGCATCGCGGAGGACGGCGGCGTCGAAGGCGTAGATGCCGGAGTTGACCTCGCGGATCAGGCGTTCGGTTTCCGTGGCGTCCTTGTGCTCGCGGATGCCGGTGACGGATTCGTCATCGTGGCGGAGGATCCGTCCGTAGCCCGTGGCGTCCTCCAGCAGGGCAGTCAGCACGGTAACGGCGTTGCCTTCACGTTCGTGCGTGGCCACAAGCTCGGCAAGGAGTCCGCCCGTGAGCAGGGGAACATCGCCGTAGGTCACCACCACGGTACCGGTGAGCTTTTCCCCGGCATCCAGGGCGTTCAGGGCCACCTCGACGGCGCGGCCGGTGCCGGGAATGTCGTCCTGGTCAACGATCAGGGCTTCGGGGTCCAGATCGTTCAGGTGGCGGGCAACGAGGTCACGTTCGTGGCGGACCACCACGGCGAGGCGCCCGGGGTTGATGCTGCGGGCCGCCAGCAGGGCGTGGGCCACCATGGACCGGCCGCCGATCCCGTGCAGGATCTTCGGCGTACGGGATTTCATCCGGGTACCGGCGCCTGCTGCCAGAACAATGACGGCGGCTGGACCGGTAGTCTCGGGGATCACGTACGGGCTCTCCTTGCATTGGTTACACGTTGGGCCGGGCGGGGTGCCGAACCGGCCACATCACTGGCGGGGCACCGTGTTCATCCTACTGGACGCACTCTCGCACAGCAGTTCCGCCCATAGGATTCGAACCTATACTCCACGGCTCCAAAGGCCGGGGTGCTGCCATTACACCAGGGCGGACCATGCCAGAGGCACAAGGCCAAGGCACAAGTATTTATTTTGCCATGGGTTCAGGGCAGCCAGCGACACGGGCTCGAATCGTGTCCCCGCCCCCACCGAAAGCCGGACCCTGACAGGCACCCACTCCGCGGCCAAAGGGCCGGGTGGGGAGCCGGACGGGAGGATTTATTCGCCGAGGACTTCCAGGGCTCCCAGCCATTCAAGTTCGAGGGCTTCGCGTTCACCGGCGAGGTCCTTGAGTTTCCTGTTCTGGTCAGCCAGGGCGTCGAAGTCATTCTCATTGGTGCTTTTGACCATCTGGTCGTGGAGCTTCTTTTCCTGCTGTTCGAGCTTGCCCAGCTGGCGTTCGATCCGGTTCTTGGCTTTGCGTGCGTCCCGCTTTTCGCCCTCGGAGGCTCCGGACGCGGCGGGGGTGGTGCTTCCGCTGGCGCCGGTGACGGGGTTCCCGCCACCGGTGATGGTGGAACCTGCCAGGGCGGATTCCCGGAGTTCCAGGTACTGGTCAACGCCGCGCGGCAGGGCGCGGATCTTCCCGTCGCCAAGGAGTGCCATCTGATGGTCAGTGACGCGCTCCAGGAGGTAGCGGTCGTGGCTCACCACTACGAGGGTGCCGGGCCAGCCGTCCAGGACGTCTTCGACGGCGGAGAGCGTATCGGTGTCGAGGTCGTTGGTGGGCTCATCGAGCATCAGGACGTTGGGCTCGCCCACCAGCAGGCGCAGCAGCTGGAGACGGCGGCGCTCACCGCCGGAGAGGTCCCGGACCGGGGTCCACTGCTTCTCGTTGGTGAAGCCGAGCTGTTCGACGAGCTGGCCGGCGGTGAATTCCTTGCCGCCAACATTGAAGGAGCGCTTTTCACGCTCGATCACTTCGATCACGCGTAGGTCCGAGACGTCGTCGAGCTCCTTGACCTCCTGGGTCAGTACTGCGGTGACCACGGTCTTGCCTCGTTTGACCTTCCCGGAGGTTGGTTCGATCTCGCCGTTGAGGAGCTTGAGCAGGGTGGTCTTGCCGGCGCCGTTGACGCCCACCAGGCCCAGCCGCTCCCCCGGTGCCAGCCGGAGGGTGATGTCGTCGAAAAGCTTCTGCCCTTCCTCGCCGCCCAGGTAATCCAGCGAGACGTTTTCCAGGTCCAGCACATCCTTGCCCAGGCGTGCTGTGGCCATCTTGCTCAGCGCCGTCGAGTCGCGCGGTTCGGGCACGTCGGCAATGAGGGCGTTGGCTGCTTCAATCCGGAATTTGGGCTTGGCCGTACGCGCAGGGGCACCGCGGCGCAGCCATGCCAGTTCCTTCTTCACCAGCTGCTGGCGTTTGCTTTCCACCACGGAGGCCGAGCGGTCGCGTTCGGCGCGGGCCAGGACGTACGCCGCGTAGCCGCCGTCGAAAGGGTCCATGATGCCGTCGTGGATTTCCCAGGTCTTGGTGCAGACCTCGTCCAGGAACCAGCGGTCGTGGGTGACCACCAGGAAGGCGCCCTGGTTTGCGCGCCAGCGGGTCTTCAGGTGGCGGGACAGCCACGCCACGCCTTCGACGTCGAGGTGGTTGGTTGGTTCGTCCAGCATGATGACGTCATGGTCTTCGATCAGAAGCTTGGCCAGGGCCACCCGCCGCTTCTGGCCGCCGGAGAGCGCATGGACGTTCGCGTGCCAGTCGACGTCGGACACGAGGCCGCCCATCACCTCGCGGATCTGCGGGTTGCGGGCCCATTCGTAGTCCGCCTGGTCCCCGACGATCGCGGCACCCACCGTGAGGTCGCCGTCGAGCACGTCGCTTTGGTCCAGGTAGCCGATGTTCACGTCGCCGCGCTTGGTGACCCGGCCGGAATCCGGGGTGGACCGCAGGGCCAGCAGCCGCATGAGTGTGGATTTACCGTCGCCGTTCCGGCCCACCATGCCAATCCGGTCACCCTCTTCGAGTCCGAGGGTGATGCCGTCCAGGACGGTGCGCGTCGCGTACGAAACCGTGAGGTTCTCGCCGCCAAGAAGGTGTGCCAAAGGGGACTGCTTTCTGCTGCTGTAAAGGTGGGGAGCTAGAGGAGGGTATCGGAGATGATGCGGGCGCCGGGCACGGGGCCGTGGACAGCGATTGCCGTCAGCCCGTGATGCCGCAGGTCCTCGGCCAGGCTTGCGGCGGCCGTGGGGTTGTGGGCCAACAGCGCCACCGTGGGCCCGGAGCCGGAGACGATACCCGCGATGGCTCCTTGGGACTCGCCTATGCCCAGCGTATCGCGGAGGGCGGGGGCGAGTTCAATGGAGGCCCGTTGGAGATCGTTCACGAGGACACGGCTCAGGGCGTCGGCATCCCCGCTGCGCAAGGCTTCGAGGATTTTGGGGTCCACGGCTGTGGGCTCCTCGGTGTCCACGCCCTCGGCCGTACGCAGCCGGTCCAGGGTGCGGTAGACCTCGGGTGTCGGAAGCCCATAATCCGCCGCGACCAGGACCCAGTCAGTCTGCGCCTTGACCAGTGCGGGCGAGAGTTCGTCGCCAAGGCCCAGCCCGACGGCGGTTCCGCCAAGCAGGGAAAACGGGACGTCTGCGCCCAATTCGGCGGCCAGGTGGGCCAGTTCGTCGCGGGACAGCCCGCTGTTCCAGAGGGCGTCGCAGGCCAGCAGGGTTGCTGCTGCGTCCGCGGAGCCGCCGCCCATGCCGCCGGCCACCGGAACCCGCTTGGTGATCTCCAAATGGACGCCGGTGGCGTGCTCCGATACATCCGCCATAATGGCCGCGGCCTTGTAGGCGAGGTTGTTCTCGTCGAGGGGGATGTCCACCCCGTCAAGGTCCAGGGTGCTGTCGGGGCTGATGCTCACGGTGATCCCCGGCGTCTCGGTGCTCGTGGCGGCGACTTCCTCGTAGAGCGAGACCGCGAGGTAGACGCTGGCCACCGAGTGGTAGCCGTCCGGGCGCAGCGGCCCCACGTCCAGGGAGACGTTAACCTTGCCCGGTGCCTTGACGCGGACGGTCCTGGCCGGGAAACGCCCCGCCAGCGCGTTCATGCGGTGGCCTCGCGGGCTTCGCGGGCCTCGGCGATCCGGGCAAACGCCGTGATGTCTATGACTTCGCCCCTGGCCGTTGGATCAACACCGGCCGCGACGAGGCAGCGTTCGGCCTCGGCTGCTCCCCCTGCCCAACCGGCCAGGGCGGCCCGGAGTGTTTTCCGTCGTTGGGCAAAGGCGGCGTCGATCACGGCGAACACCTGCTCCCGGGTAGCTGTTGTGACGGGCGGTTCCCGCCGGGTGAACGCGACGAGGCCGGAATGGATCTTGGGCGCCGGCCAGAAAACGTTCATGCCGATCACGCCCGCCTTGCGCATGCTGCTGTACCAGGCGGCCTTGACCGAAGGTACTCCGTAGGTCTTTGACCCGGGCCCGGCAGCCAGCCTGTCAGCCACCTCGTCCTGGACCATCACCAGCCCGTGCTGAAGGCTGGGGAAATGCTGGAGGAGGTGCAGGACCACGGGGACGGCCACGTTGTAGGGGAGGTTGGCCACGATGGCGGTGGGCTCAACCGGCAGGGAAGTCACCTTCATGGCGTCGGCCAGGACCAGGTGGAACGCCTCCGCGGCTTCCGGCCGCCACGCCTTGACGGTTTCGGGCAGCTTGGCCGCCAGGACGGGATCGATTTCGACGGCGACCACTGCCTTTGCGGCGTCCAGCAGCCCCAGGGTGAGGGAACCGAGGCCGGGCCCGACTTCCAGCACCGTCTCGTCCGGCCCGATGTTGGCAACCGAGACGATCCGGCGGATGGTGTTGCCGTCAATGACGAAGTTCTGGCCCAGTGTTTTGGTGGGCCGGATCCCGATTTCCTCCGCTAGCCGGCGTATGTCGGAGGCACCGAAGAGGGGTGCGGGCGCGGCGGCAGTCGGTTCAGTCACCTAGGTATCCTATCCCGGCGCCCATCAGGGCCGTGGCGTGTGCGTGGCCTGTTAACGGCAGTGACCGGCCCCGGAAACCCGGGACCGGCCATGTCTTCGTGCCCTACTAAGTGCCTCGCGGCTTGCTAAGTGCCTCGCGGCTTGCTGCGTGCCTTGCGGCTTGCTAAGGGCCTCGCGACTGTCTGCTTACCTGGCGGCTGTGGTCAGCTGCCGCCGGCGCAGATGCCCGGCTGGTTCCTGCCCTTGCAGCTGCCTAGCTTGTGGCAGCCCAGCCACAGCCCCACGGCTGGAGGCCACGCTGGGCATACACGCGGTTGGCAATGTCAATCTGCTGCGCCTTCGTGGCGAGGCTGGCGTTCGGCGCGTATGCCCCGCCGCCGGCACCGATCCACGTGCGGATATCAAACTGAAGACCGCCGTAGTAGCCGTTGCCGGAGTTGATGGACCAGTTACCGGTGGATTCGCACTGCGCGATCTTGTCCCACATTGCCTCGTTCATCATGGCCGGGGCGGCGGCGCCGGTGTTCGTGCCGGCTGCGGGGGCAGCGGCAACAGGCTTGGCTTTGGTTCCTACCGTGACCTTCTCAGTGACAGGCTGCACGGAAACAGTTTCGGAGACCAGTGTCCGGGAGGCTTCGCGGCCGTCCACCATCACCAGTTTGAAGGTCTTGCTGACCTTTCCGGCTGCTCCGGCCTGGGTGACCTCTTTCTCACCCTTCAAGAGCTCGGCGCTCTCCGTGGTCATGCTGTCGAAGGCGATGTCTTCGGTGGTGGCCGCGGTCTGGCTGGTGTCCACGCGGGAGACCTTAACCACCATGTTGTTCACCACGAGGGCGTTGCCGGGCTGGGAAGTCCGGTCATCGACGCCGAGGGTGATGCCGGCGTCTTCAAGCACCTGGGCGACCGTTCCCGCCGTCGTGGTCGCCGCGGCCACTTTGCCGTCCGCAACAATGCTCACGGTCTTGGGGGTGGAGATGGAGACGAATGATCCGGCCACAGCGAGCTGGGCGTCCTTCGGGACGGAAACGGACGACGCGCTGGCGACTCCGAGTTCGGTGACGAGGCCGGCGACGTCCGGCGCCGTGGTGCTGACCGTCTTTTCGGAACCGTCCAGGCTGACCTTCACGGCCTTGGCCATGTTGACGTTGATCACGGTCCCGTTCTCCACTTTGACGTCCGCCGACGGCGAGACGCGGTCAGAAGGCTTCAGTTCGACGTTGGCGCTCTTGACCACCTGGCCAACCGTGCCGCCGAAGGACTGGACCGAAGTCACCTTGCCGTCGACATTGAGGGTAACGGTTTTGTTATTTCCGACGAAGGCTACGAGGCCAACCACCAAGGCGCAGAGAACGACGAGTTGGGTGCCGACTTTGACAAAACTGAACTTGCCGTCCGTTGTGAAGATCTTGACCACGATTGCCCGTATCTTTAGGACCATCCGGGCACGGGGAAAAACGCAGTAAAATAGCCGGCGCATGGCCCTAGAGGACAGCTCCGGCCACCATTGCGCCGCCACACTCCGCGCGGCAGGCAGGCGGCATCAAGCGTTGCCGGGTCCCGCTGCGGGTGAAGTGAAATTATCCGAAGGCCTTCCCCGACCCCGGCTAATAGTTCTCCACTGTAACCGTAGCGTTATAAAGCAGCCAAGAAATTTACATACGAAGTATGTTCAAGGAGCCTTCCGGGCACGCCTGGCTCAGGTCCAGGAACCGTATGCCCGCACGGTATTTTCGCCTATCCGGGTGCAGAGCCCGGCAAGGTCGGTTCCTGTCAATTCGGCCATGGCCCGGACCGTGTACGGCACCATGTAGCTGGCGTTGGGACGTCCCCGGTGCGGGTGCGGAGTCAGGAACGGCGCATCAGTTTCGACGAGGACGAGGTCCGGATCCGCCACGGCGAGCGCAGCACGCAGGTTCTTTGCGTTTTTGAACGTCAGGGTGCCCGCGAATGACATGTTCCAGCCTGCAGCATTGCAGATCCGGGCGAGCTCCTCATCACCGGAAAAGCAATGGAACACCACCCGCTCCGGAGCACCCTCTTCGCGCAAGACCTGCACGACGTCGTCGTGCGCGTCCCTGTCGTGGATCTGGAGCGTCAGGTTGAGCCGCTTGGCGATGTCGATGTGCCGCCGGAAGGAATACCTCTGGTGGGCCAGGCCTTCCCCCTCGGTGCGGAAAAAATCAAGGCCGGTTTCGCCGATGGCGCGGATGCGCGGATGGGCGGCCAGTTGCTCGATCTCCGCCAGCGCCTCCTCCAGCTCGCCCCGGCGTGCGTAGTCCGGGGCGTCATTGGGATGAAGAGCCACCGCACCCAGCAGCCTGCTGTCCAGATCCACCGCCTGGACCGTAAAGCGGGAGGACTCGAGATCGCACCCCACCTGGACGGCCCCCTGCACCCCAACAGCCTCGGCAGCATCCAGGGCAGCGGCGATGGCCACCGGCCTGTCTCCATTGGGGAAATCGAGGTGCGTGTGGTTGTCCATTACAGGCACCGGCAAGGGCTCCGGTGCCGGCGGAAAGTCCTGTCCCGCCCGGCCGGTCCCCGCTGCGGCGTCAGACCCGGCTGCACGGTAAGCGGCGGGAATCAGCGAATTGCACATCCCTCCACCCTAGCGGGGGGGGGAGGTCCCCCTGAATTACCGGAACTCTCTGTCAGCAAAGGCAGTTGTGTTAGTAGGCTGGTACGAACAGATCCGAACACCCACCGAGGTCGAAGGCAGGCCTGCTGTCACGTCCCAGGTGATCCCCGGGCTGAAAGGAGCGAAGATGGACCCCCATCGCCGCACCGCCGTCAACGAGATAGCCCCTGCCGGCCGGAATTTCACTGCGGTCACGGAGCAGGTCAGCCATCTGAACGGTCACAAGGGTGCCGCCATGGATGCCGAGGCATTCCACGCCGCCAGCCGACGGATCCTGGAATCGATCAACACTGTCATCGACGGTAAGTCCGATGCTGCCAGGCTTGCCTTGACGGTGCTGCTGGCCCAAGGCCATCTGCTTTTGGAGGACGTGCCCGGCGTGGGCAAAACCCTGCTGGCAAAAACACTCGCGCGGACCATCGACTGCACTGTCAGCCGGATTCAGTTCACCCCCGACCTCCTGCCCTCGGATGTGACCGGGGTTTCCATCTACAACCAGTCGTCCCGGCTCTTCGAATTCCGCCCCGGGGCCGTGTTTGCCAACATCGTCATTGGCGATGAGATAAACCGCGCCTCAGCCAAGACCCAATCCGCCCTGCTCGAGTGCATGGAGGAGCATCAGGTGACCGTGGACGGGGACTCCTACAAACTCGACGAACCTTTTATGGTTGTCGCCACGCAGAACCCGATCGAGATGGAAGGCACCTATCCCCTTCCCGAAGCCCAGCGCGACCGTTTTATGGCGCGGATCTCGATGGGCTATCCGGACAAGGAATCCGAGATGGAAATGCTCGAGACCCATCAGGCAACTTCGCCCCTGGACAAGGTCTCGCCCGTCGTCACAGCCGCCGACGTCGCCGCCATGATTGCCACCGTCCAACAGGTGTATGTCTCGCAGGCAGTGAAGGAATACACCGTTTCGGTGGGGCGGGCCACCCGCGAAAGCCCGCTGCTGCGGTTGGGAGCCAGCCCGCGCTCCATGCTTCAGCTGCTGCGCGCGGCCAAGGCGACAGCGGCACTCGATGGCCGTGATTTCGTCCTGCCCGACGACGTCATCAGCGTTGCGGACTCCGTGCTCGCCCACCGGATCATCCTTGACCGGAAGGCAGCCGGCGCAGGTGAGACTGCACACAGCGTCATCAGGGGGGTCCTGTCCAGGCTCCCGGTGAGCCACGAAACCGCGACCGGTCCGCTCCGGTCCGCGGACCCACCCGTTGCCGCGTCGCGCCGCACCCACTAGCAGGCATTCCCATGGCGCTGCACAACCCACTGCCGCGGCACCTCTTCAGCCAGCGTGGCTGGGGACTCCTGGCTGCAGGGGCAGTCTCGCTGCTGGCCGCTCAGATCATGGGCCGTCGGGACCTCCTGACGCTCGCCATCCTGCTGCTCGTCCTCCCGCTGGTCTCGCTCGCCGGAATCAGGCTGGTGAAACCCCGGTTCCACGTCTACCGGGAGTTCAATCCCTCGCCCGTGGAGACGTCCGCTGCCAGCACGGTGCGGCTGGCGGTAAGGCGCACAGGTTACGGGGGAGGCCACACGATCATGGAGGAACGGCTTCCGGCGCGGTTTGGCGAGTCACCGGCCTTCCGGTTTCCTGCACGCTCCGCCTCCGGCGGGATCAGCAGGTATGAATACCACTTGCGCTCAGGCGTCCGCGGACAGTACCTGATCGGCCCGGTAACGGCTGAGTTCACGGATCCCTTCGGCCTGTCGCTGCACCGGCAGGCCGTCGGCGACGGCGACACCCTCACCGTCACGCCGGCCGCCGTCGACCTTCCCGTGACGGGGCTTGCCGGCGCGCGGGGCAACGATGGCATCACAGCTACCCGGACCCGAGCCAATCCCAGTGACGACGACGTCATGACCCGCGAATACCGGCACGGCGATCCCATGCGCAGGGTCCATTGGCCCGCTACCGCCCGCCACGGCATCCTCATGGTGCGCCAGGAGGAATCCGTCACGACCCCCGAAGCCACCGTGATCCTGGACCAACGCTTCACCGCATTCCCGGGTGGAACGGGCCCGGGCCACAGCGCTAATCCCTCCATTAACGGCCACGAGCTGGCCAGCAGTGCCACCTTTGAGTGGGCCGTCGTGGCCGCGATCTCCATCTGCACACACCTTTCGGACCGGAACTACGCCCTGCGCCTCCTTGATCCCCGGGGCGAACCGGCTTTCCTCCGCTCCCCCTCCGCGCCGGAGCCGGAGGCCGAGGAATTCAAGGGGGCCTCAGGACTCCAGGCAGTCGCCGAAAGCCTTGCCGCCATCCACCTCACCGGGCCGCACCACGCCGCCCGGGAACATGGCCAGGACTCCGGTCCGGCCGTGTTCGATGACCACCTCATGGACAAGCTGTCAGCCCACCGGATGCGCGGGCCCATTATCGCGTTGCTCGGCAGGGTGACCCCGGCAGAAGCGAGGGCTCTGGCTCCGGCCGCTGGTTACGGGGCGAATGCCTTTGCCATCATCGTCGCCGACAGGCCGGATGATGCCGAGGACTCCCTTGAAACCCTCCGCAGGGGCGGCTGGCGGGCCGTGGCAGTCCCGACGTCGGTCCCGGTCCCTGTTGCCTGGGGCCAGTTTGACCAGGGTGGGGGCGGGCAGGCTACCGCCGCCGCCGATGTCCGCCGCGGAGCAGAGGTGGGACGATGACACTGGCGCCGGAACGTAACGCGCCCCGCGAACAGCCGCCCGTGGCCAGAGTCGAAGCAGCCGGCGGACAATCTCCGGCGCGTACCCGGGTGGGCGCCTACCCGTGGGCCATGGCCGGGGCCGTTGCCCTGTCCGTGGCGTGGGCGGCGGTATCCCTCAACGGCGTGCTCCGGGGCTGGGCGTGGTACCTGCCCGTTCTGACCACGGTGGTGGTGGTCTGCCTGTCGATCGCGACACTCCGTGCGCTGCGTGCCCATCCCCTCCTCGTGGCTGCAGGCGGCTTCGCTTCCCTGATAGCGGTCATCACACTCATCTTCTTCCGGTCCACCGGAATTGCCGGCTTGATCCCGTCCCCGGCCACCATGGCCGAACTGGACAAGTTCATCCGCCGCGCCAGCGAGACCGTGCTTTCTGAAAGCGCTCCGGTAGCTCCGAACGCCGGAATCGTCATGGTCATCTGTGCGGTTCTGGGCCTGGCTGTCATCCTCATTGATGCGCTTGCCGTTCCCCTGGGCATGCCTGCCACAACGGGGGTGGGCCTGTTGGCCGTTCTGGTGGTCCCCGCCATGGTGAAACCGCAAAGTGTGGGGTTGTGGGGCTTTTGCGCAGCGGTGGCCGGCTACCTGCTGATCCTGGCATGCAGCCAATGGTTTGCCCCCGATTTTCACACGTCGGCGGACAGCGCCAGGAATCCCGGCCAGTTCCGGCGGGCCGTGTTGACCGGAACCGTGGCGCTGGTGGCAACCCTCGCGGTGCCGTTGGTGATCCCGGGGTTCGATCACGGGACGTTCCCGCAGGGGTCCAGGCTGAACCCCTGGGGCACCGGAACCGGCCTGAACCCGATGATCACGTTGGGAAGCAGCCTGCGGACTCCGGCCGGCAGCGGGCGGATTACGTACGCCACCAACGCCGCCACCCCGTTGTATCTCCGGTCAGTCACAGTTGACAACTTCGACGGCGACTCCTGGGGCCCGGATGACCGTGAGGGCGAGCGGCGGCCCCTGACGGGGCTGATCGAGCCCGGCTACGAGATCCTCGCCAACGAGCAGATCCGCCAGGTGACGGCAGTGGAGACCGGCACGTTCACGAGCCCTTACCTGCCGTTGCCCTACGCTCCGGGGGCGATCCGCGGGCTCAGCGGCGCCTGGACGTGGGACCCGTCCACCCTGTCCGTCAAGGGATCGAACACCAACTCACGCAACCAGCTGTACATTGTGTCCTCCACCGAACCCAAACTCACGGCAGAAGCGCTTCAGCAGTCATCGGCGGCGGTCCGCGGCATCTCCGGTGACTTCACCCGGATTCCCGGCAATGTTCCGGACATAGTCCGCAGCACCGCAGACCAGGTGACACGTTCCAGCGGCACCGCCTATGCCAAGGCCATGGCCATCCAAAGGTTCCTGCGCTCGGGGGAGTTCACGTACTCGCTCCAGTCGCCGGTCCAGGGCGGCTACGACGGTAACGGACTGTCTGTCCTGGCGGACTTCCTGACCCAGAAGAGCGGATACTGCATCCATTTCTCATCCGCCATGGCCGTGATGGCCAGGCTGGAAGGAATACCGAGCCGCATCGCCGTCGGCTACGCCCCGGGCAGGCCCACCGGCGCCACTGTGGCCGTCCTGGGCCAGGGAGCGCTGCCCGAGTTCGAAGTTGACTCCCGGGACGCCCACGCGTGGCCCGAACTCTACTTCCAGGGTCTGGGTTGGGTACCTTTCGAGCCCACCCCGTCACGCGGCGTGGTGCCCGATTACGCCACCGAGGCCTCCAGCCCCGGCTCCCCCAACCTCATCGAAAACAACGAGGACCTCCTTCGCGACGCAACGGCCGCACCGGCTACGCCGACCCCGTCGACCGCTCCCCTCCCCGGCGCCGGCGCCGGCGGCGGTGCCGAGGATCCCGGACAGCGGATCCTGCCGTTGCTGCTGACGACGGCGGGCAGCCTCGGACTGCTCCTGCTTCTGGCATCGCCGCGGCTCATCCGGCTGGGGCGGCGTGCCCGTCGCCTCCGCAAGCAGGACCAATCACCGGAGGATACCGTTCCGTTGGCCTGGTCCGAGCTCCGCGACCTGGGAACCGATTACGGCCTGCCACCGTGGCCCAACGAGACGCCGCGGACGTATTCCGCCCGGCTCCGCCGTTCAGGACTGCTGGGTGAGGCGGGCGGCCTGGACGATGCAGCGCACCAGGCAGTACTGTCGCTGACGGCCGACTTCGAACGCCGGCACTATGGCCGGCCGCTCCAGGACACCGCCGGCCCCGGGAAACCCGGGACGGCCGCCTCGCGGATCGCCGCAGTTCAGCAGTCGCTGCGGGACAATGCCTCCTTCCCACGGCGGCTCACGGCGGACTGGCTCCCGGCTTCCGTACTGGGAAAGTTGGGCCGGCTACTGGCATCGCCGTTCAAGGCGATCGGCAGGCTGACGCTCCGCGCGGCAAAGCCGGCCGCGCGCTCATGGACGAGGGCGCGCGGCCGCCTGTTCCCGCCCCAAGGCAGCCAATCCCGGGGCAGCCAATAAGGAACGCTTCAGCCGGCGTAGGGGTCTGCGATGCCGATGTACTGGGTGTAGAGGTATTCCTCGATGCCTTCGAGTCCGCCTTCGCGTCCCAGGCCTGACTGCTTGACGCCGCCGAAGGGTGCGGCGGCGTTGGAGATGACACCGGCGTTCAGGCCAAGCATCCCCGTTTCGAGCCGCTCGCCCATCCGGATGCCCCGGTTCAGGTCCCTGGTGAAGACGTAGGCCACCAGCCCGTACTCGGTATTGTTGGCAAGCCGGACGGCCTCGGCCTCGGTGCCGAAGGTGATGATCGGGGCGACCGGGCCGAAGATCTCCTCGGACAGGATCCGGGTCCCCTCCGTGACGCCGGTGAGGATGGTGGGCTGGTAGAAGTACCCCGGCCCTGTCGCGGGGGCACCGCCCAGCACCGCCCTGGCGCCGGACGCCACGGCGTCGGCGACGAGCTCGTGGACCTTGTCCCGGCTCTTGGCATCGATCAGCGGACCCACCTTGGACTGCGGCTCGGTGCCGCGGGCCGTGGTCATTTCACCCATCTTCGCGGCGAACTTCTCCGCAAACTCCTCCGCCACCGCTTCATGCACAATGAACCGGTTCGCCGCGGTGCAGGCCTCGCCCA
This sequence comes from Pseudarthrobacter cremeus, assembly GCF_051857465.1. Classification (NCBI taxonomy): domain Bacteria; kingdom Bacillati; phylum Actinomycetota; class Actinomycetes; order Micrococcales; family Micrococcaceae; genus Pseudarthrobacter; species Pseudarthrobacter cremeus. The sequence continues at coordinate 153,445 of NZ_JBPZHC010000011.1, read as the reverse complement.
TGTTCCGCAGCTTTGCCAGCATGGCCCCCGCGACGGCGGCATCGATGTCCGCGTCCTCGAACACCACGAACGGGGCGTTCCCGCCCAGCTCCATGGAGGTCCGCAGCACGGTCTCGGATGCGTCGGCCAGCAGGCGGCGGCCCACCTCGGTGGAACCGGTGAAGGACAGCTTCCGGAGCCGGGAGTCCTTGATCAGCGGCCCCGTGGTGGCGCCGGCCGTGGACGTCGGAATGACATTCAGGACACCGGCGGGCAGGCCGGCCTCCATCATGGTGGCGGCGAACAGCTGGGATGTCAGCGGCGTGAGGTTGGCGGACTTGAGCACCATGGTGCAGCCGGCAGCTACGGCCGGGGCGATTTTCCGGGTGGCCATGGCCAGCGGGAAGTTCCACGGCGTGATCAGCAGGCACGGGCCCACCGGTTTCTTGGTCACCAGCAGCCGGGACTTCCCGTCAGGGGAGACCGAGTAGCGGCCGAACGCCCGGACGGCTTCCTCGGAGAACCAGCGCAGGAACTCCGCACCGTACGTCACCTCGCCCCGCGCCTCAGCCAGCGGCTTGCCCATCTCCAGTGTCATCAGCAGCGCGAAGTCTTCAGCCCGCTCCGTCACCAGGTCAAAGGCCCGCCGCAGGATCTCGCCCCGTTCGCGCGGCGGGACCTTCGCCCACGACTCCTGCGCCGCAGCGGCAGCATCCAGGGCGGCCATGCCGTCCTCGGGCCCGGCATCGGCGATGCTGAGCAGCACCTTGCCAGTGGCAGGATCCTCCACATCGAACGTCTTCCCCGACGCGGCAGGCCGCCACTGGCCGTTGATCAGCAGGCCTGTCGGGACGGTGGCGAGCAGCTCGCTCTCGCGTTGTGCGGTAACAGCTGGCTGTGCAGTGAGCGTCATGGTGACTCCCTTGTCAGTAGGGTTGGCTTCCGGCTTTCGCCTGCCGCTGCTGATTCTGAGTTCAGGCTGGTGACCGGCCGGTTTGGCTGAATTACTGCCAGACTACTGCTGCGACGGCGGGAGGGTCTACGCCAGGAAGCACTGCAGAGTGCGGGCAGCGTTGTGCGACTGCACAGACGACGCTGACCCGGTCTCCGCAGGGTCAGCGGAAAGGTCAGCGTGCCGCGAGGACTGCTGAATAGAGCTCCCGCTTGCTCACGCGGACGTCCTCGGCAACGGCGGCCACCGCTTCCTTGAGCCGTATTCCCTGGGACACCAACTCGTTGACGGCCGCCACGTGGTCTTCCGGCGTTCCCGGGGCCTGTTCGGGGGCGCCACCGAGCACCACCGCGATCTCACCGCGGACCTCATTGCTTTCCGCCCACAGCAGCAGGTCCCCCACGGTGCCGCGGATGACTTCCTCGTAGGTTTTGGTCAGTTCGCGGCACACAGCAATCCGACGCTCCGCTCCGAACCGTTCCCTCAGCGCCCGCAGCATCGATTCCAGGCGGTGCGGGGCCTCGAAGAACACCATGGTGCGGCGCTCTGCGGAAAGGTCGGCAAGCCGTGAGGCCCGTTCACCCGCTTTCCGGGGGAGGAAGCCTTCAAAGCAAAAACGGTCCGTGGGGAGGCCGGACAGGGCCAAAGCGGTCAGGACGGCGGATGGCCCGGGGACAGCCGTCACCGTGAGGCCTGCTGCCACGGCCCCTTCCACCAGCCGGAAGCCGGGGTCCGACACTGAAGGCATCCCCGCATCGGTAACCATGACCAGGGTCTTGCCGGCCCGTACCTGCTCCAGCAGCTCGGCGGTCTTGGTGGCCTCATTGTGCTCGTGGTAACTGATGACGCGCCCCTCGATGGTGACCCCGAGGCTCTGGACCAGGCGGTGCAGCCGCCTGGTGTCCTCGGCCGCCACAATGTCGGCCGTGCCCAGCAGGCCGATCAGGCGGGCTGAAGCGTCTCCTGTGTTGCCGATGGGCGTTGCCGCGAGGATGATCCGGCCGGGCCCTGGAGTGGCCGGAGCCGCGACGGGCTCATCTGTATCGGCAACGGATGGGTCTTCAAGGCGGGAATCGGCAGAGGTGCTGGGGTTAGGGTCCACTCCCCCAGCCTACTGCTGGCAGGCTTCACAGGCGGCAAAAGGTAGCATGGGGCAGGTGACGCAGACCTCCATGCGGCCTGCCGAGGCCGGGCAAGGCAATCAGCCGGCAGCAGTTCCAGGCTCCCCAGGGGAGGCCAGGGCCGGCGCTCCCCCGTCAGGCCGTTCCTGGATCAGGCGGCCGGCAGAGGCCCATTCCGCCGAGGCCCTCCGGGAGCGCCTGATCGGCAGCTTCCGCAACTGGCGGGATTACCCGCCGTCGCTGAGGCTCTGGTTCTGGCTGGTCCCCATCCTCACGGCCGTGATTGGTGGCATCCTCCGCTTTGTCCGGCTGGACACGCCCCCCAGCCTCGTCTTCGATGAAACGTACTACGTCAAGGACGCGTACTCGTTCCTGATCAGCGGCTACGAGCGAAGCTGGCCGGACAAGGCGAACGATTCCTTCAATGCCGGCAACCCGACGGTGATCCTGGAGACGCCCGAATACGTGGTCCATCCTCCGGTGGGCAAATGGATGATCGCCGGGGGCATGTGGCTTTTCGGGCCCGATAACCCGTTTGGCTGGCGGTTCGCCGCCGCACTGACAGGTACGGTTTCCATCCTGCTGCTGTCGCTGATTGCGCTGAAGCTCTTCCGCTCGCTGCCGCTGGCCGCTGCCGCGGGGCTGCTGCTCGCCGTTGACGGCCACCACCTGGTGATGTCGCGGACCTCCCTCCTGGACGTCTTCCTCATGTTCTGGGTCCTGGCGGCCTTTGGGGCTTTGCTGCTGGACCGGGACGACGGACGACGGCGCCTCGCCGCCCGGATCGGAAGGCTGGCGGCGGCTGCCGCGAACGGCCGCCCCTCCGCAGGGCAGCTGCTGGCCGGGCCCTGGCTGGGCATCCGCTGGTGGCGGATTGCCGCGGGCGTGTGCCTCGGCCTTGCCGTCGGCACCAAATGGTCAGGCCTTTTCTTCCTCGCCGCCTTCGGCGCCCTCTCCGTCCTGTGGGACCTCAATGCCCGGCGCGTCGCCGGCATACGCGGCTGGGCCAGCGGCGGCATCATCAAGGACGGGCTGGCCGCCTTCGCGTCCATGGTTCCGGTCGCCGCCCTGGTGTACGCGGCAACGTGGACGGGCTGGTTCCGGTCTGACAACGCCTATTACCGGCACTGGGCGGAAGCCAACCCCTCAGCTGAATGGGGTTGGCTTCCGGATGCGGTGCGTTCGCTGGCGCATTACCACCTTGAGGCCTATAGGTTCCATCAGGGCCTGGGTTCCGAACACCCGTACGAGGCAAGCGCCTGGAGCTGGCTGGTCATGGGCAGGCCGACGTCGTTCTTTTACCAGAAGCCGGAGCAGGGGACCCCTGGGTGCGACGTGCCCAACTGCGCCTCTGCCATCCTTTCGGTTGGAAATCCGATGATCTGGTGGAGCGCTGCCATCGCACTGGTGGTGGTGCTTTTCTGGTGGGCCGGACGCCGTGACTGGCGGGCCGGGGCGGTCCTGGCGGGGGTGGGCGCTGGCTACCTTCCGTGGTTCATGTACCCGGAGCGCACCATGTTCTTCTTCTACGCGGTGTCCTTTGAACCCTTCCTGGTGCTCGCCCTGGTCTATTGCCTGGGCCTGGTGCTGGGCCGGGACACCGACCCGCTCTGGCGCCGGCGCTCGGGCCTCTATCTGGTGGCGCTTTTCGTCGCCGGAGCAATACTGCTTTCGGCCTTCTTCTACCCGGTGTGGGCCGCGGAGACCATCCCGTACCAGGAATGGCGCTACAGAATGTGGATGCCGTCCTGGATCTAGGGCAGGATTGCATCAGATCGTGACGACGCAGCCGTGTGCCATGATGCGGGTCAAGGCAAGCGCGCCGGCGGTAGGCAGCGGAACGGAGACACCCGTGCGGGAAGCAAGCACAAAGCTCATGGTGGAGCTTGAGCCGGACAGCAATGTCACCGATCTCCTGCTCCGGCAGGCGGCCACCAACGGCGGCCACGCCCTCTACGCCTGCAAAACCGACACCGGCTGGACGGACATCCCGGCTCAGAAATTCCTGCATGATGTCTGCGCCCTGGCCAAGGGACTGATCGCCGGCGGCCTGGAGCCAGGTGACAGTGTGGCTGTGATGTCTGCGACACGCTACGAGTGGACGCTCGTGGACTTCGCGATCTGGTTCGCCGGCGGCGTGACGGTTCCCGTCTACGAAACGTCCTCCCCCACCCAGGTGGAGTGGATATTGCACGACGCCGGCGCCCGCCGCGTCTTCGCCGAAGACCGCGGCAAAGCAGCCATGATCGCCCGGGTCCTGGAGACTTCCGACCGTCTCAGGGACCGGCTGGTCAGCGTGGTCAGGATGGACTACGACGGCGAAGCCCCCGATCTCGCGAGCCTTTCGGCTGCCGGCATGGGAGTCACCGACGCGGAACTGGAGAGGCACCGCGCCGCCGCCGGACTGGACGACGTCGCCTCGCTGGTCTACACCTCCGGCACCACCGGGCATCCCAAGGGCTGCGAGATCACGCACGGAAACTTTGCGCTCGTGGCCGCGAACGTAACGGACTTCCTGCCGGAGCTCCTGAAGCAGGAGAACGCACGCACCCTGATGTTCCTGCCCCTGGCCCATGTGCTTGCCCGCGCTGTCCAGGTGGTATGCCTCCATGCCGGTGCCACGCTGGGCCATGTCGGAAGTCCTGCTGCCCTGGTGGAGGATCTGGCGACCTTCAAACCCACGTTTCTGCTGGCGGTGCCCCGGATTTTCGAAAAGGTCCGTGCCAGCGCCAGCCATCACGCGGCCATGACCGGAAAATCGAGGATCTTCAGGGCTGCCTCGGCCGCTGCCATCCGCTACTCCACCGAGCAGGACAACGCGGCACGCGGCGTGGGCAGTGGCCCGGGCCTTTCTTCAAGGATGCGGCACGCCCTGTTCGACCGGCTGGTGTATCCAAAACTGCGGCAGGTCTTTGGCGGCCGGCTTGGCTATATGGTGTCCGGGGCCAGCCCCCTCGCTCCGGAGGACGCGCATTTCTTCCGTGGCGTAGGCATCCCGGTGCTAGAGGGCTACGGACTGACGGAGACCACCGCGCCGTGCACTGCCAACACACCTGCGCGGACAAAGGTGGGCACGGTCGGCATTCCGCTGCCGGGTACCACCATCCGCGTGGCCGGGGACGGCGAAGTGCTGGTCAAGGGGATCGGCGTGTTCAAGGGATACCACGCCAACCAGGCTGCCAACGAGGAGGCGTTTGTGGACGGCTTCTTCCGCACCGGTGACATCGGCGAGCTGGACGCTGACGGCTTCCTGAAAATCACCGGCCGCAAGAAGGACATCCTGGTGACCGCGGCAGGGAAGAACGTCGCGCCCGGGCCGCTGGAGGAAAGGATCCGGGCCCACCAGCTCGTGGGACACGCTGTGGTGGTGGGCGATGGCCGGCCTTTTGTTGCCGCCCTCGTCAGTCTCGATCCGTCAGGGCTGGAAAACTGGTGCTCGGAAAACGGCCTGCCGGCATTTTCGGTCCGCGAGGCGGTCACGGACGCCCGGATCCGGGCGGCCGTCCAAGCAGCTGTGGACCAGGCCAACGCTTCGGTGTCCAAGGCAGAATCCATCCGGGCCTTCACCTTACTGCCGGCGGAGTTCACCGAAGAATCCGGCCACCTGACGCCGTCCCTCAAACTCAAGAGGGCCGTCGTCGTCCGTGAATTTGAAACGGAGATTGCCGCCCTTTATGCCTGAGCGGCGCCGGCCTGCTGAACCTTGGCAGCATTTCGGTCATGGGCAGCATGTTCATCATCGACGGCCTGTTGATCGTTGACACCTTTGTCCTTGACCAGGCCGCGGCGCCGACGCGTCGGCCAGGTGAGGATCAGGGTCACCAATGAAACGAGGAAGACCAGTCCGGCGATAACAATTCCCGCGTCAATCCAGAACTGGCCCGGGAACAGCCGGATGAGAGTGTCCTCCAGGGCAAAGGTCCAGGTGCCGCCGGCAAAGAACAGGCGGTGGAACTCGGTGAAGAACTGCTGCCAGCCGAGCACCGCCAGCGCCCCGAGTCCCAGGATGATCACCAACGCGATGATGGAACCTGCAAACAGCCCGCGCCGCACTCCCCCGTTGCTGCGCCGCCGGAGGTAGGCGATGCCTACGAGACTGAGCAGGATCAGGAGCAGGCCCGCACCGAAGGCGGAGAGGATCACCAGCTTGACGTCGGCCATGTGGCTGACTTCGCCGTCCTTGAAGAGGTCCGCGCCGCTGCGGTTGACCAGGTCGCCCAGGTAGCGCGGGCCCGCCCAGTTGCTGAGGTAGTCAACGGTGTAGGAGCCGTATGTCATCCTGTCGTCGGCGCTGAAACCGTACCCGTCTCCGGGGAACCCGGGCCTGTTGTACTCCACCCAGAGAAACAGAGGACTGGTGACGGCCCGGACGGCCAGCACCAGCAGGATCACGGGGTAGAAGATGGCCAGCAGGACCTGCCATACGCGCGGAGGTACCGGTTTGGCGTTGGCGGCGCTTTCACGCTCGGCGTTACGGCGCTCCACCTCGTCCTGCGGGGGACGGACCTGCAGGGCGGACGTGGGAAGGGGTTCGCTGAACACCCCGGCGTCCTTGCGGCCTGACGCGGGGGAAGCGCCCATGTGGGACGCATTGTGGCCCGCTGTTTCGCGCCCGGCACTGTCCGGGCCGGTGGCTTTCCGGCCGGCTGAAGCCTTGCCGGAAGGCTCCGGACCGGATTCATCGGCTGAAGATCCTTCACTGGCGGAGGGATCGACGGCGGAATGTTCGACGGCGGCTTCGGCCGCTTTACGGTCGGCGCGGCTTTCGGGCTGCGCGGCGGCCTGCCCGGCGTGGACGCCGCCGGGGTTCGATGCGTTGGGGTTGGAGGCGTTCGCGTTGGCGGCGTTGGGGCTGGCGGCGTTGGGGCTGGACCCTTCCGTGCCTGATGCGTCGGGGCTATCGGAGCCCGATCCTGTCATCCAGGCAAAAGCGGGCTCGTCCGAGTCAGACGACGCATCCAGATCCGGATCCGGCTGCGGCTCCGAGCGTTTGGCAGGGGTCGGCGAATTGTCATTCACAGCAGCGTCACTTCCGTCGGGGTTAGCGTTGCCGGCTCTGGTCCGGGCAGCGCCATGTATCTGTTCTTGAGCCTACCGTCCGCTGCTCCGGGAGAGCGAGGTGCCACCCCGGACGCGCCCGAATCAGGCCGCGATTTCCGTGTAGCCGGCGTCGCCCGCCAACAGATCGCCCCGTTCGCCGGCGTGATAGGCGCGCCGGCCCCAGACCAGAACGTAGACCCAGTACGCAGCCAGGACGGCGGCCCCGATGCCGATCTTTGCCCACACCGGCAGGGGGCTGGGTGTCACAAAACCCTCCACCAGGCCCGAGACGAACAGCACCACCACCAGGCCCAGGGCAACGGTGACCAGGGACCTGCCTTCGTTGGCCACGGCGCGTCCCCGGGTCCGTGGACCGGGTGACACCATGGCCCAGAAAATCCTGAGCCCCGCTGCACCGGCAATAAAGACGGCCGTCAGTTCCATCAGTCCGTGGGGCAGGATGTAACTGTAAAAGACGTCCTGCTTGCCCACGGCGGCAAAGATTCCCGCGGCGATCCCCACACCCTGGGCGTTGGTGAACAGGATCATCGGCACCCAGATGCCCGTAATGCCCAGAGCTACGGCCTGGGCACTGATCCAGGCATTGTTGGTCCAGACTGCTCCGGCGAATGATGCAGCGGGGTTTTCGGAGTAGTAGTCGATGAAATCCGACTCGACGTACTGCCTGACCGCGGCGTCCGAGGCCACCGCCCGCAAAGCCTCCGGCGAGGTCCCGATCCACAACGCGTACGCGGCGGCGACCAACACGAATGCGGCACCACACGCCACAGTCAGCCACCGCAGGCGGTAGAGGGCTGCGGGAAGGGCGGCGACAAAGAAGCGGGCCAGGTCGGCCATGAAGTTTGAACGGGCACCGGTGAAGCGGGTCCTGGCCTGGACCAGGGTGGCGGACAGGGACGCTGACAGGCCACCCTCCGGGGCAACAGAGCGGATGAAGGACAGGTGGGACGAGGTGGCCTGGTAGAGCCTCAACAGTTCGTCGGCTTCCTCCCCGCTGAGCCGCCTTTTGTGCGCAAGTTCGTGCAGCCTTGACCATTTGTCGCCGTTGACGGCCGAGAAGGCATCCATATCCACGGCAACAGCCTAGCCGCCTTAGACTATGAGCGTCCGGTGGATGGCGGGCACCCGCAGGGACAAAGGCAGCGTCAATGCAGGATCTACAGCGAGGACGGGACACAGCTTGAGCTCAATAATCACGGGCGAGGCCGTTGTCCTGGAACTCCGGCCCGCATCGTTTGCCGCCCGTGCGTTGGGCCTGGTGCTGGATGTGCTGGTCAACGTTGTGCTGCTCGTCCTGATCCTGCTCGGCATCACAGCGGCCGCGCAGGATCTTGACGACGCGGCGGTCCGGGCGCTGTCGCTGCTGGGCATCGTCTTCTGTTTCGTCATTCTTCCAGTCGCCATAGAGACGGTCACCCGCGGCCTCTCCCTCGGCAAGCTGGCAGCGGGCCTGCGCGTGGTCCGCGACGACGGCGGCGCCATCCGGTTCCGTCACGCCGTCATCCGCGGGTTGACGGGGTTCCTGGAAATCTACTTGACCTTGGGCGGCCTGGCGATCGGCGTGGCGCTCTTCAACGGCCGGTCAAAGCGGCTGGGCGACATCCTCGCCGGCACGTATGCACTCCGACGACGGGTGCCCGTTGAGGCCATAGTCCGCGTGGATGTTCCCCCTCAGCTCCAAGGCTGGGCCCAGGCCGCGGACATTGGACGGATACCCGATGCAACCGCCAGGCGGGCCACCCAGTTCATCCGGCAGGCGGGCCGTATGTCACCGCTGTCGGCCGCCGGGATGGCCCGGTCAATCGCCACGGAACTGGCAGGGCACGTGGCTCCACCGCCGCCGCCGGGAACCAGTCCCGAGCTGTATCTGGCCGCCGTCATTGCCGAACGGCGTCACCGCGAATATTCCAAGCTCCAGCAGGCCCGGCGCCGCAATTCAGCAACAGCCGAGCGGCTGGACCGGTTGCCGTTCGGTCCCTGAGCGTTCAGTCCCCGAGCGTTCAGTCCCCGGGCGTTCAGTCCCGGAGCGATCAATCCCTGGGCCGTGAAACGTTCGTACTAGTTGTCGTACTCGGCCCAGGGGATGTTCCAGTCCCCGTACCCGTCGTCGAGCGCGGCATAGTCACCCTCGGTGTTAACGATCTGCACCACGTCCCCGGTGGTCATGTTGTCGAAGACCCAGGCGGCGCCGTCGGGGGCGAATCCGATACAGCCGTGGGAGACGTTGGTGTTGCCGATATAGGGGTAGGCGGATTCCAGCGCCTGGTGGATGTACGCTCCGCTCAGGGTCAGGCGGATGGAGTATTCCACGTCCACTTCGCCGTAGTAGGCGGGATCTCCCGGCTTGAGGCCGATGCTGGCGGCCCGGAAGTGGTCGTAGCGGTTCTTTTCCATGAGCACGGCGTAACCGCGGGCTGACGGGAAGCGCTGATCGCCCATGCTGACGGGGAGGGTTTTGACCACCTGGTCGTTGACGCTGAGGGTGAAGGTGTGGGCGGCAGCGTCGGCGATGGCCACCTTTTTGTCGCCGAAGTTGACCTTGACCTTCTTGTTGAAGTTCGCGATCTGGCCGTTGCCGAGGTCCACGCCAAAGAGCTGCATATCCATGGTGACCGTGGAGTTGGCAGCCCAGAAGGCTTCGGGACGGTACCGGACCATCGTGTCGCTGAACCAGTGGAAGGCTCCCGCCTGGCCGGCACTGGAGGTGACCTTGATGGCCTTTTCCACGGCAGCCCGGTTGACCACCGGTTCGCTGAAAATGATCTGAAGGGGCTGGCCCACACCTACCTTCATCCCGTCCAGCGGGTAAATCGCAGCGTCGGCCTCATGGGTGCTGGAGACGGTATTGAATGACTGGGTGGTGCTGGTTTCGCGGCCCACCCCGTCCGTGACCACGTACGTGTAGCTGTACTCGGTATTGAACTTCAGTGGGCCGGACGCGGACCAGCCGCTCCCGTCCGTGGCAAAAGTTCCCTGGACTGCTTCCCCTGAGGTGCTGGTCAGGGTGACGCTTTCGATCCTGCCGTTGCCCACTTTGAGTGAAACCGGCGCGGCCGGGTTCACTTGTTTGGCTCCCCCGGCAGGGGTGACCTCGAGCTTCACCGGGGCGACGACTGGCGAGGCAACCCCCGGCGCCGAACGGACCGCGGAGCCTGCTTCCGACTCAAGGCCAGCGCCTGCGAACCCGGGCGCCACGGCGGCAAAGACTCCACCGGTGGCCGCAAGGACGCAGAGGACCGCCACCAAGAGTATCTTTTTGGCGGTCCCCCGGCGGCGTGGCTTTAGGTCAGGCTCCATAGTCCGATCTTAATCCTTGGCGGTAACAAACCCGGGCACGGTCCGCACCCGGGGCGTCACACGTCAGTAACGATAGTGCTCAGGCTTGTACGGACCGGCGGCGTCCAGGCCCAGGTATTCAGCCTGGTCCTTGGACAGTTCGGTCAGTTCAACATCGAGCGCGTCGAGGTGGAGGCGGGCCACCTTCTCGTCCAGGATCTTGGGCAGGACGTACACCTGGTTGGCGTACTCACGTTCGCCGTCGGCCTGGTCCCGCTTGGTCCACAGCTCGATCTGGGCGATCGTCTGGTTGGCGAAGGAGTTGCTCATCACGAAGGAGGGGTGGCCTGTGGCGTTGCCCAGGTTCAGCAGGCGGCCTTCCGAAAGCACGATGATGGATCGGCTGCCCTTTCCAGTGGCTGAATCCGCCTCGAAGACCCATTCGTGGACCTGGGGCTTGATCTCCACTTTCTTGATACCGGGGATGCGGGCCAGTCCGGCCATATCGATCTCGTTGTCGAAGTGGCCGATGTTGCCCACAATGGCCTTGTCACGCATGCCGGCCATGTGCTCGGCCATGATGACGTCCTTGTTGCCGGTGGTGGTGATGAAAATGTGGCCTTCGCTGAGGACCGATTCCAGCTTCGCGACCTGGTAGCCGTCCATGGCTGCCTGGAGGGCGCAGATGGGGTCGATTTCGGTGACGATCACGCGTGAGCCCTGGCCGCGGAAGGCCTCCGCTGCTCCTTTGCCGACGTCGCCATAACCGCAGACGACGGCGACCTTGCCGCCCATCAGGACGTCTGTGGCGCGGTTGATGCCGTCCGGCAGTGAGTGGCGGATGCCGTACTTGTTGTCGAATTTGCTCTTGGTGACCGAGTCGTTGACGTTGATGGCCGGGAAAAGCAGCTTGCCCTGCTCGGCCAGCTGGTAGAGGCGGTGCACGCCGGTGGTGGTCTCCTCAGTGACACCCCGCAGGCTGGATCCGATCCGGGTCCACCTCTTGGGGTCCTCCTGCAGGGAGGCACGGAGCACGTCAAGGAAGATCCTGCCTTCCTCGGACTCGTCTTCGGCTGCGGCCGGCACGGCACCCAGGGCCTCGAACTCAACGCCCTTGTGGACCAGCATGGTGGCGTCACCGCCGTCGTCCAGGATCATGTTCGGGCCAAGGTCAGGATCAGCGTCCGCTCCGGGCCAGACCAGGATCTGCTGCGCAGTCCACCAGTATTCTTCGAGGGTTTCGCCCTTCCAGGCGAATACGGGAACTCCCTGCGGGTCCTCGACTGTCCCCTGGCCGACGACGACCGCTGCGGCTGCTTCGTCCTGCGTGGAAAAAATGTTGCAGGAGGCCCAGCGGACCTCGGCGCCGAGCGCCGTGAGGGTCTCGATCAGCACGGCGGTCTGGACCGTCATGTGCAGGGAACCGGCGATCCGGGCGCCCTTGAGCGGCTGCGTGGCTCCGAACTCCTCGCGGAGTGACATCAGTCCCGGCATCTCGTGCTCAGCCAGGCGGATCTGGTGGCGGCCGGCCTCGGCCAGCGAGATGTCGGCAACCTTGTAGTCAAGTGTCATGGGATTCCTTTGCTGTGTCCGATCGCGGCGCCGGCGTTGAAGCGCCCGCGGGGGTTGCGTCAGTGGAGGGGTTTGCGTGGAGGGGGTGGTGGAACGGCTTACACGGTTCCGGCGGCGCTGTGCTGGGAATCATGCTGGTCCGAGCCTGCCGCGCCGGCGGCCTGAAGAAGTTCCGGCGGCAGCAGAAGCGGGATGCCGTCCTCAATCGGGTATCGCAGCTTCGCGCCGGAATCCCCCGTCGCCGTCGTGACCAGCTCGTCCCCTTCCTGGACCAAAGGCGATCCGGTGACGGGACACCGCAGGACGGACAACAGTTCAGGACTGATCTTTGGCATGGGTTGATGCTCCCGAAAGGGGCGCGTTCGCGCCGGTGGCTGACAGATTAGCAGATTCCAGCCTACCGCCAGATGGGTGTCAGGACGGTTCGCGCAGGACGCGCAGATGCCCCCGCCGGGTGCCCTCTGCACCCGCCGGCGCTTCCAGCGCAGAATGCGAAGACCGCTGGGTTTGCGTGGACTGGGATTTCGGTGGCAGCGCTGCTGCTTCGCGGACCGCATTTGCAAGTGCCAGGAGGTCGTCCGGGCCGGGCTGCTGCGGGCTTGTTGGCATGGCCAGCCTCAGTACCTCCCAGCCGCGTGGAACAGTCAGCGAGCCGGCATGCTGCTCGCACAAATCGTAACAATGCGGTTCGGCGTACGTGGCGAGCGGACCGAGGACTGCGGTGGAGTCGGCATAGACGTACGTCAAAGTCGCCACCGCTGACTGACGGCAGGCTGACCTCGAACATTGACGGATAGCTCCCACGACATCCCAGACTACTCGCTATGCCCCGCCGTTCGGCGTATTTGGCGTGCTGTCGCCGCGCCCGGGCCGGAAGCGCGGTATGTGTCGCGGAAATCTGCGGCCGGGTTTAGAGTCAATGTATGCAGTCATCGAACCATGATTCAGCTTTTACGGTCCGGTTGGCTGACCCGGATGTCCGCAAGGGAGAAACGGGTATGGGCTCGCCGGGCCGGGGCTTCGCGATGCGACGCCGGAACCGCCATGGCCGCGGTCTTCGCGGGGAATTGATCCTGCCCACGCATCCCGGTTACCGCACCCGGTCCGACCGTTTTGATGACATGGTGCTCGATTCCGCCCAGCGGCTCCACGATATCTGGGGCAAAACCCTTGACGGCGTCCGGTTTGCGGTGGATGAAATTCCGCCGCAGCTTGAACAGCTGGTCGCCGACTCCGCGCCGCCGCCCATGGGCGCGTACACTCCGGCCACGGCAGAGGAAGGCCCGGTGATCACCCTCTACCGCCGGGTGGTGGAACAGGGTTGCGCCAGCCGGGAGGAACTTCAGGACCTGGTTCACGACGTCGTCGTTGAACACACGGCCGAAATGCTCGGGGTGGCGCCCGAGACGCTGGATCCGGTCTACCGACGCCGGTACTGACCCGGGCACTTCCGCCAGGTTTCCCCCCGGAACCGGTCAGTACCCGAGGGTGACCGGCACCTTTTCCTGACCGGTGGCTGCCGGCATGAAGGCCAGGGTGGAAATGTCTTCCCTGCCCTCCTGCTGCAGGAGCAACGCACCGTAGGCGGCGTCGCCCGAAGCCGAGACGAGGTATCCGACCACCGCCGATTCGTCCAATTTCTCCGGAACCTTAATGGACGTGGTGGTTCCGCCTGCGACGTCGGCAGTCGCGGCGGCCCGGATCTTGCCGTCGGCGGTAATGGGCGTATAGGAAATCGTCGCCCGGTTCTCCAGGACCCCGAATACCAGGGTGCGGTCCCCGCCCTGTGGCACAGGGACCACATGCTGGCTTCCCAGTCTGACGCCGGAGGCGGCCCACGCTACGTCCGCGGGCCGCTCGGCCGTGAGGCCGCGGGTAACCCGGACCGCAGCCACGAATGAGACATCCGAACTGGTGGACACCGTGTAGTGGCCGGCAGGGACCCCGGCCAACGTCATCTCGGTGACGGCACCGGCTTTTGCCGTGACAACCCCTCCGCCCGGGAGGGCCTTCTGTCCGTCGCGGCCGAAGAGTTTGACCTCCACCACAGCGTCCGCAGAACCCGGGACCGTGAGGGAAAGTGTTGGGCCGGCGTCGTCGAAACCGCCTTTCCTGGTGACGGCGGCGATTCCGGCGGCGTCCTGGATATCCACCCCGGTCATGACCTGCCGGGCAGCGGGAGCGGCGCCGGGCGCGATGAAGTCGACGCCGCCGGGGGTCAGTCCCCGGAGGACGCTCTGTTGGATGGCTGCTGCAACCGGACCGCCGGCGCTGCGGACGTGGACGCTGAGGTGTTTCTCGCCTGGAGCAAGTCCGGCCAGGACAACGGTGCGGGTAGTTCCCGGTGCCACGAGGAGGCCCCTGCTGCCCGGGGCCTGGATCTGGCCGGCGCTGCCGTAGAGCTCAAGGCTGACCGTGGCAGGCGTGCTGGAGGGATTGCTGAGGACAAGGACTGATGTGCGGCCCACTGTGGTGCTGGCACCGGCGAGCCAGAGATCGTTGGCCGGCGCCTGGCAGTTGGCGGCGGCGGACCCTTGGAGGTCCCCGTCGGTGGCCGTAAACTTCAGGGCTCCTGCGGCTGAGGGCTTGAGGCCCGCCGAGGCGTCAGCTCCCAGGACTGTGGGGGCTTCCACCTTGTGTCCGGCCAGCACTCCCGCGACCAGGTCCTGGGGACCGGTGCCTTCGCCGGGCCGCCCTCCGCCTTTGGCGATTTCGACGGCGGTGGCCCCGCCAAGTGCGGACAACCGGCTTGCCGGCAGGACGCCGCCGGGGGCGCTCAGCACAGCTCCGGTGACAGCGCTTTTGGCTGTGGCAGATTCCGGGCTGAACTGGGGGTCTGTTCCCGCCTCGGTCCCCTCGAGGAGCCGGGCAGGCCCGGGACACACGCCCAGGCTTGCCCCGGCCGGAACAGCCGCCAGCGCGGCCGGGATGCTCCGGCTGCCCACTGGCTGCGGCGCGATCGACCCGGCAGCCAATATCCCGCCGGCCGCGGCCACTATCAGTAAGGCCGAGGCCAGTCCGGCCAGCGTCTCCCGTCGCGGAATCCGGCCGGCCGGGGGACGTGGCGGTTCGACCGTGTCATCCGCCGGTGTCGCGTCTGCCGGGGCAGCATCGGCGGTGCGGGCGTCGTTATGCATTCTGGTGTTCCTTACGCAAAGATCCCTCGTCCCGGGACAGGCCCGTGTTGGGCCGGCGGGCGGGCATCGGGACGGCGAGCATCACGGTGAGCCCGATCACCGTGATCTGCCCGATCGCGGTCCACAGCGCCCAGGGGACGTCGTACCGGATGGTCAGCTGACCGGCTGACGCGGGCAAGGTGAAGGCCTGCGCGGAGCCGGAGGCGGTGGAGGTGAGCCTTCGGCCGTCAAACCAGGCACTCCAGCCCGGGTCGGCCCGTTCTGCCAGCACCACCAGCCGTCCTTCCGGTCCTTCGGCGACGGCGGTGTCGACGTCGTCGTACCTGGAGGGCACCAACGCCACGGTTGCACCGCCCGCGTCCACGATCCTGACGCGGTGGGCAACATCAGCCGGCTGGAGCGTGGGCTGGTTCAGTGGAGTGATGCGCCACAGCCAGCCGACGTCCGTCTGCCCCACGGCAACCAGGCCGGGCACGGCGTCCATCCTGCTGGCCGTGAGCTGGGCTGCGGTGTCGGCCGACCGCAGGACCACGAACCCTGCCCCGAGCCGCTCGAGTTCCGGCCTGGGATCCACGCCCTGTCCGGCCACCAGGGTGGCCACGACGCTGCGGATGGAGGCGGTGACGTCGTCATCCTCCCTGAGGGTCTCCCGGCCTGGCGCACCCATGATGTTCCGTGCTGCGGCGATGGCCGACAGGCTGTCCAGGGTGGTCCCCGCTCCGCGCATCAGGGCGGCATCAAAGGTGCCGTTCTCCCCCGTGCTGATCAGCAGCGTGCGTGTCTGCTCGGGGCCGGTGCCGCGGTCAATTGCAGTGGCGGGGAGGGTCCGCGCGCTGCCGGCTTCCACCAGCCGGGCTGTTCCCAGCGCCGGGCCGGCAGGGACCTCCGTCAGTGGCACGGCGGCAGCGGACCGGAGCATGTTCTGCGCCGACCACACCGCCATCCCGGCCAGCGGGCCGGCCAGCAGCACCACCATGGCAAGGGCTGTTGCAGATCGCAAAGCCACCGTGCGCCTGGTGCTGGGTGCCTTCGCCACGTCTGCGGCGTCCGCCGCGTCAAGCAAGCGCTCAGCGCCGATAAGCGCAGCACCGAGCAGTGCGAACCCGGCGGCGGAAACAGCGGGGCCGGTAAACGGGGTTACCAGGGTGTCGGCGTTGGCCGCGGTGGCGACGTGTCCTGCCAGCCAGGAACCAGTCAGGATGATCAGTGCCGCGGCCCAGAGTACCCGGGCCTTCCGGGTTCTCTTGCCCGGCAGGAAAAGCGCCGCGACGGCAAGCAGCAGGACGGGGACAGCTACCAGCATCGCCAGCAGAAGTGCCCACGGAACCGCCTGGCCGCTGAAGAAAGGAAGGCCGTACAGCCCGCCTGCCGGAGCGAAAGCCAACGGTTGCCCCAGAAACTGCTGCCATAAGGGAGCTGCTTCAAAACCCAACGGGACGCCAGGATCGGCGAGCAACGCGCGTGGCCTGTCGATGACTGAGAGTCCATAGGGAATGAAAAGCGCTGCACTGGGCAACAGCGCCCACCAGACCGTTCGGCCGCGGCGGCCGAGCATCAGCCCGCAGAGCACAATGATGGCTGCAGCCGGGATCAGCAGGGAAGGAGCCGACGCGGCCACCACAGCCAGCGCCAAGCCCGCCGCCGCAGCAGCGGTCCAGGACGGCATCCCGTTGATTCCGGGCCGGGCCGGCGGTTTCTCCGTGAACCGCCGCTCGCCGGGCGCCGGAACCACAAACCGGCCGTGGCCCACCGCGGAACCGGTGGCGCGCAGCAGTGCCAGGACGAGCAAGGGGATCATGAGATGGGCTACCAGGGCCCCTGCCCGGCCCTGGTTCAGGGCAACGTGCAACGCCGGAGCGGCGGCCCAGAACAGGGCAGCCACAAAGCGGACCCGGCGCCGGGTAGTCAGGGCGCCTGCGGCGAACCATGCCGTCAGTCCGGACAGCGGTGCGGCCAGCAGCAGCAGCCAGCCCATCGCCGCATTGGCGTCTCCCCCGCCCAGCACGCCGAGAATCCACAGCACGTAGCCGAAGGGGTCCCCCCTGCCGGGGAGGCCGGCGCCCAGGCTGATCCACCAACTGGACGCGTGGTGCCAGATTTCGCCCAGGGTTGAGGACACGGGTATGAGGCCGCCTCCGGAGACGGCCTGGGCCCGGAACAATCCGCTGAGGGCAAGGAGGGAGGCGGCGGAGGCGATGATGACCGCTGCGAGTGCGCCTGTCCCTACCCAGCCGCGTTCGCTGGTGGTCAGCGCAGCGAAGTCATCGGCGGAGTCCCCGGTGGGCTGGTTCGCGAGGGGATCTTCGACGAGGCCGTCCGGTGTCGAGTTGTCAGCGCCGAGGGCTTCCATCAGGGACCGGCGGTGGTTCCAGACCTCCCGCCTGGGAGTCTGCAGCTTCTGGATCACCGAGCGCCGGATCCGCCGGGTCCGGGCTGCCGTCCGGCGCGCCTTGGCTACCGCCCGTGGCCTGGCAAGGGCGGCGAAGGTGGCCACGAGCTGGGAGAAACCATGGCCCGGGTCCTTGACCGCGATGCTGAGCACGAGTTTGAAGATGCTGCCCAGGAGCGCCCCGACGGCGTGGAACGGGACTTTCCAGAGCGGGGCGTGCTTGAGGCGGAGATGGACCTGGGCTTTACGGGCTGCCGAAGGGTTGCCCTGGCCGTGGGGGCGGTGCGCAACGTGGAACATCCTGGCCGTGGGGACCACCACTACGCGGTGCCCGGCCAGCCGGTTGCGCCAGCAGAAGTCGACGTCATCGCCGGTGCCGGGCAGGGCGGGGTCGAATCCTCCTAAGTGCTCCCAGATGTCCCGGCGCACCAGCATGCCGGCCGAGTTCACCGCGAAAGTGTCGGTGCGGCCGTTGTACTGTCCCTGATCGAGCTCATCGGCATCGATGAGGGTCAGGCGCTCGGCCCAGCGGCTGGTGGAAAGCCCGACGTCGATGAGCCGGCGCCCGGCGTGCCAGTCCAGCTGCTTGCAGCCTGCCACTGTCACGGAGGGCGCACGTTCCACTGCACCAAGCAGTTCCGCCAGCGCCTCCGGAGCCGGTGCTGAATCGTCATGAAGCAGCCAGATCCACTCCGTTGCGGCACGCTCGGGCGAACCGTCCCAAGGCGAGAGGGTGGTGAGGCCGGCGCGGACAGCGCCTCCCATCCCGCTCTTGCCGTGCGGAAAGCTGGTCACGTTGGCTGCGCCCAAAGCCTGTTGAAGGAGCGCTGCGGAGTCGTCGCGCGATCCGGTGTCCACTCCCATGAGAGAGTCGGCGGGCCGGGTCTGTCCCGCGAGGGCAGCCAGGGTCCTGGGGAGATAGGCACTGCCGTTGTGGGATACCACAACGGCAGTGACATGCACTTCCTTAAGAATTAGACCGCCCGCTTCCTTAGCCGCCGGCGCTCGCGCTCGGAAAGGCCTCCCCAAATGCCAAACCGTTCGTCATTCGCCAGTGCGTATTCAAGGCATTGTGAGCGCACATTGCAGGCGCCGCAGACCTTCTTGGCGTCACGGGTGGAGCCGCCCTTCTCCGGGAAAAAAGCCTCCGGATCCGTCTGCGCGCACAGCGCATCCGTCTGCCAGCCGAGTTCGCCCTCGTCGTCAAAGTCCTGCCGGAACGGCAGGCCGATCCATACCGGCTGGGTGGTGGTGTCTGCTGTGCGCAACTCCATCGGGGGGTCCAGGTCGTCATCGTCCTGTCCCTGGCCGCCGTCGAGGAGTGCTTCATGCGCCGCGAGGAAGGCCGTGGCCTGGTCCTGGCGGGAATCGCTTGCATTGCGGTTATAACGGTCCGCCGCGTCAGGATCGGCGGGATCCACGTACCAGTCGCTCGGCACGCCGCGTGAACGGTATTTGGCCGTCGCCTCACCGGCGACGACAACATTTTCTTGGATGCGCTCTGCTTGCCCCATGCGACCCTCCTGAAAGTTGCAGCCTCTGCCTGGATCCCTGGGCACTCGGTTGTGTGCCTGTATTTACGCAGTGGCCTTAGTTATCTAATTACACGTGTGTAACTACAGGCGCGTCAAGCCGTGGACGGGATAATAATCAACTTTCCTCGCCAACCACCGGCACGCCACGCCCGGGAATTTTTTAACCGCCGGGCGCGCCGCACGGTTACGGTGGCCGCCTGCGCCCCGAAGTGCCCGATTCCCTTGAATTACCGGAGAAAATACAGGCAAGCCTTCGATAAGACAAATGAGGTGACAAATCAAGGTGATGAAGATCACACGTCACGGCGGTCGCACAAAGGGCCCTGGGCCACAGGAAAATCCGGGCTTTCCGCCGGGAGGCCCCAAGACGTGTGCGTGGCAAGATGTAGCCATGAGCATTCCGGCTATCGAACTGATGACATCCCTGCGCTCCGGCCACGCCACCTCACCCCGCCTCACCTGGTACGGACCGGACTCGGAGCGGGTGGAACTCTCGGGCAGGGTCCTGGACAACTGGGTGGCAAAGACGAGCAACCTCCTGCAGGACGAGCTGGATGCCGAGCCCGGAATGCGGATCAGCCTTTCGCTCCCGGCGCACTGGAAGTCACTCATCTGGGCACTTGCCGCGTGGCAGCTGGGCATGGAGACCGTCCTTGACGGGGGCGACGCGGACCTGCTGGTGACCGATGACCCGGGAAAGGTCCCGGGAAAGCACGACGCCGTCATCGCCGTCGCGCTGCCGGCCCTGGCCATGCGGTGGCCGGGAGAACTCCCTGCCGGGGTGATCGACTTCGCCTCCGAAGTCCGCATGCATGGAGATGTCTTTATGCCCCACAGCGACCCTTCGGCGGACGCCGTCGCCGTGCAGGGCCGCGACGGCCGGCGGCACCTCCACGAAGACCTTGTTACCGGATTCGCCTCCCCGCACGAGGACGGCGTCCGGCTGTTGGTCCATGCCGCCAAAGGTTTGGAACCCGCCTTGGCAGACTCGCTTGGAGCCTGGGACAACGGCGGCTCAGTGGTGCTGGTCCATCCGGACGTGGAGCTGACGGACAAGCTGCTGGCTGCGGAGCGCGTCCACGGCGAATAGCGGCCGAAGGCCGGTAGTGGTCACCTTCGCAGGCCTGAAGCCGCGGCGTTAGGGCCACGCAATCCTTCCAGGCCTGGCAATCCCGCCAGGGCTGCAATCCCACTAGGGCTGGTGGGGGCTTTCGGCTTCCTCGTCGGCCAGCTCGCCGGGCTTGGTGGCTACCGCAGCAGGGGCTTTGCCGTGGTGGTGCGCCTCGATGAGTTCGTGGTCGTGCGAGAACTCCGGTTCCTGGTCCAGCTCTTCGTTGAAGACCCAGAAACGGTAGGCGAAGAACCTGAAGATGGTGCCGAGGACAAGGCCTACGACGCTGCCCGCGATGAAGAGCGATGGCTTGTCGTTCAGGTCAAGAATGTATTTGGCGAACCAGACGCAGCCCGAGGCGATCAGGAGGCCCACTATGTTCATCACGGCAAAAAGCGCTGCCTCGCGGGCAACGTTGGCTTGTTTGCGGTGCCGGAACGTCCAATACCGGTTGGCAACCCAGGAGAAGATGCTGGCCACAACTGTGGCCCAGGCCTTGGCCCACACCTCGCTGTTGTGCATCGGACCGGTGAACAGCCAGATGAAGACCGCCGAGTCAATGACGAAGGCCACACCGCCGACGGCACCGAATTTGGCCACCTCGCGCCAGAAGAGCGAGGCCAGTCCCCGTATTCGATCTGCAAGTGAGCTAAGCATGACCCTCCAAGGCCGTCCGATTGTGGGCCACACGGCCAGAGGTCCATTTTAGCCCCGAAATTCGGGTACCGGCCCCACCCGACGGGAGAAGCGGGGGAAGGATTACCTGAAATCCGGCCCCCTCGAGGTCCGAAAGCCGGGATCCGTTGAGCTTTTCTGTAGGCTGGCATATGTGACTTTTCCAGTAATCGGCGTGGTTGGCGGCGGCCAACTCGCGCGCATGATGGCCCCCGCCGCCACAGCCCTCGGCTTTGAGCTCCGTGTCCTCGCTGAGGCCGAGGACGTTTCGGCGGTCTCTGCCGTATCCACTTCACCGGTGGGTGACTACAAGGACCTGCAGACGCTGCTCGACTTCGCGGACGGCCTGGATGTCATGACGTTTGACCACGAGCACGTCCCCAGTGACCACCTCCGCGCGCTTCTGGCAGCCGGGGTGAACGTCCAGCCCAGCCCCGACGCCCTGGTGAACGCACAGGACAAGCTGGTGATGAGGGCCGCCATCGACAACATGGGTTTGCCGAATCCGCGATGGGCTGCGGTTCAGGATGTGGCCGCACTGGTTGAATTCGGCGACCTGATTGGCTGGCCGGTGGTCCTGAAGATGCCCCGCGGCGGCTATGACGGCAAGGGTGTGCGGATTATTGACTCCGCAGAGGACGCCGCCGAAGCTGCAGGATGGTTCGAAGCCATGAGCCCGCTGCTCGCCGAAGCGAAGGTGGACTTCAGCCGTGAGTTGTCCGCTCTGGTGGCACGCACACCAAGCGGGGAATCCCGGGCATGGCCCGTAGTACACACGATCCAGGTGGACGGCGTATGCGACGAAGTCATAGCCCCGGCCCTGGCTATCCCTATCGATGTCGCCGCTGCGGCCGAGGACGCGGCACTGCGAATCGCCGGTGAGCTCGGAGTGACCGGAGTCATGGCCGTGGAACTCTTTGAAACACCCGGAAGCGGGGCAGGCTTCCTCATTAACGAACTGGCCATGCGGCCCCACAACACCGGCCACTGGACCCAGGACGGTTCAGTCACCAGCCAGTTTGAACAGCACCTGCGTGCCGTCCTGGACCTTCCGCTCGGCGCCACGGACGTGCTGGGCCCGGTGGTGGTGATGAAGAACTTCCTCGGTGGCGAGAACCAGGACCTGTTCTCCGCTTTCCCGGCCGCCCTCGCCAGCGAACCTGCAGCCAAGGTCCACTGCTACGGCAAGTCGGTGCGGCCCGGCCGAAAGATCGGCCATGTCAACCTGGTGGGTGCCTCCACCGGTGATGTCGACTCGGTCCGGCAGCGCGCCACCAGAGTTGCTGCCATCATCCGTGACGGCCGGATGCCGGCCGAAGAAACAGCACGAATTTCCGAGGAGACCGCATGAGCACCGATGCCACGTCCAATACGGCTGACACAGCCATCCGTCCCCTCGTCGGGCTTGTGATGGGTTCGGATTCGGATTGGCCCGTCATGGAGGCCGCTGCCGATGCGCTGGCAGAGTTCGGCATACCTTTTGAAGCTGATGTTGTTTCCGCGCACCGGATGCCTGCGGAAATGATCCGCTACGGCCAGACTGCCCACGAGCGCGGGTTGCGGGTCATCATTGCCGGTGCCGGCGGGGCTGCGCACCTTCCTGGCATGCTGGCGAGCGTTACCCCCCTGCCTGTCATTGGCGTGCCGGTGCCGCTGAAGACCCTCGACGGAATGGATTCCCTGCTCTCCATTGTGCAGATGCCGGCCGGAGTCCCGGTGGCCACCGTTTCGATCGCGGGGGCACGGAATGCCGGCCTCCTGGCCGTCCGGATTTTGGCCGCAGGCACGGACACGCTGGCTGCATCGCTCCGGGCCGACCTCCTCGATTTCGCGCAGGAACTGAACGATGCCGCCACCCGGAAGGGAGCCAATCTCCGCCAGAAAGTCAGTGAGGTCTTCGCTGATGGCAATGGTCTGCTCCGAGGCAGCAGCTAAGGTATCCGGAACATGTCCAGAAGCGAACTGCAGCAGCCAACAGCCGGAACGTCCATGACCGATCCTGTGCGGTATCCATCCGCGGCATCGGAGCCTGTACGGACCAAAAGGGCCTTCGTCCTGGTCCTGATGACCCTCCTGGTGCCCGGCAGCGCCCAGATTGTGGCCGGCGACCGCCGGATCGGCCGCATCGCCCTGCGGGTAACCCTCGTCGTCTGGGCCCTGTTGCTGGCCGCCGTGCTGCTGTTGGTCCTGAACCGGGCCCTGCTGATCAACATCATCACCAACCAGTTCGCCTCCCTCGTCATCATCCTGGTCCTCGTAGCGCTCGCACTGGGTTGGGCGCTGCTGTTCATCAACACCCTCCGGCTGATCCGCCCGGTCCTGCTGGCTCCCAAAGCCCGTCCCGCCGTCGTCATCGCCCTGGTTCTTGCCCTGGTCCTGAGCAGCGGCAGCCTGGCATACGCGGCGTACCTGCTCAACGTTGGCCGGAACGCGATTGGCAGCATCTTCTCCGCCGGGCCTGCGATCGACCCTGTGGACGGACGCTATAACTTCCTGATGATGGGCGGCGACGCCGGCGACGACCGTACCGGCCGGCGCCCTGACAGCCTGTCCGTGATCAGCGTTGACGCCAAGACCGGCCGGTCCGCCATTATCTCCATCCCCCGCAACCTCCAGAACGCACAGTTCAGCGAGGACTCCCCGATGCGGAAGATCTACCCCGACGGCTACGACTGCGGCGATGAGTGCCTCATCAACGCCGTCAATACCGAGGTCACCAATAAGTACAAGGACCTCTATCCCGGTGTTGAAGACCCCGGCGCGCGGGCCACCCTGGAGGCGGTTTCCGGCACCCTCGGAATCAAGGTCCAGGCGTACGTCCTGGTGGACATGGACGGCTTCGCGAAACTCATTGACGCCATGGGCGGCATCCGGATCAAAGCCGGCGGCTGGGTCCCGATCAGCGGCGAGACCATTGACGAAGCCAGCGGCATCCACGGCATGCCGCTGGGCTGGATCCCGGCCGGCGACAATACCCTGGACGGCTTCCACGCGCTCTGGTACGGCCGCTCGCGCGAATTCGTCGACGACTACGCCCGCATCGCCCGCCAGCAGTGCGTCCAGCAGGCCATGCTCAAGCAGCTGGATCCGGCCACGCTCCTGGCCAAGTTCGAGGACATCGTCAAGGCCGGCACCAAGGTGGTGGACTCGAACATCTCCTCGTCGCAGCTGGGAAGTTTTGTGGACCTCGCCATGAAAGCCAAGGGCCAGGACGTCAAGCGGCTCACCATCGGGCCACCCGATTTTGACGCATCGTTCTCCACCGTTCCCGACTTCGACGTCATCCACGACAAAGTAAGCCAACTGCTCGCCTCGGCGTCGGGACCCCAGGCTGCTGCAGGGACGGGCGGAACGCGGGCCGACGGCCTGCAGGCCGACTCGATGGTCCAGGCATCCGCAGCGGGCGGACGCCTGCAGGCCTCAGGCCTGCCGCCGGCCGCTGCCCCGCTGGCAGCGGGATGGAACCCCGCCCAGCAGAGTCCGGCGCCGCCGTCGGACTTCACCCCCGTCACCACAACGCCCGACGGCGAGCCGATCACCGAGGAGTTGCTGAACCAGCTCAAGAGCGAAGGCGACGAGCAGGCGCTCCGTGAACTGGTGGCCACCAACGGCCAGTGCGCCCCGCTGTAAGGTTCGCTGCCCGCTCCGCTGAGAGAAACCGACTGCAAGCCCGTAGGCCTTAAGACCAAGAAATGGATCCCAGCCGTGTACGAAATTGAAAATGCCCTCCGCGATTACGCCTGGGGCTCCACCACGGCCATCGCTGACCTGCTGGGGCGCCCGGAGTCCGGCAACCCGGAAGCCGAACTCTGGATCGGGGCCCACCCGGGCGACGCTTCCCTGGTCCGCCGCCCGGATGGCTCCGACATTCCGATGGATCAGCTGATCGCCGAAGATCCGGAGCATTTCCTGGGCAGCGAATCCGTGGCCGAGTTCGGCCCCCGGCTTCCGTTCCTGACCAAGATCCTTGCTGCTTCCCAGCCGTTGTCCCTCCAGGTTCACCCCAGCATTGAGCAAGCCAAAGCCGGTTTCGCGCGCGAAAACGCAGCAGGCGTCGGGCTGGATGAGTCCCACCGCAACTACCGCGATGACAACCACAAGCCGGAGATGATTTTCGCGCTCACGCCGTTCGAGGCATTGTGCGGGTTCCGGCCGCCAGCCGAGACCCGCAAGATCCTGGGCCACCTGGCGGCAGCCTTTGATCCGGCAGAAACGGAAATCCCGCCCCTGCTCACAGCACTGCTGGAGGATCTGGGCGGCCCCAACGAGGAAGCAGGCCTCCGGAAAGCCTTCGAGCGGCTGATTTCAGGAGGCGAGGCCGTTTCACATGCCACCTCCATGGTGGCGGCTGCGCTGGTCTCGGGGGCGCCGCTGATGCCCTACCAGAACGAACTGTCCACGGTTGTCAGCCTCAACGAGAAGTACCCCGGCGATCCGGGCGTCCTGATCTCGCTGCTGCTCAACAGGATTTCCCTGGCCCCGGGCGAAGCCGTCTACCTTCCGGCGGGAAACGTCCACGCCTACCTGCATGGCATGGGCGTGGAAGTCATGGCCTCCTCCGACAACGTGCTCCGCGGCGGTCTGACGCCGAAGTTCATTGATGTGCCCGAGCTCCTGCGCACAGTCGAGTTCAAGCCGGTGTCCGTGCCGATGCTCACCCCTGAAATTTCCGGTCTCGGCCAGGAGCTCTATCAGCCGCCGTTCAGGGAGTTCCAGCTTCAGCGGATCGAACTGGCTCCCGGCGGGGCTCCGGTTCCCCTGGCACAGGCCGGTGCCGCCGTCGTCATTGTGGTTCAAGGATCAATCTACCTGGACTCACCCAAGGGGGACCTGCAGCTGGCGCGGGGCGGCAGCGCCTTCCTGCCGGCGTCGGAAGCTCCGGTCAATGTCCACCCCGTGGCAGGGTCGGACGAACCGGCCGTCGCTTTTGCCGTGACCACGTCCATGAAGGCCTGACCGGTGGAGTATTTCCTGCAGACTCAGGCCTGGGCGGACACGCTGTCCTCCCTCGGCCGCACCGTCCATCAGCAGTCCGGCCCCGGCTGGAGCTTCCTGGCGGTCGAGGAAAAGAATGCCGCCGGCAAGGTGCTGTATGCGCCTTACGGGCCAGTCGCCTCGTCGTCCGCCGCGTTCGACGCCGCCCTCGCGGCTTTGGTGGAAACAGCGCGTTCCTGCGGGGCCGTGTTTGTCCGCATCGAGCCTGTTTCTGCCGGGCTTGAGCCGGCGTCCGCTGCCGCGGAACTGGGCCGGCGGGGCCTGCAGCCCGCCCCGGTGAACCAGCAGCCTGAACTCACATGGATCGTGGACCTCGACCGCGATTTCAAGGAGGTCCTGGCGGAGATGAAGCCCGTCAACCGGAACCTCTACCGGAACATCCACAAAAAAGGTGTCACTTTCCGGTCTTCGCAGGACCCGGACGAAATCGGGATCCTGCTCGACTTCCTCCACATGACAGCGCGCCGCAACGGGTTCAAGCCCCAAAGCGACGAGTACCTGACCCGGGTTGCAGCATCCCTGATGCCGGCCGGGGCGGCCACGCTTTTTGTTGCCGACCTCCATGGTGAACCCATTGCGGCAGCGCTGGCTTACGATTCCGCCGACACCCGCACCTATGCCCACGCCGCCCTCGATGACACCCACCGTAAGCTCAGTGCCGGCATCCCGCTCCTGGTAACGCTGATGGCCGACGCCAAGGACAAGGGCCTGAAGCACGTGGACCTGTGGGGTGTGGCGCCGGCGGATGCGCCGGACCACAAATGGGCAGGCTTCACCTCGTTCAAGAAGTCCTTCGGCGGCTACGAGGCGGCGTACCCGGGCACCTGGGACCTCCCGGTGAAGAAGCTCCGCTACAACGCCTACCAGTCGGCCCGCAAGCTGAGGGACAGGCTCACCTCGCTCACATCAGCCCTTCGCGCGCGAATGGCGAAGCAGCACTGAGTCCACCCGAACCACCAACAACTGAGGCCCTGGATCCGTGTGGATCCAGGGCCTCAGATGTTCGTTCCGCGGAGTGCAGGAACTCCTAGTTCTTGCGGGCGTAGCCTTCCCATTTGCTGGCCTGGTGCTCGCCGTCGACAAAGCGGATGGTGCCGGACTTGGAGCGCATCACGATGGACTGCGTCAGGACCGTGTTCTTGGAGTAGCGGACACCCTTGAGGAGGTCGCCGTCGGTGATGCCCGTAGCCGCGAAGTAGCAGTTGTCGCTGGAGACGAGGTCGTTGGTGGAGAGCACGCGGTCCAGGTCGTGGCCGGCATCGATGGCCTTCTGCTTCTCGTCGTCGCTGGTGGGCCAGAGGCGGCCCTGGATGACGCCGCCGAGGGACTTGATGGCACACGCGGCGACGATGCCTTCCGGCGTGCCGCCGATCCCCATCAGGGCGTCGACGCCGGTGCCGGAGCGGGCTGCGGCGATGGCTCCTGCAACGTCGCCGTCCATGATGAACTTGGTGCGCGCGCCGGCTTCGCGGATCTCTTCAACCAGCGGGCGGTGGCGGTCGCGGTCCAGGATCATGACGTTGAGCTGGTTGACCTTTACGCCCTTGGCCTTGGCGATCAGGTGCAGGTTCTGCTTGACCGGCAGGCGGAGGTCAACCATGTCGGCTGCTTCCGGGCCGGTGACGAGCTTCTCCATGTAGAAGACGGCGGAGGGGTCGAACATCGATCCGCGCTCAGCGACTGCCAGGACAGCCAGTGCATTGTTGATGCCCAGCGCGGTCAGGCGGGTTCCGTCGATGGGGTCCACCGCGACGTCGCACTCCGGGCCGGTGCCGTCACCAACGTGTTCGCCGTTGAACAGCATGGGGGCTTCGTCTTTTTCGCCTTCGCCGATGACCACAACGCCGTTGAAGTGGACCGTGCCAAGGAAGGAGCGCATGGCGTCGACGGCGGCGCCGTCGGCCTTGTTCTTATCGCCGAAGCCCACCCAGTGGCCGCCGGCGATGGCCGCGGCTTCGGTGACGCGGACGAGTTCGAGTGCAAGGTTGCGGTCCGGCTCGTCGATTCCCACGGCCAGGGACGGGGAGATCGTGGAATACTGCTGGGTCATGGGCGTAGGTGACACGTGAACCTCTTCTTCGAGTGGCGATCATTGGACCCGCTCGGCCGGATTCAGCCATGCGGTGATTCCTCTGGTACTGATCATAGTCGCGGCGCCATCTTCCGGGCGCGCCATGACGCGGCCCCGCAACATGGCACCCCCGGACCCTGTCCGTAGGCCCGAATGTGAGTTGGGCCCGTCCATGCGCGACTATAGAGGGGTGAGTGAAATGCAGGAAAAAACCAACCCGGCGCCAGATCCCTCCGACCCTGGACGCCCGGGCGAGGATGTCCGCGCGGGCGAATCCGGCCCCGTACGCCCCGTCATTCCGGCTGCCGCGGCGAAGCGCGCCAATGCATCCGTGATCGGCATGATCGTTGCCCTGGTTGTCAGCATCGCCGCGTTCCTGCCCATCGTCTTGATGAATCCGCTTCCCAAGAGCGATGGCTTTCGGCCCAATATTGACGTCAGCGAGGTGGCCCGGAACGCCACGGATGTGGCGGGATTCACACCGGTGGCGCCCGAAACAGGCGGCGCCTTTACGTCCAACTACGCCCGGTGGGAGTCCGGCAGCGGCAGCGGCGTTCCCACTTGGGAAGTGGGGTTCCTGACGCCCAAGGATTCCTTCATCGGCCTGGTCCAGACCCGCCAGCCCAACCCCACCTGGCTCGTCCAGCAGACCAAGAGCGCCCCCGTCACCGGCAAACGCAGTGCCGGCGGACAGGAATGGGAACTGCGGGACACCGGCAAGGGTGAGAAGAGCATGGTCCTCAATTACCGCGGGACCACCGTTGTCCTGACGGGAAGTGCCCAGCTGGACGAGTTCGCTGTCCTGGCGGCCGCCGTCGTGAAGTCCATGGACGCCGCACCGGCCGTCACAGTTTCACCCTCTCCCGGCACGGCCCCGTAAAGTAGGCGCGTGGCTACCTACCTCACCCCCGCACTCGCCTGGCGCCGTCTGCGCGAAGGCAACGAACGTTTTGTCAACGGCGAATCCTCGCACCCGAACCAGGATGCTTCGCGCCGGTCCTCACTTGTTGAGAACCAGCATCCGTTTGCCGTGATCTTCGGCTGCTCCGATTCGAGGCTCGCCGCCGAAATCATCTTCGACCTCGGCCTCGGCGATGCCTTTGTGGTCCGCACGGCAGGCCAGGTCATTGACGACGCCGTCCTGGGGTCGCTGGAATACAGCGTGAGCGTTCTGGGGGTGCCGCTGATCGTGATCCTGGGGCACGACAGCTGCGGCGCGGTCAGTGCCACGAAGGACGCCGTGGAGACGGGGCAGATGCCCACGGGATTCATCAGGGATCTCGTCGAGCGGATCACCCCTTCGGTGCTGACCTCCTTGCGGAATGACCAGCATGAGGTCAACGACATGGTGGTGGAGCACACCAAACAGACGTCGCAGCGCCTGGTGGACAGCTCGCGTGTGATTTCGGACGCAATCGAAAAGGGCCGCGCCGCCGTCATTGGCCTGTCATACAGCTTGGCGGAGGGCCGGGCGAACGTGGTTTCGGGGATCGGCGAGCTTTAACCTCCTGCCCGAACACGGCCCGTAGCATGCGGTTCACGGTTTTAGCCCGGGCCGCCAATCGCCCTAAGCTAGCCCCATGACTTCCACTGAAGAATTCCGCATTGAACACGACACGATGGGCGAAGTCCGCGTCCCCGTGAACGCCCTGTACCGTGCACAGACGCAGCGTGCAGTTGAGAACTTCCCCATTTCCGGCAAGACCCTGGAGCGCGCCCACATCGAGGCGCTCGCCCGGGTCAAGAAGGCTGCTGCCCAGGCCAACGCTGAACTGGGAGTGCTCGACGGCGAGCTCGCCAAGGCCATTGCCGACGCTGCCGATGAGGTGGCTGCCGGCAAGTACGACGGCGACTTCCCCATCGACGTCTTCCAGACCGGTTCCGGCACGTCCTCGAACATGAACACCAACGAGGTTATTGCCGAGCTGGCCAGCCGCGCCCTCAAGGCCGCCGGAAGCGACAAAGTTGTCCACCCGAACGACCACGTCAACGCCTCGCAGTCCTCCAACGACGTCTTCCCCACGTCCGTTCACGTTGCAGCCACCTCGGCCCTGATCAACGACCTCATCCCGGCGCTTGGCTACCTGGCCGAGTCGCTGGAGCGCAAGGCCGTGGAGTTCAAGGACGTCGTCAAGTCCGGCCGCACGCACCTCATGGACGCCACCCCCGTCACCCTTGGCCAGGAATTCGGCGGTTACGCAGCCCAGGTCCGCTACGGCATCGAGCGGATCAACGCCTCGCTCCCCCGCGTTGCTGAAGTTCCGCTCGGCGGCACGGCAGTTGGCACCGGCATCAACACCCCCGCCGGTTTCCCGGAGCGCGTCATCGAGCTGCTCGCCACCGACACCGGACTGCCCCTCACCGAGGCCCGCGACCACTTCGAGGCCCAGGCCAACCGCGACGGCCTCATCGAAGCGTCCAGCCAGCTGCGCAACATCGCGATCTCCTTCATGAAGATCAACAACGACCTCCGCTGGATGGGCTCCGGCCCGAACACCGGCCTCGGCGAAATCGCCATCCCGGACCTGCAGCCCGGCTCCTCAATCATGCCGGGCAAGGTCAACCCTGTCATCTGCGAGGCGTCCATCATGGTCTGCGCCCAGGTCATTGGCAACGACACCGCCATCGCCTGGTCCGGCACCAACGGCGCCTTCGAACTGAACGTCGGCATCCCGGTCATGGCTGCCAACCTGCTCGAATCCGTCCGCCTGCTGGCCAACACCAGCCGCGTCATGGCCGACAAGATGATCGACGGCATCACCGCCAACGTGGAGCGCGCCCGCTTCCTGGCCGAGGCTTCCCCCTCGATCGTCACCCCGCTGAACAAGCACATCGGCTACGAAAACGCGGCCAAGATCGCCAAGAAGGCCGTCGCTGAAGGGCTCACCATCCGCGAGACCGTTATCGCCATGGGCTTCCTCGAGCGCGGCGAGCTGACCGAAGAGCAGCTGGACACCGCCCTGGACGTTATGTCCATGACCCGCCCGCCGCACAAGGCATAGATTTACTGACAGCACGACGTCGGCCGCTCACCTTCCTCCGGAGGTGGGCGGCCGCCGTCGTTAACTGGTCCCCGCGATGGTCCGGTGATGCCCACTAAAGTTGCACTAGGTGTGGTTTAGTGCAAATATTTACTTTGTGACTGAGAGTGCAATTATTGAAGGCGGCCTCCGCGAGCGGAAGCGCGCGGCGACGCGGGCTGCCATTACCGCCGTCGCGCGGAAACTGACCGCCGAACGGGGACTGAACGGCTACACGGTGGAAGAGGTCTGCGAGCAGGCGGATATCTCACGCCGGACGTTCTTCAACTACTTCCCCACCAAAGAAGACGCCATCCTGGGCCACGTGGATGACGAAATTCCTGAAAACGTCATTGAGGATTTCATTTCCCGCGGCGGGTCATCCGCGCCCGGCGATATCTCCCCCACGCTTTTCCAGGATCTGGTGGCGCTCTCCCTGGACCTGTCCGAGAACATGGCTGCTTCCGAAGAGGAGACCCGCCAGCTGATCGGCGTCATCAAGAAGGAACCCCAGCTGATGTTGAAGATCATCGGCGCCACTGAGGAGCGCGAGGCCGAATTCGCCCGCGTCCTGGCCCTCCGCGAAGGCGTTTCCCCAGAGCACCCCGTGGTAAAGATGGCGGTTGTCCTGCTGGGGAACATCGCGCGGAAAACCAGCATGGTCTATTTCTCCGACGGCAATACCCGCCCCTACCGGGAGCTGCTGCTGGAGAACATCTCCGCCGCACGCCAGCTCTTTTCCCAGAACTTTGAAGAACCCGTACCCGCAGAAGGACAGTCATGAGCACCACCCTCAGTCCCAAGGCAGCAGCAGGACCGCTGCTGCTGACCCAGAAACGCATCTGGATCATCTTCTCCGCGCTCATCGCCGGCATGCTGCTCTCCAGCCTGGACCAGACAATCGTTTCAACGGCGATGCCCACCATCGTGGGAAAGCTCGGCGGCGTGGAGCACCAGGCGTGGATCACCACCGCCTACCTGCTGGCCACCACCATCGTGATGCCCATCTACGGCAAGTTCGGTGACATCCTGGGCCGGCGCAACCTCTTCCTGGTAGCCATCGCCCTCTTCACCTTGGCCTCCGTTGGCTGCGCATTGGCTACCGATTTCTGGGGCTTCGTCATCTTCCGCGCCATCCAGGGGCTGGGTGGCGGCGGACTGATGATTCTCTCGCAGGCCATCATTGCCGACATCGTGCCTGCCAAGGACCGCGGCAAGTACATGGGACCGCTGGGTGCCATCTTCGGACTTTCCGCCGTCGCCGGCCCGCTGCTCGGCGGCTTCTTCGTGGATCACATGACCTGGGAGTGGGCCTTCTACATCAACATCCCTATCGGCATCGCTGCTTTCGCCATCGCCTGGTTCACCCTGACCCTGCCGAACAAGAAGGCTGAAAAGCGGATCGACATCCTGGGCGTCGTGCTGCTGTCCGCCGCCACGACCTGCCTCATCTTCTTCACCGATTTTGGTGGCAAGAAGGACGAAGGCTGGGACTCACCCCTGACCTGGGCGTTCGGCGCCGGGCTGGTGGTCTCGGCCGCCGCGTTTGTCATGGTGGAACGCCGCGCGGAGGATCCGATCATTCCTCTGAGCCTGTTCAAGAACCCGATCTTCGTCAACGCCACCGCCATCGGTTTCACCCTGGGCCTGGGCATGTTCTCGGCGATCGCCTTTGTGCCCACCTTCCTGCAGATGTCCTCGGGCACTTCCGCCGCCGAGTCAGGCCTGCTGATGCTGCCGATGATGGTGGGCCTGATGGGCACTTCCATCTACTCGGGAATCCGGATCTCAAAGACCGGCAAGTACAAGATGTTCCCCATCCTTGGCGCGGCCTTCACCATGGCAGCCATGCTCTGGATGACAACCCTTACGGCGGCCACCCCCATCTGGGTCATCTGCGTCCAGCTGTTCATCTTTGGTGCAGGCCTGGGCCTGATCATGCAGGTGGTGGTGCTCGTGGTGCAGAACTCCGTGGCCGCCGACCAGATCGGCACCGCCACCAGCACCAACAACTACTTCCGCGAAGTCGGCGCGGCCATGGGCGTCGCGGTTTTCGGGGCAATCTTCACCAACCGGCTGTCCGAATCCCTGACCACGGCTTTCACGGGGGCCGGCGCGTCGGCTGAGCAGGCCTCCCGGTCCACCAGCACCCTCGATCCGCAGGCCTTGAGCCAGCTTCCGGAGCAGCTGCGGGACGCCATCGTCAACGCCTATGCCGAGTCCTTGGCTCCGGTGTTCTGGTACCTCATCCCGTTCATCGCGGCGGCCCTGCTCCTGGCCATCACCCTCAGGCAGATTCCGTTGTCTGACACCGCAGGAATGGTGGCCCGAGGTGAAGCTGTGGGCGGGGCGGAAGCCGACCGGCTGGAGGCAGAGCATCTGGCTCTGCTTCACGGGAAGGCAGAGAAGGCATCTACCCCCAGGCACAACGGTACTTCAGACGATGCTGCGGGCCACGGCTTAGAGGTCTCGAAAGACGACGACGAACTGGCCTCCCAGCCCCGGTGACCGGAGCGGTCGGTTGACTGAGCCGATTTTTCAGGGCATTCGGGACAACCGACCAGACCGGACCACCGACCAGACCGGACCACCGACCAGACGGGGCGACTGACCAGACGGGGCGACTCACCAAACCGGACGACTCACCAGACGGGACGACTGACAGGCAAGCCGTTGACTCCCTGGCTCACCCTGCAAAAACAGACCCGCAGGGGCGCCGCAATCTTTGGGGGTTGCGGCGCCCCTGTTGTGCGTCAGGCCGCCCCAGCCTGACCGTTACGCGTCCCGCCGGGATTTGGTCTATGGCAATTCAGGGATCTGGGCGCGGCCGCGCTTCGGCGAAGCTGGACTGAGACTGCTTAGCTCCCGAAGCAGGTGTCCCGGCAGTTGTGGTGGTTCCCAGTCGGGGTATTCGCTGGCGTAATGTCTGCCGGTGGGTGAGGTCCAGCCCGGCGGATGGTCTTTGGTGGCCGGGCCGGGTTCCCAGCCGCCGGTGTGCCGCAGCTTGTGGTGTTTCGGGCAGGGCTGGGCGAGGTTGCTGATCCCGGTGCTGCCGCCCTTTGTCCAGGCGAGGAGGTGGTCCGCTTCGTTGTCCAGGGACTGGTTGCTGCAGCCGGGGAACGGGCACTTCCCGTCCCGCAGCCGCAGCCATTGGCGTTGGGCTTTAGTGACCGGGTAGCTGGTCCGGCCGATCTCCAACGGCGCACCGTCCCTGGGATCTATCAGAACGCGGTGGAAGGACGTGGCGCCGTCCGCGATGAGCCTTCGCGCCATGGTGACCGGGATCGGCCCGTACCCGTCCAGCATCGCCGGCTCATCCGTGACACCGAGGAGGGCCACGATGGGCACGGTGAGCAGGACCTGCGCCCGCGGCGAGGGCACCCGCCCCGCGACACGTCCGCCCGTCTGGCTGGCAATTTCCCCTGTGCCGCCGGAGCCGTCGGGAAGCAGGTTGTCAGCGTCGCCGCCGAGGAGGAGGGTCGCGGTGATGTCGGACCGCCTCTGGGTGAGGGTGCGGTCCTCGTCCGGGCCCTGCAACGCCCGGGCCGCCGCGGTTACCCGGTTCCAGATCCCCACGGCCTGATCCGCGGGCAGGTACGCGGACAGCCAGGCCATCCCGTCCCGGTCCGGCCGGTATTCCAGCCGCCGGTCCGCCACCGACCGGGCGTGGCGTTTTTCGATGCTGACCGGGTGGTGCCGTTCCCGCCAGATCCGGGCCTTATGCCGGAACCTGGAGGGAACCAGTTCCCCGGCCGGGCAGCCCCGGTGGGGGTTCTCCACCCCGGGGTCCAAAAAGTGCGCCTCCAACGCCTTCGCGGCGCCGGGGTCCAGATTGGTGGTCTCATCCACCATCACCCGGGCATGCTGCCACGACAACGACCCGGCCGTCAGCGCGGACAGGGTCAACGGCAAACCAGTCGTCAGGGCGTGGGACTCGGACAGCAGGGCTGAGGCGGTCCGTTCGCCGACCGTCAAGGCACACGCGACCTCCGCGACCAACGCCATCTCCTGGGCCGTGGCCTCCTGCGGCGACTGCGCCGGTGCGGCCAACGCCGAGGACACCTCGACTAATTCCGCAATAACGCGGACCTTCTCCGCCGCGGTCCGCGCCTCGCCCCGTGCAATCTCCGCCAGCCGGTCCAGACACTGATCCTTCCGCCGGCGCAAAGGATCCGACGGGAAAAGCACATCGTCCTGAAAATCGGCGTCGCTGGCGCCGCCCTCGAGACTCCCAAAACGTGGGGCCGGGGCAACGGCACGGCCAGCGGCTACGACGGGGGCAACGGCGGACGCCATGATGCGCTCCAACACCTCATCCGCCGTCGTGCTTTCCATACCCCCATCATCCTGCGAGGCACCGACAAAAACAGCGCAGAAAAAGGCCTATGTGGATAACCCGGGAAACTGGTGCAAGCTCAGCAAACAAGCTGGTGACCGGGTGACCACGTCGCCTCAGCGAGCTTCGCTGCGATAAGGCGGGTGGCAGGCAAAGGGACTGAAGCGTCCGCTCAGTCCGGGTAAATCCCGCCGGCAACAGACCTCAGGCAGGCAGCAACATAGCGGCCGCCGCACCAGCCAGCATAAACGGACCGAAAGGTATGGACGACTTCAAAGTGCCGCGGCGTGCCGCAAGCAAGGCAATGGACCACAGTCCCCCCAGCAGGAAGGCTGCGAAGGTACCGGCGAAGATGTGACCCCAGCCGAGGTAGCCCAGGTACATGCCCAGGACTCCGGCCAGCTTCACGTCTCCAAATCCCATTCCGGGCGGGTAAACCAGCCGCAGGACAAAGTAGAACACCCACAGGACAGCTCCCCCGGCGAGAATCCGGAGTGCAGGTACACCCAGGATTTCCGCGCCACCCTCCGGTGCACACCCGGGCGCGGGACCGGCTACAGCCAGCACGATGGCTGCCGTCACCAGCAGCACGCCTGCCACGGCGTAGGAGGGGAAGACGATGCGGTTGGGCAGCAGATGATGGCGCACGTCGATAACGGTCAGGCGGGCGGCCATCACCACAAAGTAGACGCACGCCGCCAGGACCAGCCAGAAGGCCGGCGGGGCCACATCCCAAAGTTCGTCCAGTCGTCGGATCACCCCTCGGATGCTACTGGATTCTGCCCTCACGCCGCAGCGCCCCGCGCGTAAACTGTGGATATGTCGACATGGGACACAAGGCGCCGGCCGGATCCGGACCGCGGCCACGGGTCCGCGGACCTGACCACAGTGTTCCGGAATCTCTGCAGGTCCTCACCCTGGAAGTGGCAAAGCCTGCGCTTCGAATACTGGGACGAGCCGTTTGCCGACGCCCCCGACCCCGCAGCGCCGCTGGTACGCGCCTGGCTGCGCCGGCCGGGCGCGCTGCGCCTGGAAACGGCCGGCGGGCTTGTCCTCCACAGCACTACGGGAATCAACGATTCCAAGGACGGGTTCTACGTCAGTGCCACACGGAAGTCGTGGCTGCTTCCCCCACACCTGGTGGCGCCCGTGTACGACGACGGCGGCCTGGTCAGGCGCCGCCCCGAGGCGGCGTACGGCGAACCAGGCTTCGGTAACGGCCGTTTCTCGGCAGCCCTCGATCCGGTCGAGCTGGCCGGCAACGCTCCGGTCCCCCTTGAATTTCCGGGCAGCAACGCTGTGGAAATCAGCGACGTCCGGCACATTGATCACGAAGGACGGGCGGCGCTCGAGGCTGTCGTCAGGCCCACCGCCGCCTACCACCCTGCTGACTCTGCAGCCCCACTATGCCAGGCCGGCATAAACCGGGTGCGGATTGACCTGGAGACAGCCGTCTGTGTGGCAAGCCGGTCCCTGGAAACCGCAACGTCTGACTACGGACACTGGCTTCGAATCATCGCGGTGGACGAGTACATGCTGGACGACCTCTTCCTGGCGGAGTCCATGAACCTCACTGACGTCCGGCGGCACATCAGCTGGGACATCTCCGCCTGAGCAAGCCTGAGGCAAGGAGTGCGGGGGTCCGTGGGCTAGGCTTCCCTGATGACCGCGCTGACTTCCCTCTGGCCCGTATTCGGCCTCACACTGCGTACACCGCGGCTGACCCTGCGGCCCATAACCGACGAGGATATTCCGGCGGCCGTGGCGGCCGCCCGGAGTGGAATCCACGCCCAGGGCCGGAATCCCTTCAGTATTCCCTGGACGGAACTTCCCGCGGAGGAGCTGGGGCCCAACATGGCACGCTGGTACTGGCGCTGCCGCGGCGGATTCACCCCCGAAGACTGGACGCTGCTCCTGGGGATCTGGCTCGAAGGCGAGTTCATCGGCTGCCAGGACATCGGCGCGAAAGACTTTGCAACGCTCAAGACCGTGAGCACGGGCTCCTGGCTCAAGCAGTCCGTCCAAGGCCAGGGGCTGGGCAAGGAGATGCGCACCGCCGTCGCGCTCTATGCGTTTGACTGGCTCGGCGCAGAGGTTGCGGAGTCGGAAGCTGCCCTGTGGAACGCCGCCTCACTGGGAGTCTCCCGGGCACTTGGCTACGAGCTCAACGGCGTCACCCGGAAATCCTGGGGCGGCAAAGCAGAGGAAGTCCAAAATGTCCGCCTCACCACAGCCAGCTTCAAGCGCCCGTCCTGGACCTTGGGAGTAGAAGGCCACGAAGCCGCGGCCAAGTTCCTCGGCGTCGGCTGAGGGGTCGTTGGCTCCGCCACGCGGCAACACTTCGCCGGCGCTTAGACACGACGCATAGGGGCTACATCGGTCGCTGCGCGACCTCTGGCCCGATGCGCCGGGATGCGCGCATGCCCGAAGCGCCGCCGCCTGACGTGTGCGCCGGTCACCGAAGGGCCGTGGCCCGACGAACGGAACCACGGCCCCTGGCGAACCGTACCCCACGAGCTCAGATCTCAGCACCCTCCAAAAGCTCTGTTACCAGGGCGGCGATGGGCGAGCGCTCGGAGCGGGTCAGCGTGATGTGGCCGAAGAGCGGGTGTCCTTTCAGGGTTTCGACGACGGCGGCGATGCCGTCGTGCCGTCCAACCCGGAGGTTGTCGCGCTGGGCGACGTCGTGGGTGAGGACGATCTTGGAGTTCTGGCCGATGCGGCTCATTACGGTGAGGAGGACGTTTTTCTCCAGTGACTGCGCCTCGTCAACTATCACGAAGGCGTCGTGCAGGGAGCGTCCGCGGATGTGGGTCAGCGGCATCACTTCGAGCATGCCGCGGTCCATGACTTCCTCCACGACTTCCTGGCTGACCAGGGCGCCGAGGGTGTCGAAAACCGCCTGGGCCCAGGGGTTCATTTTCTCCGACTCGGAACCCGGCAGGTAGCCAAGTTCCTGGCCGCCCACAGCGTAGAGCGGGCGGAACACAATGACCTTGCGGTGCTCCCGGCGCTCCAGGACCGCCTCCAGGCCTGCACAGAGGGCAAGAGCGGACTTGCCGGTGCCGGCCCGTCCGCCGAGGGAAACAATGCCGACGGCGGGGTCCATCAGCATGTCGATGGCGAGGCGCTGTTCAGCCGAGCGTCCGTGCAGGCCGAAGACGTCACGGTCCCCCTTGACCAGCCGGACCTGCTTGTCGGCGCCCACACGGCCCAGGGCAGAGCCGCGGTTGGACAGAAGCACCAGGCCGGTGTTGACGGGCATTTCGGCGGCGGCCGGGATGAAGACCGGCTCGTGGCCGTAGAGCGTGGAGATCTCTTCCTCGCTGGCCTCCACCTCCGCGATCCCTGTCCAGCCGGAGTCCTTTACCAGTTCGTTGCGGTACTCGTCGGCAGTCAGCCCCATGGCGGATGCCTTGACTCGCATGGGCAGGTCCTTGGACACCACCGTCACGTTGCGGCCCTCGTTGGCCAGGTTCTTTGCCACAGCCAGGATGCGGCTGTCGTTGTCGCCGCTGCGGAACCCCAGCGGCAGTACCTCGGCGGAAACATGGTTCAGTTCCACCATGAGGGTGCCGCCGTCGTCACCGATGGGGATGGGCTGGCTCAGTCCGCCGTGCTTGACCCGGAGATCATCGAGCAGCCGAAGTGCCTTGCGGGCAAAGTAGCCCAGCTCGGGGTCGTGCCGCTTTCCCTCAAGTTCGGTGATCACCACAATGGGAACAATGACCTCGTGCTCGGCGAAGCGCAGCAGCGCCCGCGGATCCGAGAGCAGAACGGAGGTGTCAATAACGAAGCTGCTAATGGTGGCTTCCCTTCCGGAGACAGCAAAACCGGCCGCAGATCGTTCGTCTGCTGAACCGGTTTGGGGGGTAACTCGCGCGGCGCGAGAGGTAGCTTTCTGTCCCTCGGAAACGACCTCAGGCAGTAGTTCAGAAGTAGCCACATCGACTCCAGCCCCGGGCGCACGCCCGGAATTGTTATTGGTGAGGCGGTTCGGCCTGGAGGCCGGATCCGGCCTCCCATACAACCGGTGCGAAAATCCGCTCCATGTACTGGCCTCCCCGAACAGCCGGCGGTTTTGCCTGCTGATGGTTACAACGTAAATCCACGGCCAATAATTTCCCCTTTCATCCGTCGGCGATTCGTGTTGCCGGCTGGTAAATTCCGAATGAACGGCGACGCTCCTGGACCGGGGGACGCTGAGGCGCCGACGCAACTCAGGTGCCGAAGCGGCGCTGCCTGCCGGCGTAGTCCCGGAGCGCGCGAAGGAAATCGACCTTGCGGAAAGCGGGCCACAGGGCCTCGCAGAAATAGAACTCGCTGTACGCGCTCTGCCACATCAGGAATCCGGACAGCCGCTGCTCCCCTGAAGTTCTGATCACCAGGTCCGGATCCGGTTGGCCCCGGGTGTAGAGGAAGCGGGAAATGTCATCCACGGACAGGGTGTCCGCGAGCGCCGAAATGTCCGAGCCCTTGGCGACGGCGTCGTGCAGCAGTTCGCGCACGGCATCAACGATCTCGCGGCGCCCGCCGTATCCCACCGCCACGTTGACGTGGATTTTTTCGTGCACCGGCGTCCGGGCCGTGAGCTTGTTCAGCCGCTCCGCCAGGTAGTCGGGGAGGAGTTCCGGCGCTCCCATGGCGTTGACCGAAATGTTGGCGTCCTCGTCCAGGCGGTCAAGGGTGTTGGCGATGATTCCCATCAGGAGGTCCAGCTCTTCCGAGGAGCGGCTCATGTTGTCCGTGGAGAGCATGTAGAGCGTCACCACTTTGACCCCAAGCTCCTGGCACCAGCCCAGGAACTCGTGGATCTTATCCGCCCCGGCCTGGTGGCCCTGGCTGGTGGGCGCGTTGAACTGCTTGGCCCAGCGGCGGTTGCCGTCCACCATCACGCCGATATGTCTGGGGATCCGGTCCCCGGCGAGATCCCTGAGCAGCCGCCTCTCGTAGAAGCCATAGAGGAACCCGGGCAATTCCACGAGGAGATTCACCTGACTTCCGTTGCTGTTCGACGGCATTGCACATCCTAGGCTACCGTCCGCGGCCGGCACGATGGCGCCAGTCCCGGCACCTGTGACTCCGGATTTCTTGTTACTCATAGGTAACTTACTGGAACGGAGGATATTCTTGAGGCATGAACAGCCAGACTCCTGACGGCCGCCGCGCCCCCGAATCGGACCGCGGCCCAAGCCCTGTGGATGACGCAGCAGTCCGGCTGGCGGAACTCCTGATGATCAAGCCCAAATGGCGGGGCTGGATCCACACCATCACAGCGCCTCTTGCCCTGGCTGCCGGCATCGTCCTGGTGGTCCTGGCTCCCACTACTGACCGCAAGGTCACCTCCGCCATCTACGCCGCCACCGGGGTCCTGCTTTTTGGCATCAGTGCGATCTATCACCGGGGCAACTGGTCACCGGGTGTGAAGATTGTCCTGAAGCGGCTTGACCACACCAACATCATGCTGGTCATCGCCGGCAGTTACACTCCCCTGGCCTGGTCCCTGCTGGAGCGGCCCAAGGCTGTCCTGCTGCTCTGGGTCATCTGGTCCGGGGCGATCCTGGGGGTCCTCTTCCGGCTGCTTTGGACTGAAGCCCCCCGCTGGCTGTACGTGCCCATCTACATCGCCCTCGGCTGCGGATCGCTCTTCTACCTCCCCGAGTTCTTCGCAGCGAGCGTCCCGGCGGCCATCCTGATCTGTGCAGGCGGCATCCTCTACATCACCGGGGCCGTTTTCTATGCCCTCAAGAAGCCCAACTTCAGCTACGAGCACTTCGGTTTCCATGAGCTGTTCCACGCCCTGACGGTGCTCGCCTTCGGAGCCCATTTCGCGGCAATCCTGATCGCTGTCCTCAGCTGACGCTGCCGAACTCCCGAAGCTGCGTCCGCAGGGCTTCCAGGGTTCCCACCGGGCGTTCGCACACCATATTCCGGCACAGGTACACCAACGGTGCGCCGCCGGGGCCCCTGGGCCTTCCCGCCAGCAAAGGGACGTGGCCGCCCCCGGAAGCCGCGTCCGACGGCGGGGCATCAGCACCGCCGTCGGCCTCCGCACCGCCGTACTCTGCGCTGCCGGCCTCGGCGCCGCCGTCCTCGGCGCCGCCGTTCTCCACTGCGATCACCAGTCCCGGGCTCGCAGAGTTCACAAGTTCCCGGTGCAGTGCCGTCCTTTCGGGGCTGTCAGACCCGACGACGGCGGCCTCCACCGGTCCCGCGAGGGCAGCCTGGGCGGTGGCCAGAAGCCAGCCGGCAACCCGCGGTGCCCGGGTTGCCAGCGGCGGCAGGAGTGAGAGGACGTGTTCGGCCAGGCGGCGGTGTTCGGCTGAACCGGAGAGGGCCGCGTAGCTGAGCAGCGTCCCGGCGAAGGCTGCGGCACCGCTGGGCGTGGCGTTGTCGAACGGGTCCAGCCCGGACTGTCCACCCTGCGCCGCAAGAACCTGGCCGGAACCTCCGGCAGTGTCGACCAGCCGGCCGTCCACGACAAAGCGATGGCAGGCCGCCAGCACCAGCTTTTCCGCGAGGCGGTACCAGCGTGGGCGGCCGGTCACGGCGTAGAGGGCGAACAGTCCCTCAGCGCAAAAGGCGTAGTCCTCAAGCAGCCCGCCAATGCCGCGGGCTGTTCCGGCATGCGACACCCTGACCAGCGCCGGCGCACTGTCCACGGACCCGTCGGCGGAGGGGCGAACCTCAGAGAGTCCAGCGGGCTTCCAGTGGACACGTTCGAGGTACGCAGCGATCGACTCTGACGCTGCCACGAGATCGGCGCGGCCGAGGACGGCCCCGGCTTCTGCCAGGGCTGCCACCGCCAGCCCGTTCCAGCCGGCCACAATTTTCCCGTCCCTTGCCGGCTGCGGGCGCAGTCTCCTTGCGGCAAGCAGGGCTGGCCGCGCCCGCGTCCAGAGATCAGCCGCAGCCCCGAGCAATGGGCTGGCAGGGTGCAGGGGCGAGCCGTAGACGGACACGGTGCCCTCCTCGCCCACGTTCATCAGGGTGGCAACGGCGGCGCCGTCCTCCGCGCCCAGTACTTCCTGAAGCCCGCCCCTGGTCCACAGGTAGCTGGCCCCTTCGTGGTGCTCGCCGTCCGCCAGCGAATCGGCGTCCAGGGAAGATGCGAGCGCCTCGGGATGCGCCTGTCCCCCGGAGTAATTCCCCCCGGCGTCCGAACCTGCAGGCATGGTCCGGGCATCCAGGCCCAGCGAATCAAGCATCCAACCGGCCGTGCGGGCAGCCACCTCCGCGGCCTCGGCTGCGGAAAACACATCGCTGCCGCCCAGGCGGACCCAGTGCACGTAGGCGCGCAGCAGCTGGGCATTGTCGTAGAGCATCTTCTCGAAGTGCGGTACCGACCAGTCCCGCGTCACCGAATACCGGGCGAATCCCCCGTCCAGCTGGTCAAACAACGCAGAACGGGCCATGGCAGCCAGCGTCCGGCCGGCCATGCCCCGGGCGGCGCCGGCTGTATCGGACGGTACCGCCGCGTGCCGGATGAGGAACTCCAGGACGGCCGACGGCGGGAATTTCGGCGCGGCGCCAAAACCGCCGTCGGTCAGGTCTTCTGAGCGCGCCAGCGACGCGACAGCGTCAGGCAAAAGTTCCGGATCCAGCAAAGGAGCGGGCCCGGCAACGGTCACCGCCGCCGCGAGCTGTGCGTCTCCCAGGCCCTGGGCGAGCACCTGTGCGTTGGCCTCCACAGCATCCCGCCGGTCCCGCCACGCGTCCTGAACCGCTTCAAGCACCTGGCGGAAGGAGGGCCGCCCCGGCGTGGGGCGGGGCGGAAAGTAGGTCCCGGCGTGGAATGCCCGGCCGTCCGGGGTGAGGAACACGGACATCGGCCACCCTCCTTCGCCGCTGATGGCCTGGGTGGCGGCCATGTATACGGCATCCACATCGGGGCGTTCTTCGCGGTCCACCTTGATCGCCACAAAATGCGCGTTCAGGTAATCGGCGGTCGCCGGATCCTCAAACGATTCGTGCGCCATGACGTGGCACCAGTGGCAGGCGGCATAACCAATGGAAAGGAAAACGGGGACGTCACGGGAGGCCGCGGCAGCAAAGGCCGCATCGCTAAAAGGCTGCCAGTGCACGGGGTTTCCGGCATGCTGGCGGAGGTACGCGGAGGGTTCAGCGCCCAGCACGTTCTGCCCCGGGTCCTGGGGTCCCGGGCGGGCGCGGTCCCCCGCGTCAGCGTTCTGCGCGGCCTGCATCGCCGTTCGATTCGGGGGCGGCCGGCCGGCCGGCAGCTGCGTGGCCGGCCTCCGTGTTTGTCCCGGCCTGCCCGTACGCGTCAGCGTCGCCGAAGGCCTGAGCCCCGCCGGCGTCAAGAGCCTGCCCGGAGTCAGCACCATCACCATAGGTGGCAGCGTCTTCAGCCTCAATGTCGGCGGCCTCGGCTGCCGCCTGGCGTTCTTCCTCCACCTGGGCGCGGTAACGGACCCGGCGGATCCGGCGGACCATGTCCACAATCAGCAGGGTGGTGGCAAGAACGAAGAAAGCCGTCATGATGAAGCCCCACAGGCCGGGGGTGATCTGGTCCTCGGAAATGCCTTCACGCAGCCCGGGCGTGGGAAGGGGCGAGGGTGTGGTGGCCAGGCTGAGGAGCAAGTGATGCACGGTTTAGACCTTCTGTGGAAACTGGTGGGCAGCCGGCGACGGGCGCCGGACGCTGGTTCCGGCCACGGTCCGACGGACCGGGTTCATCCCACTGCTTTTCTACACGGCATAGAACTACCTGCCGTTTCTATCTTAGCCCGGCAAAAAGGTCCTTCTCCGGGAATTCGACGGGAACCCGCGCCTCGATCAGCGAGTAGTCTTCCCACGGCCAGACCTTGCGCTGCAGTTCGGGTGAGACGGCGAAGAAGAACCCCAGCGGATCCACCTGCGTGCGGTGTGCCCGGAGGGCGTCGTCGCGGGCCTCAAAGTAGTCCCCGCAGTCGATCTGCGTGGTGGTGGGGTGGGTTCCCGGCGGCGGCGTGTGGCCCTCGGCATCCGTTTCCAGCCATGCTGCCAGCCGCTCGGCGTAAGGGGACTGCAGGCCTGCCTCTTCGAGCGCGAAATGAAGCGCCCTGAACCGCTCGGGACTGAATGCGCGGTCGTAGTAAAGCTTGCTGGGTTCCCAGGCCGGGCCGGTTTCCGGGTAGCGGTCCGGATCACCGGCCGCTTGGAATGCCTCCACCGCCACGCGGTGCGCCATGATGTGGTCCGGGTGCGGATATCCCCCGTTTTCGTCATAGCTGATAATCACCTGCGGCCGGAATTCCCGGACAAGCCGCACCAGGGGCGCCGCAGC
The DNA here is from genome assembly GCF_051857465.1 of Pseudarthrobacter cremeus. NCBI lineage: Bacteria > Bacillati > Actinomycetota > Actinomycetes > Micrococcales > Micrococcaceae > Pseudarthrobacter > Pseudarthrobacter cremeus. Next base: position 108,929 of record NZ_JBPZHC010000011.1, on the reverse strand, counting down.
CCGCTTAAGAGGCTGGACGGCGAACGAACCCGCGGGCAATGGCGGTAGCGGGTCACCCTCGGGCAGCCCTGAATCCGCGAAGCCGAGCCAGCGCTGCCTGATACCCAGGACCTTTGCGGCCTGTTCCATTTCCAGTCGCCGGGCCCCTGCCATGTCCCGCTTGGGGTGCGGTTCGCTTTCCATGGCTGGGTTCTGGATATCGCCACGGGCTCCGTCCGTGCAGGTCGCCACCATGACGTCCACGCCGGAAGCAGCGTACATGGCCATGGTCGCCGCACCCTTGCTGGACTCGTCATCCGGGTGCGCATGTACGGCGAGCAGCCGGAGCGGAGGCGGAGATTGAGGGGACGCTGTCATCGGAGGACGGCTCCTTATTCTTCTGTGGCCGCACGGACGGACACTGGACTGAAGGTGACTGACACTGAACTAGCTCAGGGGGTTGGCTGGCCGGGTGTGACCGGAGGGGCCAGCGACCCGGCCGGTCCTGGCCCGGATCCGAACTAAACTGGACTGGTGACTACCCAGGATCAGCCCAGAGTGTCCCCGCCTGCAGACACTAGCCTAGCCAATCGTTATGGCACTAAAAAGCAACCACTGTCCCGCGCGGCCAAGCGCGGCATCGCGGCAGGTGCGTTGGCAGCCGGGATTGGTTTTTTGGCCTGGGTCTCCACGTCCTCAGCCGGCTCCGGTGTGACCTTCAAGGACATCGGTTTCAGCACCATCGATGCCACCGCGGCCGACGTCGATTTCCAGGTCACCAGGGAACCCGGAACGGCAGTGAAGTGCGCGGTCAAGGCCCTGGACTCCAAGTTCGCCGTGGTGGGCTGGAAAGTGGTTGATATCCCGCCCGGCGAAGCGAATGCAACGGCCGACGGCGGCAGGACTGTTTCCCAGCGGGTGTCACTGCGGACGGAGTCCCTTTCTGTTTCGGGCGTGGTGGACAGCTGCTGGATTCCCGACGCCGCCAAGTAACAGCATGTGATCTGGACCGCTTACCCGTTGGGATAAATCCACAGTATTGACTACAATGAATCAATACCTTTACCCCGCTGAGCTGGTTACTGAGTTCCACAAGTGGCCACCGTGGCGGGGTCTTTTGCATGTACCACCACAAGAGGAGAAGTCCGTGTCTACCACCAACAGCGCGCCTGCAGCCTGGCTCACCCAGGAAGCTTTTGACCGCCTGAAGGCAGAGCTGGACCACCTTTCCGGCGCTGGCCGTGCGGATATTGTCCAGAAAATTGAATCTGCCCGGCAGGAGGGCGACCTCAAGGAAAACGGCGGTTACCACGCTGCCAAGGAGGAGCAGGGAAAGATCGAAGCCCGCATCCGCCAACTCACTGCCCTCCTGCGGGACGCCCATGTAGGGGAAGCCCCAGCGGACGACGGAATCGTCGAGCCCGGCATGCTGGTCGTTGCCAGGATCGCCGGTGACGAGGAAACGTTCCTCCTGGGATCCCGCGAAATCGCCGGCGACTCAGACCTGGATGTCTTCAGCGAGAAGTCACCCCTTGGGGCCGCAATCGTTGGCCACAAAGAGGGCGAGAAACTTAGCTACACCGCCCCGAACGGTAAAGACATCGCGGTGGAGATCCTTTCCGCCAAGCCTTACGTCGGCTGAGAATTCCAGCCAGGAAACGCCGGTCCCCGTCAGGGGGCCGGCGTTTTCGCGTTTCCCGGTCGCAGCAGCAGGGCGGCAACCACTCCGCCCAGCGCGCCGCCGAGGTGCGCCTGCCATGAGACGTAACTGCCCATGATGGGCAGCACACCCAGCAGGATGCTGCCGTACACCATAAACAGGACAACGGCGAGCAGGACCTGCCGCCAGCTGTGATTAAAGAAGCCGCGCACCAGGAGGAAAGCGAACAGCCCAAAAACCAGTCCCGAGGCACCCACGGTGATGCCGCCGTCGCCAATCAGCCACACTGCCAGCCCGGAACCCAGCCAGCTAAGCGCCAGTGCCGTAAGAAAAACCCGGAGACCCGAAAGGAAGACCAGGAAACCGAAGACGATCAGCGGCAGTGCGTTGGAGAGCAAGTGGTTCAGATTGGCGTGCAGCAGCGGGAAGGTCAGGATGTCCAGCAGGCCGTCCGCGGACCTGGGCCTGAGCCCAAACGTCCGGTTCAGGGCGTGCAGGGTCAGCATGTTGAACACTTCGATCACAAACAGCAGGACCACAAACCCGCCCGAGACCAACAGTCCGCCCTTCGCCCTCGAGGCCGTGGTTTCCCTGTCGCGCGGCTTTCCGTCCCCCAGTGCCTCCAGCATGGCTGCTCCTAATGCACCACGATGGGCTGGAAGCCCTCCGCACGGAGGGCTCCCAGCACCTGCTCGCAGTGCTCGTGGCCTTTGGTTTCAAGGTTTACTGTGATGGAGACGTCGCCCATGCTGATGGAGCCGCCCACACGCGTGTGGTCCAGGCCGGTCACGTTCGCATCGTTCTCAGCGATGATACGGGCGATCGTCGCCAGGGAACCGGGCCGGTCGTCCAGCATCATCCGTACGGTCATGTAGCGTCCGGCCGCGGACAGGCCGCGCTGGATCACCTTCAGCATCAGCATGGGGTCGATGTTGCCGCCGGACAGGATCACCGCTGTGGTGCCCGGATTCTCGATCTTGCCGTCCATCAGCGCGGCCACACCCACGGCACCGGCAGGTTCCACCACCATCTTGGCCCGTTCAAGCAGGAAGATCAGCGCCCGCGCCAGGGAATCTTCGCTGACCGTAACGACGTCGTCCACAAGTTCGCGGATGATGCTGAAAGGCAGCTGCCCCGGGCGTCCCACGGCGATGCCATCAGCCATCGTTGAGACCTTTTTCAGCGGAACCAGGGCGTCCGCGGCCAGCGACGGCGGGTAGGCCGCGGCGTTTTCCGCCTGGACGCCGATGATGCGGATGTTCCGGCCCAGTTCCCGTGCCCTTGCCTTGACCGCAACGGCCACGCCGGCCAGCAGCCCGCCACCGCCAACGCCCATCAGGATGGTGTCCACGTTGGGGATCTGTTCGAGGATCTCCAGACCTATGGTTCCCTGGCCGGACACCACGTCAACGTTGTCGAAGGGGTGTACAAAAACCATGCCGGATTCGTCGGCGTAACGCTGCGCCTCGGCGAGGGCTTCATCGACGTTGTGGCCGTGAAGGACCACCTCCGCGCCGTGGCTTCGCGTGGCAGCGAGCTTGGGCAGGGCCACGCCCAGCGGCATGTAGATACGTGCTTTGATCCCGAGGCTCTTGGCAGCAACAGCAACACCCTGGGCATGGTTGCCGGCCGAGGCAGCGACAACGCCTCGTTTTTTCTCCTCAGGAGACAACTTCGCCATGCGGACATACGCACCGCGGACCTTGAAGGAACCTGCCCGCTGCAGGTTTTCGCATTTGAAGTAGACGTCGCCGCCCACCATGGCACCGAGCGCCCGCGACGATTCAACCGGGGTCCGCATAATAATCCCCTCGAGCAGCTTCTGCGCCTCCAGGACATCGTCCAGCGTGACGGGAAGGGTATCGAGGGTGTTCACGGACTATTCTCCTTGGTTGGATTCGGCTCCTGCGCCCGGGCCGGTGGTGCCTGCCCGGACGCCCGGATTGGATGCTTCCGTGCTGGCTGCGGCGTCCCTGCCGCGGCCGGACCCGATGCCTGGTAACCGGACATCCTTGATGGTGTCATCGGACTCCGGCCCATGCGTCACAGGCCCTTCAGGCATTGCCAGCACTTGTTCATGTTCCCACGTTCTGGCGGCGATGTAGCGAATCGCTGAGTTTGCTACGGCGAGGATGGGAACGGAGAAAAGGGCGCCGGGGATGCCGGCGAGGTACGATCCGGCCGCCACGGACAGGATCACAGCGACCGGATGGAGCGCTACGGCCTTGCCCATCACGAGAGGTTGCAGTATGTGGCTCTCGAGCTGCTGGACCAACAGGACGATGGCCAGCATGATGAGGGCGTTGACCGGCCCGTTGGCCACCATGGCGAGGAGGACAGCCACTGCTCCGGTGACCAGCGCTCCAACGATCGGGATGAAGGAACCGAGGAACACCAGCACGCCCAGCGGAAGCGCCAAGGGGACACCGATGATGGCGGCGCCCACGCCGATTCCCACCGCGTCCACAAAGGCAACGAACATTTGGATACGGGCGTAGCTGACCATCGATGCCCAGCCCTTGCGGCCGGCGCCGAAGGTGGCGGCGCGGGCGGTCCGGGGCAACAGCCGGACCAGGAACGCCCAGATCCGGTCACCTTCGAGGAGGAAGAAGATCGTCACGAACAACGCCAGGACCAGCCCTGCGGCAAAATGACCTGCAGTGCTTCCGAAGGAAAGGGCGCCGCTGAGGATACTGCTGCTGTTATTTTGGAGGGCGGCCGTTCCCTCCTGCAGATACTGGTCGATCTGGGCTGCCGTCAGATGCAGCGGACCATCGGCGAGCCAGCCCTGGATCTGTTGGATTCCGGTCAGAGCCTGGCTCCACAGTTCGCTGAAACCAGCCACCAGTTGGCGTCCCACCAGGGCAAGGGAGCCCCCGATCAGGCCGAGGAATCCGACTACGGTGATGGCCACCGCCGCCCCGTTGGGCAGTCGCCTGCGCCGCAGCCAGCCGACCACCGGACTCAGCAGGCCGGCCAGGAGGGCGGCCACCATCACCGGGATGATCAGGAAGCTGATCCGGCTGAGCAGCCAGACCAAGGCACCGGCCACCAACAGGATGAGGCCGATCCGCCAGGCCCACGACGCAGCGATCCGGACTCCATACGGAATGTCCTGGTCAAGCTCCCGGTCCCCGCGCACCCGCGGCGGACGGGCATTTCCAACCGCCTGGACGGCGGTCGACGGCGATGGGGTGGCATCCTCGGCTGGCGTCATAGCCTAATACTTCCTCAGCAACGTCCCTTATGCGAAACCTCAGTCAGCCGTCACGCTTCGTCCAGGCCCGCGCTGATCCCCCAGGACATGCTGAAGGACTCCCCCGGCGGGAGCCAGCGCAGGCCGTCACCTGTGTTAAACGCGTTGGCGGGTCCTGTCATCGGCTCGATCGCCACCGCGCGCGGCCTGCCGGGCAATTCTGTGGTCACGAAAACATGGACATATCCACAGGATTCGTCCTGCCATAACGTCACGCTGCGGCCGTCCGGTGCCCTGAGCGTGTGGCGGGCGCTCCCGCCGTCGAACGCCAGGTCCGTTAGTGCGACGTCGATGTCCAGGTCTCCCACCCTCTGACCGGCACGGAAGTCGGAGTCCCCGCTGACCGGCTCCGAACTGCGCGGAATCAGGCGCTCGTCCGCCACCAGCCTCGTCCCGGCAGCAACCGTCAGGATCAGGTCGTCCACGGCCATGTCGCCCAGCCGCAGGTACGGATGGGCGCCGAGGACGAACGGGGCGGGAGCGGCTGAATGGTTGATCAGCATCTGGCTGACCTCCAGCCCAAGATCCTCAGCCAGGGTGTACTGCACCCGGTGCCGGACCAGGAACGGATAACCGTGCTGCGGAAAGACTGTCGCCTCAAGGGTCACCGAGAACTCGGATTCGTCCACCAGGTTGTAGGCGGAGTTGCGGAGCAGACCGTGGCTGGCGTTGTTCCGCGAGACCTCCGTGATGTCCAGCTGCTGCTTCTTGCCATCGAGGTACCAGACGCCGTCCTCCACCCTGTTCGCCCACGGTGCAAGGGTGATGCCGGCGGCCCCGGGCGGGATTTCGTCATTGCCGTATGTTTCCGTCAGCGCGACGCCCGCACGGCTGTAGAGCCGTAATCCTGCAGCCAGTTCCGTCACGATGGCAAGGGCATCGCCCCTGCGGATCTCGTACTGCCGGCCGGTGGCGTAGGTCTGAAAGCCGGAGGCAACACCTGTGTCCGCGCTTGAAGTCGAAGTCATGAGCACCACCGTACATTGACCTGGGAAGGTCCTGCCATCACGGCCCAATGTTATCTTTTGTGTGAATCTATTTCTTTTTGAGCGAATTATGGGATGATTGGACAGTAACGCGACACCCGGTCACACCCCCCCCAAGGAGGAACACATGCTGGCAGCTCAACGTCAGCACCTGATTCTCCAGGAGCTCATGGCCGCGGGTACCGTGCGGGTCGCAACCCTGGCGGCCCGCCTGGACGTGTCGGAGATGACCGTCCGGCGGGACATCGATTCCCTCGATGCCGGCGGGCTGCTGCTCCGGGTCCACGGCGGCGCAGCCCGGACCGACAGCTTCAGCGCGCTCGAACCCGGCTTCGCCGTCAAATCGACGAGGGATATCGACGCCAAGGCTGCAATCGCCGCCATGGCACTGGAACTGATCAAGCCGGGCATGACCGTGTTCCTGTCCGGGGGCACCACCACCTTCGAACTTGCCAGGCTCCTCCCCCGCAACCTGGGAATCACCGTTGCCACGAACTCGATCATGGTGGCCCACTCGCTGGCATCCGCAGAACCGGACGCCATCCGGACCCTGATCCTGGGCGGCGAGAGGACTCCCTCCGAGGCCCTGGTGGGACCCCTGGCCGCCCAGGCCGCCAAGGCCATCGCCGCGGACCTGTGCTTCATGGGCGTCCACGGCGTGGACCTGGAGGCCGGAATCACGTCCCCGAACATGCTCGAAGCAGAGGTCAACGCCGCCATGATCACTGCCTCGGGCAGGCTCGTCGTCCTCGCTGACTCGTCCAAATATGGTGTCGTCGGCCTGGCCGGCATCGCGGCGCTGTCCGCCGTCGACATTCTGATCACAGACGCAGGAATAAGCCCCGACGCCGCGGCTGCCCTCCGTGGAGCCGTCCGCCGGCTGCACATCACTCCACCAGCCACTCAGACCGGGCATCATCCGGCAAGAGCACCCGAAGGAACGCCATGACAAGTATCACCAGCACCAACCTTGCCGACGGCCGGGAGTTAATCTATTTCGACGACGCCGATGTTCCCAAGCCCCGCACGGCGGAAACCACCACGGACCGCCGCCCGCTGCCGGAGCGCGGCGAGCCCGGCGAAGTCCGCTTCGATGCCCTCACGGACGAATGGGTGGCCGTGGCCGCCCACCGGCAGACCCGCACCCACCTTCCGCCCGCAGACCAGTGCCCCATCTGCCCCACCACCGCCGCCAACCCGTCGGAAATACCAGCACCGGACTACGACGTCGTGGTGTTTGAAAACCGTTTCCCCTCGCTGGGCCCTGCCCTGGGTCCCATCCCCTCCGCCCCGGAGTGGGGCACCACCGGCCCGGCCTATGGACGTTGCGAGGTGGTTGCCTTCACCCCCGAACACACAGGATCATTCAGCGGTTTGGGCGAAGCGCGCGCGCGGACCGTCGTTGAGGCCTGGGCACAGCGCACCGCGGCACTCAGCGCCCTGCCTGGAATCAAGCAGGTTTTTCCTTTCGAAAACCGGGGCGCCGATATCGGCGTCACGCTGCACCACCCGCACGGCCAGATCTACGCCTACCCCTACATCACGCCCCGGGCCGGTGTCCTTGGGGCCGCGGCGCGGAAATTCTATGATGGGTCCGACGGCCGGGAGACCCTGACGGGTTCGCTGCTGCGCTCGGAGCGGGAGGACGGGAGCCGGATGGTGATGGAAGGCGAGAACTTCAGCGCCTACGTGCCCTTCGCCGCGCGCTGGCCACTGGAAATCCATCTGGTTCCGCACCGCCAGGTGCCTGATCTTGCAGCCCTGAGCGGGGAGGAAAAGGACGAACTGGCACATGTTTACCTGGACCTCCTGAAGAGGCTCGATGCCCTCTACCCGACGCCCACGCCCTACATCTCCGCGTGGCACCAGGCACCCCTCGACGACCTCCTGCGCCCCGCCGGCTACCTGCACCTCCAATTGACCTCGCCCCGCCGGGCAGCGGACAAACTCAAGTACCTTGCGGGCTCCGAGGCCGCAATGGGCGCCTTCATCAACGACACCACCCCGGAAAGCGTGGCGGAACGGCTCCGGGCCGTGATCGTCCCGGAATCCGCGCCTTCCCCTGCAGCCGAGGCCCCCGCAGCCTCGTTCCGCACTGCTGCGCCCGCCGTCCCGCTTGCATCCCTGGCCGAAGGAGCCCACGCATGAACACCAGCCCTGACTCTTCGGCCGCCCCGGCTCAGCAGACCAGTGCGAACCCGGCCACCGCGGACCTTGAAGCCCGGTTCGAGCAGGCGTTCGGCAGGGTACCCGACGGCGTCTGGCAGGCTCCGGGGCGCGTTAACCTGATCGGTGAGCACACCGACTACAACGAGGGCTTCGTGCTGCCCTTCGCGATTGACAAGACCGCCCGGGTGGCGGTGGCCGTCCGCGCGGACTCCGTTGTCCGTCTCCTGTCCACGTACGGGGACCACGGTATGGTCAGTACCGATCTCAGCGCGCTGGACGCAGCGTCGACCAAAGGCTGGACGAAGTACCCGCTCGGCGTCATGTGGGCGTTGCAGCAGCGCGGGATCGCCGTCCCGGGCCTGGACCTGCTGCTCGATTCAAATGTGCCCCTGGGCGCCGGGCTCTCCTCCTCGCACGCCATCGAGTGCGCTGTCATCTCCGCCCTGAATGACCTGACAGGAGCCGGGATGGAACCGGAGGAGATGGTCCTCGCCACCCAGCGCGCCGAGAACGACTTCGTGGGTGCTCCCACCGGCATCATGGACCAGTCCGCATCGCTCCGGGGCTCCAAGGGGCATGCGGTGTTCCTGGACTGCCGCGACCAGAGCGTCCAGCTGGTTCCGTTCGACGCGGAGTCCGAGGGCCTGGTGATGCTGGTCATCGACACCAAGGTCTCCCACTCGCATTCCGACGGCGGTTACGCGTCCCGCCGCGCGTCCTGCGAACTTGGCGCCGAGGTGCTGGGGGTCAAGGCCCTCCGGGACATCCAGGTCGGCGATCTGGCGGAAGCCGGCGGCCTCCTGGATGAGGTCACCTACCGGCGGGTGCGCCACGTGGTAACGGAGAACGACCGCGTCCTGCAGACCGTCCGGCTCCTCTCAGCCGAGGGCCCCGGCGCGATTGGTGCCCTGCTGGATGCCAGCCACGCCTCCATGCGGGACGACTTCGAAATTTCCTGCCCTGAACTCGACCTGGCGGTAGCCACCTCACGTGCCAACGGTGCCATCGGCGCCCGCATGACCGGCGGCGGGTTCGGCGGGGCGGCTATTGCCCTGACCCCGCTGGCGGATGAACAGCAGGTGCGGGCCGCCGTCGAAAGCGCCTTCGCCGAGGCGGGCTACAAGGCCCCGGAAATCTTCACTGTGACCCCTGCTGCCGGCGCGATGCGCCTGCTGTAGGGCTTTCCCCGGGAAAGCAGAGGGTCCCCGCCGTGCAATGTGCACTGGCGGGGACCCTCTGCTTTGTTTCGAAATTACGACGCCGGACGCCGGACTGAGGTGCTAGTCGTCGCCCCGCAGGATGGCGAGCAGGCGGATGATCTCCACGTAGAGCCAGACCAGGGTGACCGTCAGGCCAAAGGCGGCCGTCCAGGAGAACCGCTGGGGCGCACCGGCCTGAACGCCGGCCTCAATGCTGGTGAAGTCCATGATGAGGGAGAATGCCGCCAGGCCGATGGCCAGGAGCCCGATGAAGACGCCCAGCGGGATGCCGAAGATCTCTACGCTGGTGCGCAGGCCGAACGGCTCTGTCACGGCACCGGTCATCATCATGACCATGTTGATCAGGGCGAAGACTGCGTAGCCGATAATCGCAATCATGAAGAAGCGCATGGCCTTCGGGGTGGCACGCACCTTGCCGCTCTTGAACAGGACAAGGGTCACGGCAAATACGGAGAGCGTTCCGATGACCGCCTGCAGGCCGACACCCGGGTACATGCCGTCCAGGATGCGGGTCAGGCCACCAAGGAAGAGACCTTCCAGTCCCGCGTAAGCGAGGATCAGTGCCGGCGAGGGCTGCTTCTTGAAGGTGTTCACCAGGGCCAGGACGAATCCGCCCAGCGCACCGACGATCATCAGGAGGCTGGCGAGCCCCATGCTGACGAACAGGGTGACGGCTGCGCCGGCCACCACAACGCCGAGGCAGGCTGCGGTCTTGACGATGACGTCGTCGTAAGTCATCCGGCCGGTGTCCGCAGGACCCGCGGCCGGCTGGTTGTACATCTGCTGCAGCTGCTCGTCGGTCATGTTCTGCTGCCGGCCCCAACCGCCCTGCCCGTCCATGACCTGGCCGGGAGCGCGGCCGTAGGACTGCTGTCCATAGGGCTGCTGACCGAAGGGCTGGCCGTACTGTGCCTGTCCATAGGGCGCCTGCGGGACAGGCGGCGCCTGCGTTGCTCCACGGAAATTCTTTCCGTTGAAGATCGGGTTTCCGCCAAGTGCCATTGCTGGTGTCCTCCAAGTAAAGGGTGGTTATCGTGAACTCAAGGTTCACGTTACCAATTCCCACGTGCCTGCGCTCTGATAAGTTCCCTGAATCCCGGCGCTGAAACCCAACCGTGATGCGGGTTCAGGTGGTCTGCTCCGGCCGCTGGCCAGGCGCCAAAACCCGGCAAACGTTGAGAAATACCAGTATTCAACAAAAGTTTCATGCCAAGCTGCCTGCCGGGTGGCAGGGAAATTGGGCCAGTTGTTATGCGATCGCGACCGCAGCGTCTTCCACGACCGGCTTAATTGCCGCTGGCGAGCTGTAACATTGGCCACACACGGTGACGGACATCACAGATTGGCGTCCGTTGCGTGACGTTCGCAGGGGCTGCAATGGCGCAGCCTGGCCCACCCCCCAAGTGGAGGTTATTCAATTTGAGAAGTACACCCAAAGGCTTGCCGCATAGACGGCCCGGCGGATTGCTGAAGGCGCTAGGGGCTGTCTTTGTCTCTGTCCTGGTGATCCTCCTTGTAGTCGCTCCGGCATCACAGGCCACTTCCCCGTCTCCGACACCATCCCCGTCGAACCAGACATTCCAGAACAACATCAGCGGCTTCCTCCGCGACGATGCCCGGGCCCCGATCGCAGACGTCAAAATCACCGCCAAAAGCGGCGATTTCGAAGGCACTGCCACCTCCGGCGCCAACGGCGCGTGGAACATCGGGGTCCCGGTCCAGGGCACTTACGAAATCGAACTGGACGAATCAACCCTGCCCGAAGGCATCAAACTCGCTGACGGCCAGGAAAACCCCCGCAGCGTCACCTTCAGCCAGACCTCCAACCTGTCAGTCATTTTCGCCTTCGGCAAAGGCATTGTGGTCCAGCAGCAGGACTTCGGGCAGAACCTCCTCAACCGCCTCGTCGCAGGGCTGAGCTTCGGCCTCCTGCTGGCCCTGGCATCCGTGGGGCTTTCGCTCATCTTCGGTACTACCGGCCTGACCAACTTTGCGCACGGTGAAATGGTGACGCTGGGCGCGGTACTGGTCTTTATGTTCAATGCAGTGGGCATGCCGTTCTGGCTAGCACTGATTTTGTCGCTGCTCGGAGGCGGCCTCTTCGGCTACGTCCAGGACGCCGGGCTGTGGAAGCCGCTCAGGCGCAGAGGCACAGGTCTCGTGCCCATGATGATTGTGAGCATCGGCCTCGCCCTGGCGGTGCGGTACATCATCCAGTTCTTCTTCGGTGGTGCCACGCAGCAGCTGCCGTTCGCCCAGAGTCCCGAAATCCAGCTCGGGCCTGTCTCCATTTCGCCCAACAACCTCTGGTCGCTCGTCATCAGCGCCCTCGTCATAGCAATCCTGGGCGTCGTCCTGCTGAAGACCCGCCTCGGTAAGGCAACCAGGGCAGTGGCCGACAATCCTGCGCTTGCGGCTGCTTCCGGGATCGATGTGGACAACGTGATCCGCATCGTCTGGGTTGCCGGCGGCATGCTGGCATCCCTTGGCGGCATTCTCTGGGCCTACTACCGGCCGGGCGTCACCTTCGACATGGGCTCCCAGATCCTGTTGCTGATCTTCGCCGGCGTCACCCTTGGCGGCCTCGGAACAGTCTGGGGCGCGCTCATCGGGTCAATCATTGTCGGCATCTTCGTGGAGCTGACCACCGTGTTCGGCCTCGCCGCCGACCTCAAATACGTGGGAGCACTGTTCATCATGATTGTTGTCCTCTTGTTCCGGCCGCAGGGCATCCTGGGCCGTCGCGAGCGCGTGGGTTAGGAGACAGCCATGGACTTCGGATTCATACTTTCCAGCGCAGCCGGCGAACTGTTCAGCCCGACGACGGCGGCGTACGCGCTTGCCGCCCTCGGCCTTGCCGTTCACTTCGGCTACTCAGGCCTGCTGAACTTCGGCCAGGCAGGCTTCATGGCCGTGGGAGCCTACGGCTTCGCCATATCCACGCTCACGTTCGGCGTCCCCTTCTTTGTGGGACTTCTGATCGCCATCATCTGCTCGGCCATCTTCGCCCTGTTACTGGGTATCCCCACGCTCCGGCTCAGGGCGGATTACCTGGCCATTGTCACCATCGCGGCAGCGGAAATTGTCCGCTACATCGTGACCACAAACCAGCTCACGGGAGTGACCGGCTCGGCCAACGGCCTGGCAGCCTTTGAGGGCGGGTTCTACTCCATGAACCCCTTCCCGGAAGGTTTGTACTTCGGCATGAACAACAGGGACCTCTTCATCCGCGTTGTGGGCTGGGGACTGGTTGTTCTGTGTTGCCTCCTTGTGTGGCTGCTGATGCGCAGCCCCTGGGGCCGTGTCCTCAAGGGCATCCGTGAAGACGAAAACGCCGTGCGGTCGCTGGGGAAGAACGTCTACGCCTACAAGATGCAGGCCCTCGTCATCGGCGGCGTCCTCGGCGCCCTCGCGGGCATGGTTTTCACCCTCCCCCGCGGCGCGGTCCAGCCGGCCAACTACGGCACGGAGCTGACGTTCTTCCTGTACACCTGCCTCCTGCTTGGCGGGCTGGGCACCGTGCTCGGTCCGGTGGTGGGTGCAATGATTTTCTGGGTGGTGCTTTCGCTCACCCAGGGCATCCTGTACGGACTGATTGAATCCGGGGCTGTGACCTGGCTGAACACGGTCCAGGCCGGGCAGTTGCGTTACATACTGGTAGGCATCGCCCTGATGCTGCTGATGATATTCAGGCCGCAGGGCGTCTTTGGTAATAAGAAGGAGCTGGCGTTCGCATGAGCAAGCACAGCGAAGAACCACATGTGGCCGAAAACCAGGCAAACGTCGAGTACATGACGGACGACCGCCCAATCGCGGCCGGGGAGATCGCTCCAGGCTGCAAGAAGCGGGACCCCATCGTGGTGGCTGAGAACGTCACACGGAGCTTTGGCGGCATCAACGCCGTCGATGTCGAGTACCTGGAGATCCCCCGGCACAAGATCACGGCCCTGATCGGCCCCAATGGTGCCGGCAAGACCACACTCTTCAACCTGCTCACCGGATTTGATACACCCAACTCCGGTAAATGGCAGTTTGAGGGCAACAGCCTGGCGGGCGTCTCACCTTACAAAGTGGCCAGGATGGGCATGGTGCGCACGTTCCAGCTGACGAAGGTCATGGGCAAGCTCACGGTCATGGAAAACATGCGCCTTGGCGGTTCGGAGCAACCCGGCGAGCGGCTGTCCAAGGCCTTGTTCAAGGGCCTCTGGGGCGGCAGGGAGAAGGAAATCACCGCGCAGGCGGAGGTCCTGCTGGAGAAGTTCAAACTTGACGCGAAAAGGGATGATTACGCAGCTTCCCTCTCAGGCGGACAGCGCAAGCTGCTCGAAATGGCGCGTTCGCTGATGGTCCGGCCGAAGCTGGTGATGCTGGATGAGCCGATGGCGGGCGTCAACCCGGCGCTGACCCAGTCACTGCTGGACCACATCAAGAACCTCAAAGCAGAAGGCATGACCGTACTGTTCGTCGAACACGACATGAACATGGTCCGCCACATTGCCGACTGGGTGGTGGTCATGGCCGAAGGCAAGATTGTTGCCGAGGGCCCGCCCGGGGAAGTCATGAAGAATCCCGCTGTGATCGACGCCTACCTGGGCGCGCACCACGACGTCGACCTCGGCGATGCAGAAGGAATCAAGGAACTCGCGGCCGAGCTGGGAGCAGACGAGTCCTCGATCGTCGGTACCGAAAACGCCGGCATCATTTCCATGGACGTCATTGGCACGGAAACCGACGAACCCGGATCCAGGAAGCGGGACACCAAATGAGCACCGTCAGCGCGGCGGCGGCCGCCGCAAGCAGCACAGCGAATGACTCCGTCGTGAAGGTCACCGACCTGGTTGCCGGCTATCTCCCCGGAGTGAACATCCTCAACGGGTGCAGCATCGAAGCCCGCAAGGGCGAACTGATCGGCATCATCGGCCCCAATGGTGCGGGCAAGTCAACGTTGCTTAAGGCGATGTTTGGCCTGGTCAAGGTCCACTCGGGCACCGTAGTGGTGCGCGGGCAGGACATCACCGGACTGAAGGCCAACAAGCTGGTTTCCAAGGGCGTGGGATTCGTCCCGCAGAACAACAACGTGTTCTCCACCCTCACCATTGAGGAGAACATGCAGATGGGCATGTTCCAGCGGCCCAAGGACTTCAATGAGCGGTTCGATTTCGTGACCAGCCTTTTCCCTGAGCTCGGAAAGCGCCGGGCCCAGCGGGCCGGCTCCCTCTCCGGTGGCGAACGCCAGATGGTGGCCATGGGACGTGCCTTGATGATGGAACCGGCGGTGCTGCTGCTCGACGAGCCGTCAGCTGGCCTCTCCCCCGTCAAACAGGACGAAACATTCCTGCGGGTCCACGAGATCAACCGGGCGGGCGTATCGGTCATCATGGTGGAACAGAACGCGCGGCGCTGCCTGCAGATCTGCGACCGGGCCTACGTCCTTGACCAGGGCCGGGACGCGTACACGGGCACCGGCAGGGAGCTTATGAAGGACCCCAAGGTGATCCAGCTGTACCTCGGTACGCTGGCGGACGAAGTCTAGGGACCACAGCACTCCTCAAGCAGTTACCTAAGGGCCGTCACCGCTTGGTGGCGGCCCTTCTGCGTGCCCGGGCCGCGGGCGGTACGGGCGCGGGTGGGAACGGGCGCGGGTGGGTACGGGTGCGGGTGGGTACGGGTGCCTCCGCAGCCACTTACCCGGCGCCTGCGCTTGTGTCACCGCCCGGGCAGCAGAAAGCCCCCGTCCGGCTGGACGGGGGCTTTCTGAGCTATCCGGGGAGCGGCGTTTACAGCTTGCCGAATTCTTCCTTGGACGGCTTGTACTTGTTGTCGTCCTGGTACTCGTAGATACCGATGTAAGCCTCCGTGGGATCGCCTGCATCGGAGAAGGTCACCGGACCGGACTGGCCGTCGTAGTCAACGTCCTTGCCGTTGCGGAGCAGTGTCACGCAGGAGGCGAAGTCGGTGCACTTCTCGCCGCCCTCGGAGACTGCCTTCAGCTGCTTGGCGATGTCAGTGCCCTTGGTGCTCTTGGCGGCCTCGGAGGCCAGCGCGATCAGGTTGACGGCGTCGTAGGACTCGCCTGCGTAGCTGTAATCCTTCAGCGCCGGGTCGATGGTCAGCAGCTTCTTCTTGAAGTCATCCTTGGCGAAGGTACCCGGAATGGTGCCCTGGGCTCCCTTGAGGGTGCCTGGGGTGAAGTCCTTGCTGTAGTCCGAGGTGTTGCCGTCCACGAGGAACATCTGGGTGGGCTTGACACCCTTGCCCGTCATCAGCGGAACGATGCTCTTGGCCTCGTCGAAGGTGATCAATGCGATGGCGTCAGGCTTGGCCGCGAGAACCTTGTCAACCTGGCTGCTGAACTGCGAGTCGCCGGTGTTGAAGAGTTCCTCCGCAACCACCTTGCCGCCTGCTGCCTCAAACGCGGACTTGACGTTCTTCGCCAGGCCCGTGCCGTAGGCGTCATTAAGCACGATCATGCCCACGGTCTGAGCGCCACAGGTTGCCATGTAGTTGCCCAGGACCTTGCCCTGGAGAACATCCGAGGGAGCAGTTCGCCAGTAGAGTCCCTTGTCATCCCACGCGGTGAAGTCCGGGGAGGTGTTGGCCGGGGAGAACTGGATAACGCCGGCACCCGTGATCTGGTTAATGACAGTCTTGGAAACGCCGGAGGAAGCCGCACCGATAATTGCGCTGACACCGGACCCGAGCAACGCGGTGGTGGACTGGGTGGCAATGTCGGTCTTGGTGTCGCCGGAGTCGCGGTGGGTGACCTCGATAGGCTTGCCCAGGACGCCGCCTGCAGCGTTGACTTCCTGCACACCGAGGTTGACGCCGGCGATTTCGGGCGGGCCGAGGAAGGCCAGTGACCCGGTGGTGGGCAGCAGCGAACCGATCTTGAGCGGGGTCTCTGTGGTGGTGGTCGAAGCGGGAACCTGGCCGCCGGCTGCGGCCTTGCTGGAGGCCCCGGCCGTAGCGCTGGGAGCTGGGCAGGAAATCCCGGACGCTGCTTTGGTAGCGGCCGTTTCCGTCGAGCTGGGGGTGGAGGTACCACCACAAGCTGTGGCCAGAAGGGCGACGCCCACGCCAAGCGCTGTCAGCTTGGCGACGCGGGGTGCCACAGGGGGGAGTGAAATCATTGACAATCTCCTGGATCGAAAGGTGCGAACGGCCTTTGATGCGGATGATCAGGTGTTCCTGAGTTAACTCAAGCTAATGCATATCGGAGGCGGATATAAGTGACTGAGGTCACATCCTTATAACAGTCGTTGCATATGCGAAATCAACGGAGCAGAGTGGTCAGTTGCGGTCATGCAGAAGTGATCAGCCCGGGGACCGGAGGCCTGGAGGGGAATCTGTGCCCCAGGCGAGACTCGAACTCGCAACACGCGGATTTTAAGTCCGCTGCCTCTGCCAATTGGGCTACTGGGGCGCCCGGTCAATGGTATCCCGTCAAAGGCGGTTGAATGGTTCGGCATACCGGAACCTGCCGTGGACTCCCCCGGGCCACACTGCCAAGGGCAACAGCTGAAAGTTGTCTGCCCACACGTCCTCGGGAGGCAGGACACCCAAAGACGTGGCGGGCACGAAGCCGAAGCGCGGGTAGTACTCGGTGCTCCCCAGAAGGGCAATGCCGCTCTCCCCCGCGGCGTTGGCCCGCGAAATGGTCTCATTCATGAGGGCAGTGCCGATGCCGTGGCGCTGGAGCCTGGGGGTTACGCCGATGGGCCCGAGCCCCAGCAGCTCATGCTCCTCCACCCACCCGCGGGTGCTGATGACATGGGCCACCACCTCGCCGTCGAGTTCTGCCACGATGCTGAACTTCGGCAGGTACTCCGCGCACTCGAACAGCTGGCGCAGCACTTCGACTTCGGCCGGCTCCCCGTCCGAAGGCAGACCGGTGGCGGGTGACACGGCAAAAGCCTCGGCGGTCAGTTTCAGGATTGCTCCCCGGTCGGCCTGGGTTTCGTCGCGCAGGACCAGCGCAGGGCGGGGCTGGTGCCGGCTTTCCGCCGACAGCTCGGCCAGTGCTTCGATGGCCCGGGCAGCGTCAGCCACAGGGACCAGGAGGTGGTCATGGTGGAACCCGGCCAGCACGTTGCAGCTGATATGGGCGTCGGTCAGTGCCTTGCCGACGGCGGCCGTCAGGCCGATTGCCTCGAGTTCAGAATGCACCTGCAGGGTGATCCATGCGGCCACAAAATCGTAGTCCAGGCCCAGGCTGTCTGCCTCCGCCCGCGGGAGAACCACGGTGAGGCCCTCAGCCTCGCGGACAGCAGCTTCGATGCCGGGCGCAAGCGGCCTGCCATGCGGCCAGAGGACGTAGACATATTCGCCCTCCCGCAGCTCCGGGTGGAGCGCAGCCAGGAGGGCCTGTAGGTTCTTTTCGCCAGTCATGCTGCCAGTCTAGAAGGCATAAACGCCAAAACGGCGGCCGCCCCTCCAGGGGACAGCCGCCGTCGGGCGTTAAGACCTGCGCGTGCTACTTGGCGTCAGCGGTGACTGACTGTTTGGGGTCCACGCTGGTTGCCGCAGCGGAGCCGGGCTGCGCCGCCCCGGCGGACACCGCTGGAGCGCCCGCTGCAGGAGCCGCAGCCGCCGCAGGCTTGGGCGCGGGAGTGGCGGCGGCGACAAAGGCACCACGAGGGTTGTCCAGGTCGATGAGCTGTGTGGTGTCACGGCCCATGAAGAACGAGAGGATCCAACCCATGATGACGCGGATCTTGCGCTCCACGGTGGGCATGGCCATACCGTGGTAACCGCGGTGTGCCAGCCAGGCGAGCGGGCCCTTGAGGCCGATGCGGCCCACGAGGTTGATGTTGGCAACACCCTTCCACTCGCCGAAGCCGGCCACAGCGCCAAGGTTCTTGTGCTTGTAGTCCTTCAGCGGCTTGTCCCAGCGGGAAGCCCACAGGTTCTTCGCGAGGCGCTTGGCCTGGCGCAGTGCGTGCTGGGCGTTGGGGACGCACGTTCCGTCCGGCAGGCCGTTGCCCGTGAGGTCCGGTACGGCAGCGATGTCGCCGGCGGCCCAGGCGTTCTCGATGATGCCCTCGTCACCGGCGATGCGGAGGTCCGGGAGGACGCGGACGCGGCCGCGGGGTTCCAGCGGGAAGTCGGAGGAGCGGATCATCGGGTTGGCCTGCACACCGGCAGTCCAGACCAGCGTGTCAGCTTCAAATTCCTGGGCAAAGCTCTTGTCCGGCAGGTTGATCAGCTTCAGGGTTCCCTCGGCGCTGTCCAGTGAGGTGTTCAGCAGGACCTCGATGCCGCGGCTGCGCAGGTGCTCCACCACCCATTCCGCCTGGGAAGCGGTGACCTCGGGCATGATGCGTCCCATGGCCTCAACGAGGACAAAGCGGACTTCCTCCTGCTTGACCCGCGGGTTGTTGCGGACCGCGGCGCGGGCCAGGTCCTCCATCTCGGTGATGCACTCGATCCCGGCGAATCCGCCGCCCACCACCACGAAGGTCAGGGCCTTGGCGCGTTCTGCGGGATCGGTGATGGTGGAGGCTGCCTCAATGCGCTCAAGCACCTTGTTCCGAAGGGCCACGGCCTCTTCGATGGTCTTCAGGCCGATGCCCTTGTCCGCCAGTCCCTTGATGGGGAAGGTGCGGGTGATGGCGCCAGCGGCAACCACGATGTCGAAGTAGGGAACCTCAAAGTGCCCGCTGCCGTCCGCTGAGGCCACAACGGCCGTGCGGTTGGCGTGGTCGATCGAGGTGACGCTGCCCTGGATGAGTTCGGTCTGCTTCAGGTGCTGGCGGTGGGAGACCACGGCGTGGCGGGCTTCGATGTTGCCGCCGGCCACTTCAGGCAGGAAAGGCTGGTAGGTCATGTAGGGCAGGGGATCCACGAGCGTGACGATGCCACCGGCATTCGCGATCTTGTTCTGCAGTTTGAGGGCTACGTACAGGCCGACGTACCCGCCGCCGACGACGAGTACCCTGGGACGGTCCTGGAGCTGAGGGGAGGTTGCCATGGTTTCAAGGATACAACAGTTTGTGAAAATCTTCACTAACTACGTTTGGCTGCCGGCGTCCACCGAATTGACGGCTCCGGTGTCAGGCTCCTCGCGCGCCAGCCCGGGGTTTCTGGCAGCCCGGCGCAGTTGGAATGCCGCCGCCCCGATGATTGCCACAAAGAGCCCTGCCGAACCGATGACGACGGCGGCGCCGACGGCGCTGTCCCGCCCTGAGGGCGCTTTTGCTGCCGGCACGGAGGGCTCGGGCAGGGTGGGAACGGCGCTGGCCACCTCGTCGGTGGGCACAGGCGCCGGCGTGCCAAGATTTCCGCGGCGGTGGACGCGGATCCAGTCGGAAATGGAGCCCAAGGGATTGGCTGCGGCCTCAGGGACGGAGTCCTTCAAGGCGGCCTCGGCGTTGAGTACGCCAAAGCCGTACAGCGGATCCTTTCCTGCGGGGCCGGAGTCCTTGGCCGTGCTCACGATCCGGTTGATGACCTGTTTGGCACTCATGTCAGGCCACTTGGAACGGATGAGGGCGGCAACGCCGGCGACGATCGGAGTGGCCCCGGAAGTGCCTGCCCATTCTGCGTAGCCGCCGCCGGGAAGGCCGCCCAGCAGGTTCTCCGCCGGTGCAGCCACGCCGATGCTGATCCCCTGGGACGACGAGTCGACACTCGCCACGCCCTTGCGGTCCAGTCCGGCCACGGTCAGGACGCCGGGGATGGTGGCCGGAGCCCCCACCTGGAGATTGCCGCCTACCCTGTTTCCGGCCGCGGCAACGATCACCACGTCCTTCTGTTCGGCATAGAGAAAGGCGGCGTCCCAGCTTTGGGGCCACTGCGGAGTGGTGCTTCCCAGGGAGATGTTGATGACTTTGGCACCGTTGTCCACAGCCCAGCGGACCGCTTCGGGAATCTGGTCCTGATCGCTCTTGCCGGCGGGGTTCGCCGACCCCAGCCAGGTGGACACGGACAGGATCTCGGCCTCGGGCGCCACGCCCACCATGCCGTCGGGCCCTGCGCCCGACGGGGCAGGGCTCGGGGAGGCGGTGGAACTGGCCGGCTGGTGCCCCCGTCCGGCCAGCATGGTGGCCACCAGGGTCCCGTGTTCGGGCTTGACGCCAAGGGTTTTTTGTCCGTTGGGGCTTCCCGCGCCTGACACGTCGAAGCCTCCGGTCACGGCGCCTTTAAGGTCAGGATGCGTGGCATCCACGCCGCTGTCGATCACCGCGATCTTTACTCCGGCGCCCTTGGAAACATCCCAGGCCTTCGTGATGCCGGCTTCCGCCAGCCAATACTGTTTGTCCCGCTCGGCATCCGCCTGTGCTGCGGGTGCCAGAGCCAGGCCGGCGGCCAGGCTGATGCCCGCGAGGGACACTGCCAGAAGAGCTGAGGCGGTCCGTCGGAACCGTGCTGTTGCTCTGGTCATGTGGGGTCCCCGTGTTTTTGTTTGCTGAGCCTAAAGTCAGTCGAGGCTCAGGGCAATTCCATCAAGAATATCGTGTTCACTGGCCGTGGCCGTAACGATCCGGCCCGCACTGAGTTCGTTCAGCCGCTCCAGGATGCGCCGCCACACCAGTCCGCCGGCACCGATAACGTCCACACGGCCGGGGTGCATGTACGGCAGGGCTCCCCGTTCCGCCCGCGGCATTTCCAGGAGGTCGGTGGCTGCAGCGGCGATGTCCTCGATGGGAAGTTCGGTTCCGTGGATCGCCTCAGGCAAATACTCAGGCAGGCGCAGCGCATGCGCTGTGATGGTGGTGATGGACCCGGCCACCCCGACGACGGCGGTGGCGCGTTCCAGCGGCACGTCCAGTCCTGCAAGGGTGATGGCGGCGTCGACGTCGGCGGTTGCCGCGGCGACCTGTTCCGCCGTGGGGGGATCGCTCTTCAGGTGCCTCTCGGTCAGGCGGACGCAGCCGATGTCCACGGATTTGCCGGCCGTGACACCGCCGGCCGTACCGAGGACGAATTCCGTGCTTCCGCCGCCGAGGTCGACCACCAGGACCTGGTCACCGTCAAGGATGGGCAGGACGCTGCTGGCCCCGGCGAAGGACAGCGCGGCCTCTTCGTCGCCCGAGATAACCTCCGGCTCCACGCCAAGCAGGTCCCGGATACCGTCCACAAAGACCTGGCGGTTGCTGGCATCGCGGCTGGCCGAGGTGGCCACAAAACGGACGGCCCCGGCACCGTGCTCGCGGATCATGGCGGCGTAATCCGCAGTGGCCGCGAACGTGCGCTCCAGCGCTTCGGGGGCGAGTTCACCGGTGGCGTCGACGCCTTGGCCAAGGCGGACCACACGCATTTCACGGACCACGTCCGTCAGCTTCGCCGTTCCGTTGCTCCGGTCGATGTCGGCGATGAGCAGGCGGATGGAGTTCGTGCCGCAGTCGATGGCAGCGACGCGGGTCATGAAGCTGCCTCGCTGCTGCCCGAAGCCTTGCGCACAGGAGCCGGCCGTCCCACGATCCCGGGCAGGCCCTGCGGTCCATGCCGGCTCAGGTCCTTCGATGGGGCCTCCCCCGCCGTGTCCCACGCTCCATCGCAGTAGCACCGGTCAGCGGTCCACCATTCACTGATGCCCGCGATGGCCTCGTCTCCCAGCGGATTGACGCCCGGCCCGGCTGCCAGCGAATGGCCCACCAGGACATGCAGGCACTTGACGCGATTGGGCATTCCCCCGGCGGAAGTGCCATCTATCTCCGGGACGGCTCCGATGCCCGAACGCTGGCCGATGGCTGACCGCGCCGCCAGGTAATCCTCATGGGCCGACCGGTAGGCGGCGGCGAGCAGCTCATCCGCGGTCAGGCGCTCGTTCATGTCGTTCATGACTCCGGCCGCTTCGAGCCGGGAGACTGCCGAGGTAATCACCGGGTGCGTGAGGTAGAACGTGGTGGGAAACGGTGTGCCGTTGCTCAGGCGCGGCGCCGTTGCTGCGACGAGCGGGTTGCCGCACACACACCGGGCCGGGATCTCCACGACGTCGCGCACCGGCCGGCCCAGCTGCCTGCTGAGTACTTCAAGATCATGCTCTGATGGCTGGCGGGACTTCTCCGGCACTGTTGCCGTGTTTTCTTCCACTGGCGCGGCCATCCTTCCTGTAACTGTTCAGTCTGTGGCCGCACGCCTGATGGACTCCCACAGGGAATCCACCCACGGCAGATCGGCGGGGTCTTGTACTGCCGTGGCGGTCAGGCTACTGCTTGTTCCGGCCGGCAGATCGCTGCCGAAGACCCAGTAGCCGGATTCACCCGGCATAACCATGTTAATGCGGTCGCGGGCCTGCTGCTTCACGTAGTTGGGATCCTGCCAGCGGGAGATCTGCTGCCGGAGGGTATCCTGCTCCACCTGGCGTGACTCAATATCGGCGCTCAAGGCGGATAGTTCGGCGCGTTTGTCGAAGAAGATCTTCACTGTGGGCGCCAGCATGATGGTGATGGCAATCACCACCACGGCAAGGGCCAGCATCCGGCCGGAGAAGGCCTTGGCCGGGACGGGTTGGCCGTCGTCGTGGGACGCTTCGCCGCCCGGGGCCGGGTTCGAGGAAGGTGCGGTACCGCTTCGCCGCGTTGAGACCGCGCTGGCCTTGGCTTTGGTCCCGGCTTTCAGGTTTCCTGCCGCTATGGAGGCCGCAGGTTTGTCCTTGGAACCGCCGGAACCGCCGAAATCGGCACGGATGACATCCGTGGCGTCCTTGGCGGCATCCGTTGCGGCTTGGGATCTGGCAGCGGCCTTGGGAACTTTGGGACGGCGGGTTGCCATGACACTCCTGAAACGTGCGGCCTGCCTCGGGCCGAAACTCTGCGCTGGACAAATGCCGGCTGAACAAATGCCGGCTGGAACAACTGCCGGCTGAAACAGGTGCCGGCAGAAATTCCGGCCGAAACGAAAACCGGTGGCTATGGTCTTTCAACCATAGCCACCGGTCAGTGGTTTACGCGGCTACTAGCCCTTGAAACGCGGGAACGCGCTGCGCCCGGCGTAGCGTGCGGCGTCGTCGAGTTCTTCTTCGATGCGCAGCAGCTGGTTGTACTTGGCAACACGCTCGGACCGTGCCGGGGCGCCGGTTTTGATCTGCCCGGCGTTGGTGGCCACCGAGATGTCGGCGATGGTGGTGTCCTCGGTCTCGCCGGAGCGGTGCGAGGTGATGGTGGTGTACCCGGCACGCTGGGCCATGCTGACGGCGTCCAGCGTTTCGGTCAGCGAACCGATCTGGTTGACCTTCACCAGAAGCGAGTTGGCGGTCTTGGTCTCGATGCCGCGCTGCAGGATGGAAGGGTTGGTGACGAAGAGGTCATCGCCCACGAGCTGGACTTTGTCGCCAATGGCGTCCGTGAGGGTCTTCCAGCCGTCCCAGTCGTTCTCATCCAGCGGGTCCTCGATGGACACCAGCGGGTAGTCGGCGACGAGTTCGGCGTAGTAGGCGCTCATTTCGCTGGAGTTCAGTGCCTTGCCCTCGAACTGGTAGGCGCCGTCGGTGAAGAACTCGGAGGAGGCGACGTCCAGGGCCAGTGCGATGTCCTTGCCCGGGGTGTAGCCGGCGTTCTTGATGGCTTCCTGGATCAGGTCCAGGGCAGCGCGGTTGGAGGGCAGGTTCGGGGCGAAGCCGCCCTCGTCGCCGAGGCCCGTGGACAGGCCCTTTTCCTGGAGCACGGCCTTGAGCGCGTGGTAGACCTCGACGCCCCAGCGGAGGCCTTCGGAGAAGGTTTCGGCACCGAGCGGGACAACCATGAATTCCTGGATGTCGACGTCGGAGTCGGCGTGCGAGCCGCCGTTGAGGATGTTCATCAGCGGCACGGGCAGAACGTGGGCGTTCGGGCCGCCCAGGTACTTGTACAGCGGCAGATCTGCGGAGGCGGCGGCAGCGTTGGCCACGGCCAGGGAAACGCCGAGGATGGCGTTGGCGCCCAGCTTGCCCTTGTTGGGGGTGCCGTCCAGGTCAATCATGGCCTGGTCGATGCTGCGCTGGTCGGTGGCGTCGAAGCCGGTCAGGGCCGGAGCGATCTGGTCGATGACGGCGTCAACGGCCTTCTGGACGCCCTTGCCGAGGTAACGGCCCTTGTCACCGTCGCGAAGCTCAACGGCCTCGTGCTCACCGGTGGAGGCGCCGGAAGGTACTGCCGCGCGGCCGATCTGGCCATCGGAGAGCAGTACTTCAACTTCTACGGTCGGGTTGCCGCGGGAATCGAGGATCTCGCGGGCGTGGATGGCATCGATAAGCGCCATGGATTTGCTCCTTCAGGTGAAGCGATTTACAGGGAATCTAACTGCTGGAACTAGCGGAAAGTCTGGGACGTCCTGGTCAGGACCTAGCGTAGTCGAGAGTGGTGCAGGTTACGGAAACCCATCCAGCACCCGGACGTCATGATGGCAGGGTTTGCTGTTGCTGGAACTGCCGGATGGCACCGCGAAGGGCACGCTCGGCGTCGAACCCTTTTGCGCGTGCGGAGCCGACGACGGCGAGCAGCAGCTCGCCCAGTTCCGCTTCGGATGCGGCGGTTTGAACGAGTCCCGCCACCGGATGTTCCGGGGCGCCGCTGTCCTGCGGCTCCACGGCAACTCCGGCGCGGGCAGCCCGGTCAAGGAACTTGTGTGCCTTCGCCAGCGCAGGCAGGGCCTCCGGTATCCCGTCGAGAGGGCTGTTCCGCTCCGGTCTTTCCGCGGTTTTGACGGCATCCCACTTCTTGACGATCTCCTCGACCGTGGCCGGGAAGCTGTCCTGAAGTGACCCGTCGGGCCGGAACACGTGCGGATTGCGGCGGACCATTTTCTCGCTCAGTCCGCGAGCGACGTCGTCGAACGTGAACGCACCCCGCTCCTCGGCGAGCCGGGCGTGCAGCACCACCTGGAGCAGCACGTCACCCAGCTCGCCGCGGAGTTCGGCGTCGTCAGTGCCGGTCTCGATGGTCTCGGCGACCTCAAACGCCTCCTCCAGGAGGTATTCCACCAGCGAGGCATGGGTCAGCGCCCCCATCCACGGGCAGTGCTCACGCAGCTGGGCTATCACCGTAACAAGCCGGTCGACGGGGGCCTGATCAGCCAAGGTTGGCGTAGGTGTCGTTGATGTACTCCACCAGCGCTTCCTTTTCCTCGAGCGGCAGAAAGGATGCCTCGGCGGCGTTGAGGGTGAGCTCCAGGAGGTCATCGAGGTCGTAGTCGAACGTTTCCACGAGCAGCTCGAACTCGTCAGTCAGCGTCACGCCGCTCATCAGCCGGTTGTCCGTATTGATGGTCACGTTGAAGCCGAGCTGGTAGAGCATGTCCAGCGGGTGGCTCTCGATGCCCTCGCCAAACCCGGCGATCGCCCCGGTCTGGAGGTTCGAGGACGGGCAGATCTCCAGGGCGATGCCGCGGTCGCGGATCCAGCTGGAGAGGTCGCCCAGGGTGACCAGGCCGATGCTGTCTTCATCGCCCTCGGCACTTTCTTCGCCTTGCTCGTCCTCGAATTCGACCATGATGTCTTCGGCGATGCGCACGCCGTGGCCCAGCCTCAGCGCCCGTCCGTCCACCAGCGCGGACTGGATGCTCTCGAGCCCTGCGGCCTCGCCGGCGTGAACCGTGGCGGGAAAGTTGTTCTGGGCGAGGTACGTGAAGGCGTCCTTGAAGCGTGAGGGCAGGAAGCCGTCTTCAGCCCCGGCGATGTCGAAGCCAACAGCGCCCTTGTTGCGGTGCCGGACAGCAAGTTCGGCGATTTCCTGGCCACGGTCGGCGTGCCGCATGGCGGTGATCAGCTGGCCCACCTGGATTTCCCGGCCGGTCCCGGCCACAGCGTCAACGCCGGCCTCGAGGCCCTCCTGCACCGCCTCCACCGCTTCATCCAGCGAGAGGCCCTTCCGGAGGTGCTGCTCGGGCGCCCAGCGTACTTCGCCGTACACCACGCCGTCATCCGCCAGGTCCTCGACGAACTCCTTGGCCACACGGACCAGGGCCTCTTTGGTCTGCATCACGGCAACCGTGTGGTCGAAGGTCTCCAGGTAGCGGACCAGCGAACCGGAGTCGGCTGATTCGCGGAACCACTGGCCCAGCGCAACCGGATCCGTGGAAGGCAACGTGTGCCCAACAGCCTCGGCCAGTTCGATGATGGTGGCGGGACGGAGACCACCGTCCAGGTGGTCGTGAAGCGAAACCTTCGGCAGGCTCTTCAGGTCGAAATCGATGGCAGGGGCAGTGTCAACAATAGGCTCAGTCACCTTCCAACCTTAGGGTCGGCGGACGCCTTATGCCAGCGGCTGTGTTCCGGGTTGCTCGGCGTCGGCCGACGTTGCGGCAAGGAGGGCCTGATCATGCGAAGGAAGGGCACCTTCGCGGCCGCCGTCGAGCCATTCGTCTACAACTTCGGCGTCGTTGCGGGCCAGGTGCTTATGCCACCAGCGCAGGAGGTGGTCGATGAGGACGCCCAGGACGATGGCGAACACTACGGCGATCCCTGCACTCAGGAGCGGGTTGTTGTGCAGCCAGGGGAAGGAGCTGGCCAGCACGCCGATGCCGATCGAGTACCCCACCCAGGTCAGGCAGGCGAAGGCATCCAGGAGGAAGAAGCGGCGGTGCGCGAAACCGGTGCTGCCGGCGACGTAGTTGACCGCCACACGGCCCCATGGGATGTAGCGGGCGGTGAAGATCAGGACGGCGCCGCGCTTTTCGAGCTCATACCGCGCCCAGCCGAAGGCCTTCTGGACTTTGGGCCGGCGCATCCACCGCCAGCGTTCCAGGCCGATCCTGCGGCCCAGCATAAAGGCCATATTGTCGCCTGCGATGGCGCCGATCAGCGCCGTCAGGCCGAGGATCCAGAGGTTTGGTTCGCCGCTGTGGCGGGAGAAGGCTGCCAGTGCAACGATCAGGGTCTCGCTGGGGACCACCATGGCGAAGCCGTCAATGAAGAAGAACACCAGCAGGACGGGGTAGATCCACCATTGGCCCGCCGCATGGAGCACGGCCTCATTAATAAACTCCACGCGGGTGTTGCTCCTAGACGAAATGTTGCAGCCGGAAGTGATGTAAATCGCTATTCAGTGTCCCATGCCGCGGACGTGGTCCGCTACGGCGGGCGCACCGCAGACCTAGGCTTCGGGGTCCTTCAGCCGCTCCACCACCGGGACCTTCCCTTTAAAGCGGTTGATGACCAGATCCACGAGGATGCCGAGGCCTATGGCGCAGACAATGGCGATGGCTGCGCCGAGCAGGTGGTTGTCTTCAAACCATTGGCCGAAGAACAATCCGATTCCCACGGAATACGCGGCCCAGAGCGTGGCGGAGAGGGCTGTCAGTCCGACGAAACGCAGATGGTGATAGTGCGTGACTCCCGCAGTGAGGTTCACTGCCACGCGGCCGATCGGAATGAATCGCGCCACCAGGATCAGCGACGCCGGCCGTTTCCTCAGTTCGTGGCCTGCCCAGCGGAACCCGCTTTGCATACGCGGGCCCCGCATCCAGTTCCAGCGCCGGGTCCCGACCCTGCGCCCGATGAGGTAGGCAATGTTGTCGCCCGAGAAGGCTCCCAATCCTGCAACAAGCATGAGCAGCCATGGGTTGGGGACATCCGCGGTGGCGGCCACAGCGGCCAGGCCCACCACCACGGATTCGCTGGGTATGGGCGGGAAGAAGCCGTCAATCAGGCAGCAGGCCAGCACCAGGAGCAACACCCAGGGCTGCCCGGCGGCAGCGAGGATGAAGTCGTTGATGGCCTGCATTTACTTATGCTATGCGGTCGATGATGAGTTGCTGGGCCGGGCGTGAACCTTCGGGAGCGATCATCACTGCGTTTTCCAGGGATTCCTTCGCACGGGCGAATTTCTCCGGGGTGTCCGTGAGCAGGGTCATCAGGGGTTCGCCGGCACGAACCACTGCTCCCGGCTTCGCGTGCAGACGGACGCCGGCGCCGGCCTGCACGGCGTCTTCCTTGCGCGCACGCCCGGCCCCGAGGCGCCAGGCGGCGACGCCCACGGCCAGGGCATCGAGCTCGACCAGGACGCCGTCGGCCGGGGCATAGACAGTTTCGGACTCTTTGGCTACCGGCAGCTTCGCCCGTGGATCGCCACCCTGCGCCTCGATCATCCGGTTCCATACATCCATGGCCCGGCCGTCCTGCAGGGCGGCGCGGACGTCAGCGTCGTGGACGCCGGCGCACGCCAGCATCTCTTCGGCCAGGCGAACCGTCAGTTCCACGACATCCTCTGGGCCGCCGCCGGCCAGGACCTCCACGGACTCCTCCACTTCGATGGCGTTGCCGGCCGTCAGCCCGAGCGGGGTGCTCATGTTGGTCAGCAGCGCCACGGTGTTGACCCCGGCGTCCTTGCCGAGGGCCACCATGGTTTCGGCCAGTTCGCGTGCCCGGGCTTCGTCCTTCATGAACGCTCCGCTGCCCACCTTGACGTCCAGGACCAGCGAGCCGGTACCCTCGGCGATCTTCTTGCTCATGATCGACGAGGCGATCAACGGGATGGCCTCCACCGTGCCGGTGACGTCCCGCAGGGCATACAGCTTCTTGTCGGCCGGTGCCAGCCCTGCTCCCGCAGCGCAGATCACCGCGCCCACGTCCTGCAGCTGCGCCAGAATCTCTTCATTGCTCAATGCTGCCCGCCAGCCGGGGATCGATTCCAGCTTGTCCAGGGTGCCGCCGGTGTGCCCCAGGCCCCTGCCTGACAGCTGCGGAACGGCAACACCGAACACCGCCACCAGGGGCGCCAGCGGCAGGGTGATCTTGTCGCCCACTCCCCCGGTGGAGTGTTTGTCGCTGGTGGCCTTCACGCCGCCATCGGGACGCCGAAGGCCGGAGAAGTCCATCCGCTCGCCCGAAGCGATCATCGCCGCGGTCCAGCGAGAGATTTCGGCGCGGTCCATGCCGTTGAGCAGGATGGCCATGTTCAGGGCCGCCATCTGTTCGTCGGCGATCACGCCGCGGGTGTAGGCATCGATGGTCCAGTCGATCTGGTCAGGGCTGAGGACGCCCCGGTCCCGTTTGGTCCGGATGATGTCGACGGCGTCGAAGGCTTCAGTTCTTTGGCTCATGTTCGGTCCTCCAGGTTCTGGGGACCAAATGCGTCTGGCAGCACCTGGTCCATGGTCTTGATGCCTTGGGTGGTCATGAGCTCCATTCCGGGAGCCCGGAATTCGTAGAGCAGCTGGCGGCAACGGCCACACGGCATCAGTACGTTCCCGCCGGCGTCAACGCAGTAGAAGGCGCGGAGCAGCCCTCCACCGGTCATCCGGAGGTTGCCCACCAGCGCGCATTCGGCGCACAGGGTAAGGCCGTAACTGGCGTTCTCCACGTTGCAGCCGCTGACGATGCGTCCGCCGTCTGTGAGGGCTGCAGCACCCACCGGGAACTTCGAGTACGGCGCGTACGCATTCTTCATGGCAGCTACGGCGGCCGTTTCCAGTGCGCGCCAGTCAACAGCACTGGCCTCTGCGCCGGGGTGATCCACCGCGGTCAACCCTTCACGTACGGGATACCGCTGGCCGCGGGCGGCCTGGACCGGCCCACCAGGCCGGCCACTGCAAGGACCGTCACCAGGTACGGCAGCATGGCCATGAACTGGCTCGGCACCGGGGTTCCGATGATGGTCACGATGCTCTGCAGGTTGTCGGCAAAGCCGAACAGCAGGGCTGCGAAGAAGGCACCGATCGGGTTCCACCGGCCGAAGATCAGTGCGGCCAGGGCGATGAAGCCGCGGCCGCCGGAGATTTCCTTGGTGAAGCTGTCGATGGCCACGAGGGTGAAGAATGAGCCGCCGATGCCGGCAATGGCGCCGCCCAGGGTGACGTTCCAGAAGCGCGTGGCGTTGACCTTGATCCCCATCGTGTCGGCAGCCTGGGGGTGTTCGCCAACAGCCCTTACCCGGAGGCCCCATTTGGTCTTGAACAGCCCGACCCACACCACGAACACTGCGATGTACATCAGATACCCCACTACGGACTGCCTGAACAGGATAGGGCCGATGATGGGAATGCTGGACAGGACCGGGATATCGATGATGGGCAGCCGGCCCGGTGAGTTGAACAGGTCGGTGTTGGCCTGCATGACCGTGCTGAACAGGAATCCGGTGACACCGGATACGAGGACGTTCAGCACCACTCCAACGATGATCTGGTTGACCAGATACTTGATGCTGAAAAGGGCCAGCACCATGGAGACGGCGGCGCCGGCGACCGCCGCGGCCAGCAGCCCCATAAATGGGTTGCCGGTTACGCTGGCCACGATGGCGGCGGTGAACGCGCCCCCCAGGAGCTGGCCTTCAATGGCGATGTTGACCACGCCCACCCGTTCGCAGAGCACTCCGGACAAGGACCCGAAGACAAGTGGAACGGCAAGCGTCACGGAGCCGGCTATGAGGCCCGCCAGCGAGATAGTGGGGGTACGGGCGCCACCCACGACCCAGATCAGGAAGGCTGCAACGAACACGACAATGAAAGCGATGGGGATCCAGGCCGGGGCCGCCCTGTCCTTGGTCTTGAGGTAAATGGCGTACGCGGCCAGGCCCAGCAGGATGACGGACAGGACAATCCCGCCCGGCAGCGCCGGCACCTGGAGGGCCGGGAGCTGGAAAAAGTCACCGCTCGTGGAAATGCCGAAACTCGCGGTCTCGTTGGGCGCCATCACGCCAAAGAAGATGAAGGCGACAAGGCCCAGGACGCCGAGCAGCACAGGGGTCTTCCAGGTCACGGGCTTGGCTGAGACGGCCAGGGCCTCCCCGGCAGCGGGCGGGGTTCCAGGCTTTCCCGGCAGTGGCGATGTTGCTGTTGCGCTCATACGGCACCTCCGGTAGTTGCTGCCTGCTGTGACTTTGCGGCCTTTGCAGGCTTCCTGCGCCTCGGATTCAGTCCGAACACGGCCCGGACCAGGGGTGGGGCTGCGATGAACAGGACGATCAGCGACTGAACCACCAGGACAATGTCGATGGGGGTGCCCGTCTGGATCTGCATCTGGACGGCGCCGGCCCGGAAGGCGCCGAACAGCAGCCCGGCAGCAAAAGTCCCCCACGGCGTCGAGCGCCCCAGCAGCGCCACGGTGATCGCATCGAAGCCGTACGTTGCGGCCACGCCGTCGGTGAGGACCTTCTCCGTGCCTGCCACCTGGGCCACGCCGGACATGCCCGCGAGGGCACCGGCGATGGCCATCACCAGGATGGTGGAACGTGAGACGTTGATCCCCGCCGTCTGGGCAGCCTTGGGATTGGCTCCCACGGCCCGGAATTCAAAGCCGACCGTCGAGCGGTTCAGAAGCCACCAGACCAGGACCGTCGCGGCGATGGCGAGGATGAAACCGAGGTGCAGGCGGTACTGGGTGCCGAAGATCTGCGGGTAGACAGCCGACGGATCCAGGATGGGCGAGATGGGGTTGGACTCCCCCGGGCGCTGGAACGCCGGAGTGTTGAGCAGGTACCGGAGGAAGTACAGGGCGATGTAGTTGAACATGATGGTCAGAATGACCTCGTGTGCACCTGTGCGGGCTTTGAGCAGGCCCACCATGCCGCCCCAGATGGCACCGCCGATTATGCCCGCCAGCAGGACCAGCAGCAGGTGCAGGCCGATGGGGAGGTGCAGGGCGAAGCCGGCCCACGCCGCCAGGATTCCGGCGATGATGATCTGGCCCTGGGCGCCGATATTAAAGAGGCCTGCCCGGAACGCCAGTGCCACGCCGAGGCCCGCGGTGATCAGGGGAGTGGCGATCGTCAGGGTTTCCATCAGCGGAGCGAACTGCATGGCGACGCCGGCACCGCGGGGGTTGAAGACCGAACCCTGGAACAGTGCGATGTAGGAGCGGGTGGCGGCGTTCCAGACAGCGGTCAGGAAATCTGTGGGGCGGGCAAACAGGTAGGAGGCCGTGGCCCCTACGCGCTCGTCCGTGCTGGCTATCAGCAGACCTCCGATGAGGAGTGCGAGCAGGACCGACAGGACAGAGACCGTCCCGCTGCCGGTGAAGATCCTGCGGGCCAGGGAGTCCGGTGCGCCAGGAAGCTTCCCGCTTTGGGCAGTGGCCGGCACAGCCGAGGGCCCGATGGCGCCGCCGGCGGTGTCAACCGCCGCTACGGCTGCGGTTTCCTCGGCAGCAGGTTTGGGCTCACGGTGTTTTCGATGCTGTTCAGCGCCGGGTTCTTGCGGCTGTTCGTCAGGCATGTTCGCCTCCTTCGGCGCTGGAGGGGGACGTTGACGCGGGATCGGGCAGGGCGGGCGCGGGGGTGGCTGCGTCATCGGGCAGGAGGCCGGCCATCATGAGGCCCAGGACACCGCGGCCGGTGCCTGCGGGAACGATGCCCACCAGCTTTCCTTTGTAGAGGACGGCGATGCGGTCGGCGAGTTCAATGACCTCATCCAGTTCCGTGGAGACAATCATGACGGGGGTGCCATGATCCCGCTCGGCGACGATCCGCTTGTGCAGGAACTCGATGGAACCGACGTCCACGCCACGGGTGGGCTGGGATGCAATAAACAGCCGCAGCGGACGTGAAAGTTCCCGCGCCATCACCAGTTTTTGCTGGTTGCCGCCGGACAGCGTGCCGGCGGCAAGATCGCCGGAGGGCGTCCGGACGTCGAACTCGGTGATCCTCGTCTTTGCGTTTTCCAGGACCTTGGCCGGGCTCAGGCTGATGCCTTTGGCGAACGGGGGCTGGTCGTAACGGTCCAGGATCAGGTTCTCCGCGATGGAGAACGTACCGATCAGGCCATCAACCGAGCGGTCTTCGGGAACAAAGCCGACGCCGGCGTTCAGGATTTCCTTGACGCTGCGGCCCAGAAGTTCCTCGCCGTCGAGCAGGATGGAGCCATGGACCCGGTCCTGCAGGCCAAGGATTGCCTCGGTCAACTCCGTCTGGCCGTTGCCCTGGACACCGGCAATCGCCAGGATCTCGCCGCGCGCGATATCAAAGGAGATGCCGTCCACCACGTGCTGGCCGGTGGGGGCGATCACGGTGAGGTCCTTGACCTGGAAGGTCTTTTCCTGCGGCTTGGCCGGCGCCTTGTCCAGGGTGAGGCTGACGGCCCGGCCCACCATCATCGAGGCAAGTTCAGTGGTAGACGCGGCCGGACTGGCAGTACCCACCACTTTCCCGCGCCGGATCACGGTAATGGTGTCCGATATGGCCTTGACCTCGCGGAGTTTGTGGGAGATGAACACGATTGACGTTCCGTGGCTCTTGAGCTGGCGCATGATGTCCAGGAGTTCGTCCGTGTCCTGCGGGGTCAGCACGGCGGTGGGCTCATCGAGGATGAGTACTTTGGCGTCGCGGACGAGGGCCTTGATGATTTCCACGCGCTGCTGCACCCCCACCGGCAGGTCCTCCACCAGGGCGTCGGGGTCGACGTCGAAACCGTACCGGTCCGAGATTTCCTTGATCTTGCGGCGGGTGGTGTCCAGGTTCAGGAAGCCGCCTGCCTTGGTGGACTCGGCTCCCAGCGCGACGTTCTCGGCCACGGTGAATACGGGGACCAGCATGAAGTGCTGGTGCACCATGCCGATGCCGGCGGCCATCGCGTCCCCCGGGCCACGGAAGGATACGGCCTTGCCATCGATAAGGATCTCGCCCTCGGTGGGCTCATACAGCCCGTACAGCACATTCATGAGGGTGGACTTGCCGGCCCCGTTCTCGCCCAGCAGACAGTGGATCTGTCCGGGTTCAACCACCACGTCGATGTGATCGTTGGCGAGCAGTGAGCCGAAGCGTTTAGTGATCCCTCTGAGTTCAAGTTTCAAAACTCTGACCATTCTCGAAGCGTCCGTAGACCGACCGGACGGGATATGCGGCTGCAGCACCAGCTTAGTGCCTGCAGTCCTGGGCGAAGCGGAGCCCCCGAAGGGACGATATTCAACGAAAAGCGCCACCGCCCGGCCAGTCTTTGACCATCCGGGGGTGGCGCTGCTCGTGGTGGTTAGGCCTTCGGGCTGGCCGCCGATTCGACCTTCAGCTTGCCCTCGACAATGTCCTTCTTGATCTGGTCCAGCTCGGACTTCAGGTCAGCCGCGACCTGGGCATCGAAGCTGTGGAAGGGTGCCAGCTGAACTCCGCCGTTCGCGAGGGTTCCGACGTAGGGCGTGTTGGTGAACTTGCCTTCGGTGTCTTCCTTCACAACGGTCTCGACGGCATCGCCCATCTGCTTCATGACCGAGGACAGCATGAGGTCCTTGTAGTCCGGCGCGGTGAGGAACCCGTCGGAGTCAACCCAGATCATCTTGACGTCCTTGCCTGCCGCCTTGGCTTCCTTCAGGGCCGCTCCCGCACCCTTGCCGACCGGACCGGCGACGGGCATCACGATGTCAGCGCCCTGGTCCAGGAAGTTCTGGGTGAACTGCTTGCCCTTGTCCTGCTTTTCGAAGTCGCCGGTGAAGGAGCCGTCCTGCTTGGCTTTGTCCCAACCAAGGACCTTGACGTTCTTGCCTTTCTTCTCGTTGTAGTACTTCACGCCGTCGGCGTAGCCGTCCATGAAGATGGTGACGGTGGGGATCTTGATTCCGCCAAAGGTGGCCACCGTACCGGTCTTGGTGGACCCTGCCGCGAGGTACCCTGCCAGGAACGCGGCCTGGGCGGTG
The DNA here is from genome assembly GCF_051857465.1 of Pseudarthrobacter cremeus. NCBI lineage: Bacteria > Bacillati > Actinomycetota > Actinomycetes > Micrococcales > Micrococcaceae > Pseudarthrobacter > Pseudarthrobacter cremeus. The sequence goes on along the minus strand of NZ_JBPZHC010000011.1, from coordinate 74,185 downwards.
TCATAGATAATCGGCTTGACGTTGCTGATGGGCTGAGCGTAGCCAAAGTCGATAATCGCAAAGTGGCTGGCCGGGTTGGCGGTGGCCTGGGCCTTGGTGGCGTCACCGAGCAGGAAGCCGACCGTGATGGTCAGGTCGCAGCCGGCAGTGACCATGGCGCGCAGGTTCGGCTCAAAGTCATTGTTGGTCTTGGACTCCACCTGGTTGACCTTGATGCTCAGGTCCTTCTCAGTCTTCTTCAGGCCCTCGTAGGAGGACTGGTTGAACGACTGGTCGTCGAATCCGCCGGAGTCCGACACGATGCAGCCGGTGTAGTCCAGTGCCGTCTTGCTGGCCGTGCTGCCGGCCTCGGGGGCCGCGCCGCAGCCGGTCAACAGGAGTGCCGCAGCACCCACAGTGGCCACGCCGGCCATTGAACCGCGACGGAACGAGGCACGCAGGGGTTTTTTCAAAATTTCCTCCAGGAAGAGAGTGGCGCTACGACTCGAATTCAATGAGTGTCCGTTTCTACACTGAAATTCTGTTTTCACTGAGGGCTTCGCAGCACTGCGCCGGAGCGCACTGATGCAAGTCACTTTAGTGGGCTGCGCCACGTCCTGTACCACGCACGGGTGCTGAACGGAGAGATTGTTGAGAACTTGTTACCAACGGGTAGGCAAACCGTTGCTGCACCGGCAATGGCAGCTTAGAGGCGTACCAGCATCTTGCCGGTGTTTGCCCCGTCGAGCAGATCCATAAACGCCTGCGGTGCGTTGACCAGGCCATCCACCACCGTCTCGTCGTAACGGACTGAACCGTCCGCCAGCCATGCGGACATCTTCTCGAAGAATTCGGCACGGTGCTGACGCTGCCCTCCCACCAGGAAGCCGCGGAGCGTGAGCTGCTTGCCGATCGCGAGCGCGAGGTTCCGCGGAGCCGGGGAGGGTTCCGTGGCGTTGTACTGTGCGATGGCCCCACACATGGCCACCCGGCCGCCCACGTTGAGCTCGGCGAGGGCGGCTTCCAGGTGGTCGCCGCCAACGTTGTCGAAGTAGACGTCAATCCCGCGGCCGTCCGTTGCGGCCCTGAGCTGCTCGCGGACCGGCGCGTCGCGGTAGTTGAACGCGGCGTCGAAGCCGAGCTCCAGGAGCCGCGCCACTTTTTCCGGGGTGCCGGCGCTGCCGATAACACGGGAAGCACCCATGGCTTTGGCGATCTGGCCTACGAGCGAGCCAACGGCACCGGCGGCGCCGGAAACGAACACCACGTCGCCGGGCTTGAACTCCGCAACCTTGAGCAGGCCGGCGTAGGCGGTCAGGCCGGTCATACCCAGGGCCCCCAGGAATGCCGACGCCGGGGCGAGGTCCGTGCGGGCAACCGCCGTGGCATCGGCCTCCAGAACAGCGAATTCACGCCAGCCCAGCTGATGGACGACGACGTCCCCCACCTTGCGCCCTTCGGCCCGGGACGCTATCACCTCACCCACCGCGCCGCCGTCGAGCGCTGCATCCAGCGCAAACGGCGCTGAGTACGATTTGGTGTCATTCATGCGTCCGCGCATGTAGGGGTCTACGGAAATGAAGAGGTTGCGGACCAGGACCTGGCCGTCCTGCAGTTCCGGCAGGGCCGACACGGCCAAGCGGAAGTTTTCCGGGACGGGCCGGCCGTGCGGTCGCGAGGCGAGCTGGATCTCGCGGGAGGTGCGGGGAAGGGTTTCAGTGGTGGTGCTCATGCGGAGAACTCCAGGATCTTGATATCGACGGTCATGTTGCCGCGGGTGGCGTTGGAGTAGGGGCAGATCTGGTGCGCCTTGGCCACCAGCGCCTCAGCCGTGGCAAGGTCGAGGGCCGGCACGGCGATCTCCAGTTCCGCGGCCAGGCCGTAGCCCACGCCTTCGTCCAGGGCGCCGAAGTGGATTTTGGCGGCCACGGCCGAGTCGGTGAGGTCGGCGCGTTCCTTCCGCCCCACAAGGCGGAGGGCCGAGTGGAAGCAGGCCGCATAGCCGGCGGCAAAGAGCTGCTCAGGGTTGGTGCCCTGCCCGTTTCCGCCCAGTTCCACGGGGCTGGCGAGGGTGACATCCAGCTTTCCATCTCTGGTGCGTGCGTTGCCGTCGCGGCCTTCGCCGGAGGCCAGGGCTTCGGCTGTATACAAAGTCTTCATGATTGGTCCGTCCTGTTGGAGGTCGATACTGGAAATCTGTGTGGTCAGCGGGTTCGGTGGAGGGCTTCGGTGAGCCGTTCCAACGTGGTACGGAGCTGTTCAAGTTCGTCGGCCGAGAGTCCGGCGGCGTCCGCCAGATGCTGCGGGATCCCGCTGGCTTTGCTGCTGAGCGCGCGTCCGGCAGGCGTGAGGTGGACGGCAACCCGGCGCTCGTCCTCGCCGGACCGGCGCCGCTCCACCAGACCCATCGCTTCAAGCCGCTTGAGAAGCGGCGACAGCGTGCCCGAATCCAGGCCCAGCTCCTCCCCGAGCTCCCTCACCCCGCGCGGCTCCGCCTCCCAGAGCACCAGCATCACCAGGTACTGCGGGTAGGTCAGGCCGAGGTCTTCCAACACGGGGCGGTATACCGCCGTGGCAGCGCGGGAGGCGGAGTACAGGGCAAAGCAGACCTGGCGGTCGAGTCGGGGGGCGTCAGTCACACCTATAACGATAGTGCACGATTCAGTTGTGCACAACTTACCCCGCCTGGGGCGGCGACTGACGGGTCGGCGGTTAAGTGCGAACGGACACCTCGGCCCCACAGGATGGGGCTTGAGGTGTCCGCTCGCGTCTGCGGGCAGTAAGCCGGGCGATGGTTAGCCGGCTGCGGTCAGAGCCCTGGACTTTCGAGGTCACGGATGGTCCTCAGGGCCGCTGCCGTGAGGACCTGGATGCCCAGGCCGAGAGCGCGTTCGTCCACGATGTAGTCGCCGCGGTGCAGGTCGTACTCTTCGCCTCCGGGGGTCTTGGTGCCGAGGCGCATCATGGCACCGGGCAACTCGGCAAGGAACCAGGCGAAGTCCTCGCCGCCCATGGACTGCGGCGTCAGCGTCACTGCGCTCTCACCGATTTCCGCGCGGGCCGCGGCCTCGATGAGCGCCGTTTCGTGCTCGGAGTTGACCACGGGCGGGACTCCCCTGGTGTGTTCCAGGTGCACATCCACTCCGTAGGGGGCGGCCACCTGCTTGACGACTTCGTCCAGAAGCTCTCCGGCATCGTGCCAGGCATCGCGGTCAAGGCAGCGCATGGTGCCGGCCATGAAGCCCGTTCCGGGGATGGCGTTGGGGGCTGATCCGGCGTTGATCTGGCCCCACACCACGGACACTCCGCTGCGGACGTCCACTCGGCGGGAAAGAACGGCAGGGACGTTGACGGCGATTTGAGCCAGGACGAAGACGAGGTCCTCGGTCAGGTGCGGGCGGGACGTATGGCCGCCGCGTCCGCTCAGTTCGATCTTGATGGTGTCCGAGGCGGACGTGATGGCACCGATCCGGGTACCGATTTTTCCGACGTCGATCCTGGGGTCGCAGTGCAGGGCGAATATTCGCGGGACACCGTCCAGGACGCCCTGCTCGATGCAGGACAGGGCACCGCCGGGCATGGTTTCCTCCGCCGGCTGGAAGATGATCCGTACGGTCCCGCCAAGCGGGGACTCCTCGTGCATGCTCTGCAGCACCAGTGCAACACCCAGCATCGTGGCCGTGTGGACGTCGTGGCCACAGGCATGCGTCACGCCATGGTTCTTGGAGGAAAACGGCAGCCCCGTCTCCTCGATGATCGGCAGGGCGTCGATATCGCCGCGCAGCGCGGTGGCGATGGGGCCTTCCCCGATGTCGACCGTGAGCCCGGTGCCTTCGAGCCGTCGCGGCGCCAGGCCGGCCGCCTCGAGGCGCTCCACCAGCTTGTCAGTGGTGCGGAATTCCTTGAAGGAAAGCTCGGGGTGCGCATGGAGATCCCGGCGGAAGGTGATCAGTTCCGGGAGGAGCGGCTCCAGCCATGGCCTCACTAATGTGGTGGGCTCGGCTTCAGTAGTGTAATTTCGCACTCATTTACTCTAGCGAGAGTCCACGGAATAGCGTCATCACGGCTGGCTCGTTACAGAATGTGCCGCGCGGCTCCCCTGCAGGAGCCACGGAACCATGCAGGCTACAGAACGTCGGTATCGCCGCTGGCCTTGAGCGCGTCAACCGCACCCTTGACCCGCTGGGCGTGCTGCTTGGTGGTGACCAGCAGGGCATCTCCGGTGTCCACGATGACCACGTCCTTGATGCCGATCAGGGCAATAACGCGCTTGGTGTCCGACACCACCACGCCACTGGCATTTTCCGTGAAGACCCGCGCGCCATCGCCGATGACTGTGACGTCGTCAACTTCGCGTGCACTGTTCAGCCGGCCTACGGAGGCGAAGTCCCCGACGTCGTCCCAACGGAAGGTGCCCGGCACAACCGCGACGTCGCCTGCGGCAGCCGCGGGCTCTGCCACGGCGTAGTCGATGGCGATCTTGGGCAGCGTAGGCCAGACCCTCGCTGTCACTTCATCGCGCAAGGGGGTGTCCCAGGCCTCGGCAATTTCCTGCAGGCCCTTGAACAGCTCCGGCTGGTTGGCCTCAAGGTGCTTGAGCATCAGCGCCACGGGTGCCACAAACATGCCTGCGTTCCAGACATATTCGCCACTGTCCACGTACTGCTGGGCTACTTCTTCGTCAGGCTTCTCCACGAATTCCACCACTGCCTGGGCGGTGGGTGCGCCTTCGATGTTGAGCCCCCGGCCGGCACGGATGTAGCCAAAGCCGGTGGAGGGATGGGTGGGCTTGATGCCGATCGTCACGATCTTGCCGGCAGCTGCCGTGTGGATGGCCTGGCGGACCGCGTCCTGGAAGAGGCTGTCCGGGCTGATGACGTGGTCCGCGGCAAAGGAACCCATGATGGTGTCCGGGTCGCGCTGGTGCAGGATGGCAGCTGCCAGGCCAATGGCGGCGCCGGAATCCTTGGGCTCGCTCTCCAGGATGAGGTCCGATTCCTGAACCTCGGGCAGCTGGCGGCAGACCGCGGCCCGGTGGGCCGTCCCGGTCACTACCAGGACACGCCTGCCGGCCAGGGGCTCGAGGCGGTCGTAGGTGGCGCGCAGCAAAGTGCTGCCAGAACCGGTGAGATCGTGAAGGAACTTGGGAGCGGCGGCTCGTGACAGGGGCCAGAGGCGGGTCCCCACTCCGCCTGCCGGAATCACCGCAATAAAGCGGCTAAGGGCTGAATCCGGGCTTGTCACTTTGTCTGTACTCATCACCGCTACTTTAGCTGACCGGCAGTGAAGTCCCCTTCCGTGAAGCTCCCGGCCCCCGCTAACCGGCCCCAAAATTGTGTCCTTAGTCTCAATTGACGGCAAAACCGGGCATTGCGGGTCACCAAGGAGTTCCTAAATTGAATAAGCTATGAGCGAAGCCTAGATTTAGGCTCTGAGCTACGAGTGCTCTCGCAGCAGGCGTTCCCCCCGCGTGGATCTCATGCCAGCGCCGCTGTGTTGCAGGGAGGTTTATCAGTGCCGACAAAACCAGCTGGCACCTTGTACCGCGGCCGTGAAGGCATGTGGTCCTGGGTAGGACACCGAATTACCGGTGTAGTGATCTTTTTCTTCTTGTTGGTCCACGTGCTGGACACCTCATTAGTGCGTGTATCCCCGGAGGCGTACACCGCTGTGATCGGGGCGTACAAAAACCCGCTGATGGCCCTGGGTGAAACGGGCCTTGTTGCCGCGATTGTTTTCCACGCCTTTAACGGCCTCCGGATCATCGCCGTCGATTTTTGGAAGAAGGGCGCCAAGTACCAGCGCCAGATGCTGTGGACCGTACTGGCCCTTTGGGTGATCGTTATGGTCGGCTTCTCCATCCGCCATCTTTCCCTTGCGCTCGGAGGTCACTAAGCAATGACTGCAACGATTGAAAACCCGCGCAGCGGGAAGACCAGCAGCGGGAAGATTTCGCCCCAGTACCGCCGCAACGGTGCCAACAAGGGCAACTTCGAAATGCTGGCGTGGCTGTTCATGCGCCTCTCCGGCGTGGTCCTGGTTGTGCTGATCTTCGGCCACCTGTTCGTGAACCTCCTGGTGGGCGAAGGCATCCACGCCATCGACTTCGGTTTTGTCGCAGGCAAGTGGGCTGACCCGTTCTGGCAGGTCTGGGACCTGGCCATGCTGTGGCTGGCCATGCTGCACGGCACCAACGGCGTGCGCACCATCATCAACGACTACGCCGAGAAGGATTCCACCCGTCTCTGGCTCAAGATCGTCCTCTACGCGGCCACCACCGTGATCATCGTCCTTGGCACCCTGGTGATCTTCACCTTCAACCCGTGCCCCATGGTTGACGGTGTTCCGCTGCCTGGCGGCTTCTGCCCCGCGTAGCCCCCACACGTCTGTTGCCCGCGGTGGGCCGCGGGCAGTGTTTTGCGGTGCAGGCAACGCCCGCCCGTTGTTTTATTGCGAATTTTGAGAGAAAGAGCGCCAAGTATGCAGGTCCATAAGTACGACGTCGTCATCGTCGGTGCCGGTGGCGCTGGCATGCGCGCCGCGATCGAATCCGGTCAGCGCGCACGAACAGCAGTACTGACCAAGCTCTACCCCACCCGCTCGCACACCGGTGCGGCGCAGGGTGGCATGTGTGCGGCCCTTGCCAATGTCGAGGAAGACAACTGGGAATGGCACACCTTCGACACCATCAAGGGCGGCGACTACCTGGTTGACCAGGACGCTGCCGAAGTCATGGCCAAGGAAGCCATCGACGCCGTGCTGGACCTTGAAAAGATGGGCCTGCCGTTCAACCGCACGCCCGAAGGCCGGATCGACCAGCGCCGCTTCGGCGGGCACACCCGTGACCACGGCAAGGCACCCGTCCGCCGCGCCTGCTATGCAGCAGACCGCACGGGCCACATGATCCTGCAGACCCTGTACCAGAACTGCGTCAAGCACAACGTCGAGTTCTACAACGAGTACTACGTCCTGGACCTGCTGACCGTTGAAGAGGACGCCGTCCGCGAGGACGGAACGCCCTACAAGCAGAAGCGCGTGGCCGGCGTCGTCTCCTATGACCTCGCCTCCGGTGAGCTGCACGTGTTCCAGGCCAAGTCCGTGGTGTTCGCCTCCGGCGGCGCCGGCAAGGTCTTCAAGACCACCTCCAACGCCCACACCCTCACCGGTGACGGCATGGGCATCGCGTTCCGCCGCGGCATCCCGCTGGAGGACATGGAGTTCTTCCAGTTTCACCCGACAGGCCTGGCCGGCCTGGGCATCCTGCTTTCCGAAGCAGCCCGTGGTGAAGGTGCCATCCTGCGTAACTCCGAGGGTGAACGCTTCATGGAGCGCTACGCCCCCACCATCAAGGACCTTGCGCCCCGTGACATCGTGGCGCGTTCCATGGCCAACGAGGTCCGCGAAGGCCGCGGCTGCGGCCCGAACAAGGACTACGTCCTCCTGGACCTGACTCACCTGGAGCCGGCCCACATCGATGCCAAGCTGCCGGACATCACCGAGTTCGCCCGCACCTACCTGGGCGTGGAGCCCTACACCGAGCCGGTCCCCGTCTTCCCGACGGCGCACTACGCCATGGGCGGCATCCCCACCAACATCACCACCGAAGTCCTGCAGGACAACGACACCATCGTCCCGGGCCTCTACGCCGCCGGTGAGGTTGCCTGCGTGTCCGTACACGGTTCCAACCGTCTGGGCACCAACTCCCTGCTGGACATCAACGTGTTCGGCAAGCGCGCCGGCATCGCTGCAGCGGAATACGCCAAGACGGCCGACTTCGTGGAACTCCCCGAGGACCCCGAGGCTTACACCATCGAGCTGCTGAACATTGCCCGCAACGGCACCGGCACCGAGAAAGTGGCCCTGATCCGCAAGGAACTCCAGGACACCATGGATGCCAACATGCAGGTGTTCCGCACGGCGGACACGTTGAACCAGGTGCTCCGGGACATCGAGTCCTTCGAAGCCCGGTACAAGAACATCACCGTCCAGGACAAGGGCAAGCGCTTCAACCTGGATCTGCTCGAAGCCGTTGAGCTCGGGTTCCTGCTGGAGCTGGCCAAGGTCATGACCGTGGCAGCCCTGCACCGTGAGGAGTCCCGCGGCGGCCACTTCCGCGAGGACTTCCCCGAGCGCGACGACGAAAAATTCATGAAGCACTCCATGGCGTACAAGGACCACCACGCCCCGGCGGACGGATCGGCAGAAGCAATCGCCGGAATCCGCCTGGCCACGAAGCCGGTTGTCTTTACCCGCTACGAGCCGATGGTGAGGAAGTACTAAGATGTCAGCCGAACTTGCTGAACCAGCATCCAAGATCGAACTGCCCGCACACGTGGGTGGCGGGGGCGAGATCCCGACGTTTGACGTCACCCTTCGCGTGCGCCGCTACAACCCCGAGGTGTCCGAGGACGCCACCTGGGACGACTTCAAGGTCACCATGTACGGCACCGACCGTGTGCTGGACGCCCTGCACAAGGTCAAGTGGGAAATGGACGGCAGCGTCTCATTCCGCCGCTCCTGCGCCCACGGCGTGTGTGGTTCCGATGCCATGCGCATCAACGGCCGCAACCGCCTTGCCTGCAAGACCCTCCTGAAGGACCTGGACACGTCCAAGCCCATCACGGTTGAGCCGATCAAGGGCCTGCCGGTGGAGAAGGACCTGATCGTGGACATGGAGCCGTTCTTCCAGTCGTTCCGCGAAGTCATGCCGTTCCTGATCAACAAGGGCCACGAGCCCACCAAGGAACGCCTGCAGTCCGCCGAGGACCGTGAACGCTTCGACGACACCACCAAGTGCATCCTCTGTGCCGCGTGCACGTCGTCCTGCCCGGTGTTCTGGACCGACGGCCAGTACTTCGGCCCGGCCGCGATCGTCAACGCACACCGCTTCATCTTTGATTCACGGGATGACGCAGGCGACATGCGCCTGGAGATCCTCAACGACAAGGAAGGCGTGTGGCGCTGCCGCACCACCTTCAACTGCACCGAAGCATGCCCCCGCGGCATCCAGGTCACGCAGGCGATTGCCGAAGTCAAGCAGGCCATTCTCTCCCGCAAGATCTAGTCTTACCGAGCCTGAGCAACGCGGGGTCACTCCGCGCCCGATAAACCGTGTTTATTGGGCGCGGAGTGACCCCGCGTTGCTGTATCTGAAAGGTGCACCATGTCCCGTTCCGAAAAGGTCAGCTTCGAAGGCTCCACCGGCGAGCTCCTGTCCGGCATCATCGATCTGCCGGAGGGCTCCGTCCGGGGATGGGGCGTCTTCTCCCACGGGTTCACCCTGGGCAAGGACAGCCCGTCGGCGTCGCGGATGTGCAAGGCCCTGGCCGACACCGGAATCGGCATGCTCCGCTTCGACAACCTCGGGCTGGGCGGGTCCGCGGGCGAGTGGGCCGCCGGATCGTTCAGCCATAAGGTTGCGGATACCGTCAAAGCCGCAGAATTCATGCGCGCCCAGGGCAAGGCCATCTCCCTGCTGGTGGGCCACTCCTTCGGCGGGGCCGCGGTACTTTCGGCCGCCCGCCAGATCCCGGAGCTCGACGCCGTCGCAACAGTCGGTGCGCCGTTCTCGCCGAAGCACGTGGCCCACGTCTTTGACGCAGCGCTGGACAAGATCCTCAGCGAAGGCAGCGCGGAGGTTAATCTCGGCGGCGGGAAGCGTGTGGAGATCCGAAAGCATTTTGTGGAGGACCTGGAGAATGCCGATCTCACCGACTGCATCCGGCAGCTGCACAAGCCCCTGATGGTGATGCACTCCCCCACGGACAACACCGTAGGCATCGAAAACGCCAGCACCATCTTCCAGACGGCCCGGCACCCCCGGAACTTCGTGTCCCTTGAAGGCAGCGATCACCTGTTGACTGGCAAGGGCCAGGCGGCGCGCGCCGCCCGGATCATTTCTGCCTGGGCCGAGCAATACCTCGACGCCGGGCAGTAGTCACCGGCGTCACCGCAGCGGGACTGCCGGCTGAAGTCACAGGGGCGCCCGCCGAACCGGCGGGCCTGTCCACTGGAACCTTCCCGGGCTGGACCTGGCGGGCGCCCAACAGGGCATTGTCGTGGGCGGGCGCGCTCCTGAGGTCTTCATCGCGGATAGCGGACCAGGCGGCCGCGACCAGGTAGACCTGGCTGACCAAGTTGAACCAGATCAGCAGGCCGATGATGATGGCGAACGGCGCCAGGATGGGGTTCCGCCCCGCCCCGGCCAGCAGTTCGGTGCTGAAGACCTGCAGGGCGGCCGTCCCCACCCCGGCCAGGATGGTGCCTTCCAAAAGCGCACGCCTGGACAGCTTGAGGCCCCCGGCCAGGCGGAACATGATGACCGCCGTCACCCAGTTAAGCGTCAGGGGCACACCGATCTTGATCAGGGTGGTCAGCGGGCCGGCCACAGCCTCGTCCAGCTGAAGGAAATCGGCGACCCAGCCGGCGGCGGTGCCGAAAATGAGGGAAGCTCCGGCGCTGATCACCAGCGCGACGCCCAACAGCAGGAGAGTCCCGGCGTCACGCAGTTTGATGAGGACCGGGTTGATCTTCAGGGGCGGAAGCTGCATTACGCCACGCAGCCCGTTCCGCAGCCCGTCGATCCAGCCCAGCGAGGTGATGACGGTGACCACGGCAGCAATGACAGCGGTCCAGCCCAGCCCGTCCGGGTTCAGCAGGTCCTTGGGGTCCACCAGGCCGTCGCTGCCGCCGACTTTGAGGAGGCCCGGTGCGCTCTGGGCAACGCTGCCAATGATCGTATCCAGAAGGGCCGGCTGACCCCGCAGCACCAGACCTGCGATGGAGAATCCGGTGGCCAGCAGGCCGGTGATGGAAAAGAACATCCGGAACCCGATGCCTGCACTCAACAGCGGGCCGTGCTGGAGGTTGTAGTGCTGCCAGGCGCGCATCGGCCGGAAGGCGTTGAGCCGGGCAAGGAGCCAGGCGAACAACGCCAGCAGCGTTGCCACCGGGCCGCCGTCGGACCTTCTGGCTTTACCCCACGCCATCCGCTTCTGGATGACCGCGAGCTTGAGCCGTGCCTGTTCCGTGGGGAGCGGTGGCTCAGCCGGCGTTGGCGTCTGCGTCCTCGACTGTTTCGGTGCCCCTGGGGCCTTCGTAGTCGTCAGTTTCGGTCCCAAAGTCCAGCTCTTCCCGTAGCTGCCAGATGCCATCGGCATCGTGCTCGTAAAGTCCCATGCTAACCACAGGGAACGTGGCCCTATAGTCCTTCAGCACCGTTTCGGCTTCGTCAAGGCTTTCGGGGGCAACATCGTGGGCAATGGTCACGTGCGGGTGGTACGAAAACGGGAGATCGCGTTCGAGCGGGCCGGTCTGGAGCTTTTCGTGCAGGTCAACGCATTCCCCGAAGCCGTCCTCCACGTTGATAAAGACCACGGGCGAGACCGGACGGAAGGAGCCGGTACCGGCGACGGTGACCATAAAAGGTGCCTGGCGCCGGGCAACACTGCGGACGTGTTCGCGGGTCGCCTCCCAGTCATCGGTGGGCGTAGTGGTCACCAGCGTGATGTGTGCAGGCACAATCCCCGCCATGGGATCCCCGAAGGAGGCCCGCCAGCGCTGGAGTTCTTCAGCGATGGCAGGGGGAAACCCCAGAATGACTCCTACGCTCATTCCCTCGCTGGCTTTACTCACGGCCGGCATTGCTTTAGCGGACTCCCGCCAGGCTCAGGGAAGGCAGGAAGCCCAAGCGGTCATAGACCTTCCCGAGGGTGACCGAGGCGATCTCCCGTGCACGCTCTGCGCCCTGCGCCAGCAGGCGGTCCAGTTCGGCCGGATCCGCCATCAGCTCGTTGGTGCGGTTCCGCAGCGGAGTGATGAACTCAACCATCACCTCGGCGAGGTCCACCTTCAGGTGGCCGTACATCTTGCCTGCGTATTCGGCTTCAAGCTCGGCCACGGACTTGCCGGTCAGCGACGAGTAGATGGTCAGCAGGTTGGACACGCCCGGCTTCTCCTCCGGATCAAACCGGATCTCGGTGCCGGCGTCCGTCACCGCGGACTTGATGCGCTTGGCCGCGATCTTGGGATCCTCCAGCAGCTGGATGGAGCCGCTGGCCTGTTCCCCTGTCTTGGACATCTTGGCGCCGGGATTCTGGAGATCGTAGATCTTGGCGCTTTCCTTGAGGATGGTGGCCTCGGGCACCGTGAACGTCTCGCCGAACCTGGTGTTGAACCGCTGGGCGAGGTTCCGGGTCAGCTCAAGGTGCTGGCGCTGGTCCTCCCCCACCGGCACCAGGTCAGTCTGGTACAGCAGGATGTCCGCGGCCATCAGGGTGGGGTAGGCGAAGAGTCCGAGGGTGGCGGCGTCCGTTCCGGACTTCTGGCTTTTGTCCTTGAACTGCGTCATCCGGGAGGCTTCGCCGAAGCCGGTGATGCAGTTCAGCGCCCACGCCAGCTGGGCATGCTCGGGCACGTGCGACTGGACGAAGAAGATGCTCTTGTCCGGATCAATGCCGGCAGCGATGTACTGGGCCGCCACCACGCGGGTCCGCTTGGTCAGCTCCGCCGGATCGAAGTCCACGGTAATGGCGTGGAGATCGGGGATGAAGAACACGGCGTCGTAGGCGGACTGCATGTCCACCCAGTTGCGGACAGCACCGATGTAGTTGCCCAGGTGGAGGGAGTCTGCCGTGGGCTTGGCGCCGGAAAGGATGCGCTTGCGGCCGGGTGAGGTTGTGCTGGTCATTCGCTTGGAAACCTTAAGGGCTAGAGCCGGTAGTCCACTACCAGCGGGGCATGGTCAGAGAAGCGTGTGTCCCACGATGGCGCCCGGTCCACCACTGCCGAGAAAGCTGCGGCGGCGAGGGCGGGGGTGGCCAGGTGGTAGTCGATGCGCCAGCCGGTGTCGTTGTCGAACGCCTTGCCGCGTTGGGACCACCAGGTGTAGGGACCGTCGACGTCGCCGGCGAGGTTGCGGTGGACGTCGTGCCAGCCGATTTCCTCGCCAAAGAAGCGGTCGAAATACGCGCGTTCTTCGGGCAGGTGGCCGGCCTTCTTGACGTTGCCCTTGGAGTTCCGGATGTCCTTGGGCGTGTGGGCCACGTTGAGGTCGCCGACCACCAAAGCATGATCGCTGTGCTTGGTCAGTTCCGGCAGTCGGGTGCTCATGACGTCGAGGAAGCGGAACTTGTCTTCCTGTTTGGGGGTGCCCACTTCACCGGAGTGCACGTAGGCGCTGGCCACGGAGAGCTGGCTGGCGGTGCCGGAGGCGTCATACACCCGGAAGTCCGCCTCGACCCAGCGTCCTGCGGTGGCGAAGTAGTCATCGCCGATGCCGTTGCGGGTTTCCAGGGGTTCTTCACGGGAGGCAATGGCGACGCCGGCGCGGCCCTTGGCTTCGGCTTCGGCGTGCAGGATATGCCAGCCCTCGCCGAGCAGCTGGCGGACGATTGCGTCAGGGGCGCGTACCTCCTGGAGGCAAAGAATATCGACCCCGCGCGGCTCCAGCCAGGCCGCCATGCCGTTCTTGTAGGCAGCGCGGAGGCCGTTGACGTTGACGGATGCGATGCGAAGGTGGTCCTTCTTCAATGCCGAGCTCACCCGCTCTACTCTAGTCGATGATGGTTCCACTGACCGGGTCGCCGGTGCCGCCGGCGGAGCGGATCATGTCCCGGGCGTTGGTGGCGGTGATCTCGATGGTCTCCAGCGCGCGGCGGATGGTCTCCTGGTCCCCGGCCGCTCCCTTGGCACGTTCCTGCTCCACCACGCGGATCTGCACCTGCACGATCTTGAACGAGTGGTCCAGCTTGAGGTCGCGGACTTCGTCGGCTTCGGTGCGCTCGGACACCACCCGGGTGCCGCCATGGTCGGCAGAGGACGACGACGGCGCACGGCCGGCCGCGCTGTTGAAGGCGTTCTGGGCTTCCGTCAGCTTGGCCCCGGCTTTTTTGGCTGCCTTCTGGATGCTGAAGACCACGAAGGCGGCGAGCGCGAGCCAGAAGCCGGCGATGATCGCGACCACCCAACCGACGACGTCGTTCTGGTTGGCGGCAAAGATCACGGCCACGATGAAGGCGACCACAAAGACCATCATTCCCGGGCCGCTGATCCGCAGCATGGAGAAGCCGCCCTTGGCACGGCCGGACGGGGATTGAGGATTACTCAGAGATCGCATGGGTCCATTGTCTCAAACGCCGCAGGGTGCAATCGCACCTTCCACCCCCGGCGAACAGCTCCCGCCACGCTATTGTGCCTGATCAGGCCGGGGCGTAGCGTGAATCGCGCTAGGGGTGGAAATTCAACTTTCTATCTGAGGACACATCATGAAAAGTCACGGGTTCAGGACAGCCGCGGTCGCCGCAGCCATCGTCTCCCTCATGGGCATCAGCGCCCCCGCCGACGCGAAACAGGGCGGCGACGCCGCCATTCCGCTCAACACGGGCCAGGAAGCCGCGGCAGTCCATACCGGGGCAGGCGGATCCTTCAGCTACACCATCGACGGCGACGAGCTCTGCTACACGCTCTCTGTCCGCGGGCTGTCCGCTCCCGCCACGGCAGCCCATATCCACGTTGCTGCCCGCAACGTAGCCGGCCCGGTTGTTGTTCCGCTGACTGTAGGCGCCGGAACCGACTGGACGGTTGATGCGTGCACCACTCCTGCCGAGGCGGTGCTGTCCGCCATCGAAGCGGACCCGGGCGCCGATTACGTCAATGTGCACAATGCCGACTTCCCTGCCGGGGAGATCCGCGGCCAGCTGAAGTAGATTCCGCTCCGAAAAGTCCGACGGCGGCACGCGCCCCCGCGTAGAAGGTTGCGTGCCGCCGTCGGGCGTTACTGGTCCTGTGTTGGATTCAGGCGGTTCCCGGGCCGCTTTTCTGTGCCAATTGGCGTTCCGCGGCCTCAACCACGTTGGTCATCAGCAGCGCCACGGTCATGGGTCCGACGCCGCCGGGGTTCGGCGAAATCCAGCCCGCCACCTCGGCGGCGGCGGGATCGATGTCGCCGTGGACCCTGCTCTTGCCGGTCCCGGGGTCAGTCTCACGGGTGACGCCGACGTCGAGCAGGGCAGCGCCCGGCTTCACGTCCGCGGCCTTGACGATGTGCTTGACGCCCGCCGCGCCGACAATGACGTCAGCCTGCCGCAACAGCTCCGAGAGGTTTCCGGTGCCGGTGTGCGTGAGCGTGACGGTGGCGTTGACGGCGCGGCGGGTGAGCAGCAGGCCGATGGTGCGCCCGATCGTGACGCCCCGTCCGACCACCACAACGTGCTTGCCCGCGAGGCTGTAGCCGTTGCGCTCCAGCAGCTCGATGACGCCGCGGGGTGTGCACGGCAGCGGCGAGGTGATCTCGCCGCTGACGTTGAGCACCAGCCGGCCAAGGTTGGTCGGGTGGAGGCCGTCGGCGTCCTTGGCGGGGTCGATCCGCTCGAGGATGGCGTCGGTGTCCAGGTGCTTGGGCAGGGGCAGCTGCACAATGTACCCATGGCAGGCGGGGTCCGCATTGAGTTCGTCAATGAGGGCCTCCACCTGGGCCTGGGTGGCATCGGCCGGAAGCTCACGCTGGATCGAGTTCATCCCGATCTCCACCGACTGCTTGTGTTTCATCGACACATACAGCTGCGAGGCAGGATCAGCACCAACGAGGACAGTGGCAATGCCGGGGGTGACTCCGCGGGCCTTCAGTGCAGCAACGCGCTCGGCCAGCTCGGACTTGATGGCGGCAGCGGCTGCCTTGCCGTCAAGGATCTTCGCGGTCTGCGCCATAGACGGGTTCACCACTGCTCGTGCTGCGGGTACAGGGGGAAGTCGGCGGCGAGTTTGTCGACACGTGACTGCAGGGCCTCAACATCCGTGGCGGAGCCGGCCTTCAGCGCGGTGGCGATGATCTCGGCGACTTCGGTGAACTCCTCGGCGCCGAAGCCGCGGGTGGCCAGGGCCGGGGTGCCGATCCGCAGGCCGGAGGTAACCATCGGCGGACGGGGGTCGAAGGGAACGGCGTTGCGGTTCACGGTGATTCCCACGGAGTGCAGGAGGTCCTCGGCCTGCTGGCCGTCCAGCTGCGAGCTGCGCAGGTCCACCAGCACCAGGTGCACATCGGTGCCGCCGGTGAGGACAGAGACGCCTGCTTCGGCGACGTCAGCCTGGTTGAGTCGGTCGGCGATGATCTTCGCGCCTTCCAGGACTCGCTCCTGGCGCTCCTTGAATTCCTCGGTGCCGGCGATTTTGAAGGCCACGGCCTTGGCGGCGATGACGTGCATGAGCGGGCCGCCCTGCTGGCCCGGGAACACGTTGGAGTTGATCTTCTTGGCCCACTCCTGCTTGGCCAGGATGACACCCGAGCGCGGGCCGGCGAGGGTTTTGTGCACAGTGGAGGTCACGACGTCGGAGTGCGGCACCGGGCTCGGGTGCAGGCCTGCTGCAACCAGTCCGGCGAAGTGCGCCATATCGGTCCAGAGCAGGGCGCCCACCTCGTCCGCGATCGAGCGGAAGGCTGCAAAGTCCAGGTGGCGGGGGTAGGCGGACCAGCCGGCGATGATGACCTGGGGCTTCTCGGCAATGGCCTGCTCGCGCAGCTTGTCCATGTCCACGCGGAAGGAGTCCTGCTCCACCTGGTAGGCGGCGACGTTGTACAGCTTGCCGGAGAAGTTCAGCTTCATGCCATGGGTCAGGTGTCCGCCGTGGGCCAGGGAGAGGCCCAGGATCTTGTCCCCGGGGGTGATCATCGCGGATAGCGCGGCGGCGTTGGCCTGTGCACCGGAGTGCGGCTGGACGTTCGCAAACTCGGCGCCGAACAGTGCCTTCACGCGGTCGATGGCCAACTGCTCGGCGATGTCCACGTACTCGCAGCCGCCGTAGTAGCGGCGGCCCGGATAGCCCTCGGCGTACTTGTTGGTCAGGACGGAGCCCTGTGCTTCCATCACGGCGCGCGGGGCGAAGTTTTCGGACGCGATCATTTCCAGGGTGCCGCGCTGGCGGCCAAGTTCCTGGGCGAGGACTGCGGCGATTTCAGGATCAAGCTCGGCCAGCGGCTGATTGCTGACTTCGGCTGTTGTGGTGGCTGTAGAGGTCACGGAAAACTCCTGGCTAGGGATACGGGCACTGCTAAGGTCAGGCTACCGGCTGGCACTGGACACTGTCCCCCTGATGTCAGGGTGCGATGGTGCACAGGACAGTGCTGCGGACCCTGAAGGCCTACAGCTCTTTCCGGCAAGACATGACCCTCGGCCCAGGCGTACGATCCGTGGTCTTCGTGATTGCCGCTCCCTGGTGGTTAGCCACCCAACGCCAGTTGCGACGCCACCAGACTACCAAAAGCGCGCACCCGGCGCGGGTACGCTGGTGTGCGTGAGTGATGCGCAGCTGAACCAAGCCTTTGTAGTGACCCTTTCCTGCCCGGACCGCCCCGGGATCGTCCATGCGGTGGCCGGCGCCCTGCTGGTGGCCGGCGGCAATATTACGGATTCGCAGCAGTACGGCAGCCCCGCCACCGGAAACTTCTTCATGCGCGTGGAGGTGACCACGCCTTCGGGCCGCGCCGAACTCCACGCAGCCCTTGAGCCCGTTGCAGAGGCGTTCGGAATGCAGTGGAGCCTGAACGCCGTGGGCCAGAAGGTGCGGACGCTGCTGATGGCCAGCACGTCCGCGCACTGCCTGAACGACATCCTCTTCCAGCAGCGCTCCGGGACGCTGCCCATCGAGATCCCCGCCATTGTTTCCAACCACCGGGACCTCGCAGGGCTTGCCGGGTTCTACGGCATCCCCTTCCATCACATTCCCGTCACACCGGACACCAAGTCCCAGGCAGAGGACAAGCTTCGCGCCCTCATGGCTGAACATGACATCGAACTGACGGTCCTGGCCCGGTACATGCAGATCATCTCCGATGATCTCTGCGCCGAGCTCACCGGCAAGGCCATCAACATCCACCACTCGTTCCTGCCGTCGTTCAAGGGTGCCCGGCCGTACCACCAGGCCCACGCCCGCGGCGTGAAGCTGATCGGGGCAACAGCCCACTATGTGACTGCGGCCCTGGACGAGGGACCCATCATTGAGCAGGAAGTCATCCGGGTGGACCACGCCCGGACCCCGGAACAGTTTGTCCAGATGGGCCGGGACGTGGAGGGCCGCACCCTGGCCCAGGCTGTCCAGTGGCATGCCGAGCACCGTGTCCTGCTGGACGGCAACCGGACCGTGGTCTTTAACTGACCGACCAGCCAATGGATGGGGGCCAACCGTGGATGCAGGGGCTGAGGCCGGGGCGGAAGAGCCGGCAAGCGAGAGGCGCCTCGCTGACTTCTACAACCGCCGTGCGGCGTCGGGCACGGAACATCCCCCCACCCCGCGGAGGGCCGACGAACGCGACCGTTTCATCAGCCTGCTGAAGGCTGAAGGCCGCCACAGTGTCCTTGAGGTCGGTTCCGGCCCGGGGCTGGACGGCCTGCAGTTCGTCCGGGCGGGCATCCACTACACGGGCGTGGACCTGTCCGAGGAATACGTGCGGCGGGCGAGGGCGAAGGGCCTGGATGTAACGGTCGCCAGCGCCAGGCAGCTTCCCTTCGCTGACGGCGCCTTCCCGGCGGTGTGGACCATGAGCACCTTGTTGCACATCCCCGCCAGTGACATCGACCGGGTCATGCGCGAACTGGTCCGCGTGACGGGACCCAACGCACCCATCGCCGTCGGCCTGTGGTCCGGTGAGGACGAAGAGGTCCTGAACCCGGAGGACGACGCCGGACCCCGCCGGTTTTTCAGCAGGC
Source organism: Pseudarthrobacter cremeus (assembly GCF_051857465.1). Lineage (NCBI taxonomy): Bacteria > Bacillati > Actinomycetota > Actinomycetes > Micrococcales > Micrococcaceae > Pseudarthrobacter > Pseudarthrobacter cremeus. The sequence continues at coordinate 55,508 of NZ_JBPZHC010000011.1, read as the reverse complement.
GGAGCGACGCGACGGTACTCAACGTCTTTGGCCGGCACGGTGCCATCGAGGACTTCGTCTCCTGGCCCGAAGGCGAAGGCGCCGAGTCCGGTCCCGGGGCCGGCCACTGGACGCAGCACTACCAGTTCCTGATCCTCCGCACCCCGGGCTCCCCTCCCCCGCAGTCCCGGCCCGTGTCCTAGGCTGGGCATATGGCTCCCCTTCACAGTTTCGCCGGCAACACTCCGGCCGTCCACGAATCCGCCTTCATCGCCCCCACGGCTTCGATCATCGGCAAGGCAACCCTTGCGGAGGACTCCAGCGCCTTCTACGGCGTGTCAGTCCGGGCTGACACGGCTGCCATCAGCGTGGGCGCGGGCAGCAACCTGCAGGACAACGTGGTGCTGCACGCGGACCCGGGCTTCCCCTGCACCGTCGGGGCGGGCGTCAGCGTGGGGCACGCCGCCGTCGTCCACGGGTGCACCGTGGAAGATGACTGCCTCATCGGCATGGGTGCCACGGTGCTCAACGGCGCGGTGATCGGCAGCGGTTCGCTCGTGGCAGCCGGCGCGGTGGTCCTGGAAGGGACCGTCGTGCCGCCGCGCTCGCTGGTGGCCGGCGTCCCGGCGAAGGTCAGGCGGGAACTCACCGACGAGGAATTCGACGGCGTGAAGCAGAACGCCGCGCGGTATGTGGAACTGGCCCGCGCGCACCGGGAACTGCACGGTTAGTCGCGGATTCCGCTCACCCGACCACGGCCGCAGGAAGACAACTGCGTTAACTTCTTGACTACAAGCGTCAAAATAGGGCAATCTTCTTTTCATGTCCGCCACATCGCGCTCAGCGAGGAGCAAGCCTAAAAATCCCGGGTCCCAGTCCGCCCTCAGGCAACTGAACCAGCAGCGGATCATCGAGACCCTGATGAGCGGCCCGTCCACTCAGGCCGAGCTGGCACGCCAGACCGGACTGTCCACTGCCACCGTCTCCAACATCGTCAAAGTGATGCAGGACTCGGGACTGGCCTCCACCGAACCGATCACCAGCTCGGGCCGCCGGGCCCTGAACGTACGGCTCAACAGCAACGGCGCAGTTGCCGTGGGAATCGACTTCGGCCGGCGCCACCTCCGCGTGGTTCTCGCATCCCTGAGCTACCACGTGATCGCCGAGGAATCAGTGATGCTTCCGCTGGGGCATCAATCGGAGGAGGGCATCCAGGCGGCCGTCGTACTGCTGGACAAACTGCTCAGCGAAAACGCCGTGGAACGCAGCGCCGTGGTGGGCGCCGGCGTTGGAATTCCCGGGCCCATCGACCGCCGGACGGGCACCGTCGCGCAAGGCGCGATCCTGCCCGAATGGGTGGGGATCAACATCCTCCAGCACTTGGAGGACACCCTCCAAATGCCCGTGTTCGTTGACAACGACGCCAATCTGGGCGCCTGGTCCGAAGTGACCTGGGGGCCACACACCGGCGTCAGCAACCTGATGTTCCTCAAGATCGGCTCAGGCATCGGAGCAGGACTGATCCTCAACGGCGCGCCCTACTACGGCCATGTGGGGATCACCGGCGAAATAGGCCACGCGACCATCCACGAACAGGGCCTCGTGTGCCGGTGCGGCAACCGCGGCTGCCTGGAAACCATAGCTTCCACCACCACCATGATCGAACTCCTCAGCCGCGGTGAGGACCGGCCGCTCACGCCCGCCGACATCGTCGCCAAGGCCCTCGCCCGCGACTCGGCAACACTGCGGGTTGTGGATGACGCGGGCCTGGCCGTGGGCAGGGCGCTGGGCAATGTGGCGAACCTGATCAACCCTGAAGTCATCGTGGTGGGCGGGCCCCTGGCAGGGCTGGGTAACGTGCTCCTGGACCCCATCCGGCGCGGGCTGATCCGGCATGCCGTGCCCGTAATCGGCGAGACCACCACACTGACAATGTCCTCGCTGGGGGACCGTGCGGAGGCACTCGGAGCGGCAGCACTGGTATTCCAACACGCCGGGATCCGGCGCATGTAGACCAAGTTGTTATCCGGTAATTGCGTTCAAGACTTGACGACAACCCGTGTGATCAAGTTTACTTTTTCATCAGACGCCCCCGCGCTTTGCTGGGCGGACAAAGAAGTCATGCATTGGAGGCGTAAGGGCAAAATGACGTCCCACACCACGCACACCGACCCGGTCATCCTGGAGATGCGCTCCATCACCAAGGAGTTTCCCGGCGTCAAAGCACTCTCCGAAGTAAGCTTGAGCGTCAAAGCCGGCGAAATCCACGCCATCTGCGGCGAAAACGGCGCCGGCAAGTCCACGCTGATGAAAGTGCTTTCCGGCGTTTACCCCTACGGCACCTACGACGGCGACATCGTCTACCAGGGACAGGTTCAGCAGTTCCGGGATATCCGGGCCAGCGAGCATGCCGGAATCGTGATCATCCACCAGGAGCTGGCACTCATCCCGGAGCTCTCCATCATGGAGAACATCTTCCTGGGCAACGAACCCACCAAGCGCGGCGTTATTGACTGGGCAGAGGCCCGGCTGCGCTCCACCGAGCTGCTGGCCCGGGTGGGCCTGCGCGAGGACCCCGCAACCCCGATCAAGGAAATCGGCGTTGGCAAGCAGCAGCTGGTGGAGATCGCCAAAGCGCTGAACAAGTCAGTCAAGATCCTGATCCTGGACGAACCCACGGCGGCGCTGAACGAGTCGGACTCACAGCATCTGCTGGATCTGATGCTGGGCCTCAAGGGCAAGGGCATCACCTCGATCATCATTTCGCACAAGCTGAACGAGATCGAGCAGATCGCCGACTCCATCACGATCATCCGTGACGGAAAGTCAATCGAAACCCTGGATGTCAAGGCCGACGGCGTTGACGAGGACCGCATCATCAAAGGCATGGTGGGACGGGCGTTGGAGTCCCGCTTCCCGGACCACACGCCCAAGATCGGCGAAGTGTTCTTCGAGGTCAAAAACTGGAACGTGGCACACCCGCAGATCCAGGACCGGATGATCTGCAAGAACTCGAACTTCTTCGTACGGCGCGGGGAGATTGTGGGATTCGCAGGGCTCATGGGGGCAGGCCGCACCGAGCTGGCCCGTTCCGTCTTTGGCCGGTCCTACGGCCACTTTGTCTCCGGACAGATCTACATGCATGGCAAGGAAGTGACACTCAAAAATGTTCACCAAGCCATCGACGCCGGCCTCGGCTACGTCACCGAAGACCGGAAATCCCTGGGCCTGAACCTGCTCGACGACATCAAAACCACCACGGTCTCGGCGAACCTGGAGAAGATCAGCAAGCGCAGCGTCGTGGACACCAACAAGGAGTTTGAAGTCGCTGAGCAGTACCGGAAGTCACTTCGGACAAAGGCTCCGTCCGTGGAGGAAGGGGTAGCCAAGCTGTCCGGCGGGAACCAGCAAAAGGTTGTCCTGGCCAAGTGGATGTTCACGGACCCGGAACTGCTGATCCTGGACGAACCCACCCGCGGCATCGATGTCGGAGCCAAGTACGAGATCTACGGCATCATCCAGCAACTCGCCAACCAGGGTAAGGGCGTGATTGTGATTTCCTCCGAGCTGCCTGAACTGCTCGGGCTCTCCGACCGGATCTACACCATCTTCGAGGGCGCCATCACCGGCGTGCTCGACAAAGAGGAAGCGAGCCAGGAAAGCCTGATGAAGCTCATGACCTCCGCCCGCAAAGCCGCCGCCTAATCCTCTGGAGCCTTCCAGAACCTTCCAGATACGAGGACCGAAAATAATGAACGCGCTCAAGAAACTCTTCGGCGGTGACACCCGCCAGTTCGGGATGATCTTTGCCTTGGTGGCTCTGATAGTTCTCTTCCAGTGGCTCACAGGCGGCATCACGCTCACCCCGGGCAACGTCATCAACCTCTTCAACGGCAACTCCTACATCCTCATCCTCGCCATCGGCATGGTGCTGGTCATCATCGCCGGCCACATCGACCTTTCGGTTGGCTCAGTGGCTGCCTTCGTGGGGATGGTGGTGGCCATCGCCATGCGCGACTGGGGCATCCCCTGGTTCCTGGCCATCCTGCTGGGCCTGGGCCTCGGCGCCCTCATCGGGGCATGGCACGGCTGGTGGACTGCGTATGTGGGGATCCCGGCATTCATCGTGACCCTGGCAGGCATGCTGATCTTCCGCGGGGCCCAGCAGTTTGTAGGCCAGTCCAACTCCATTCCGGTCCCGCGCGAGTTCCAGTACATCGGTGCCGGCTATCTCCCCGAGATCGGGCCGAGCACCGGTTACAACAACCTGACACTGCTCCTGGGCCTCGCCGGCGTCGCCTTCGTTATCTACAGCGAACTCCGCCGCCGCCGCACCGCGAAGGCCCTCGGAGCTGAAGTTTCCGAAACCTGGGTGATGATCCTGCGGCTGGTCCTGATCTGCGGCGCAATTCTCTTCGCCACGTACCTGTTCGCCACCGGCCGCCCCGGCACGTCCTTCCCGATCCCGGGCCTGATTCTTGCGGTGATGGTTCTGATCTACGGCTTTGTCTCCTCCAAGACGGTGGTCGGCCGGCACATCTACGCCGTCGGTGGCAACCGCCACGCGGCGGAACTCTCCGGCGTGAAGTCAAAGAAGATCAACTTCCTGGTCATGATGAACATGTCCATCATCGCCGGGCTCGCCGGCATGATCTTCGTGGCCCGGTCCACCTCCGCAGGCCCCTCGGACGGCACCGGCTGGGAACTCGACGCCATCGCCGCAGTCTTCATCGGCGGCGCCGCTGTGACCGGCGGTGTGGGTACCGTCATCGGCTCCATTGTTGGAGGCCTGGTCATGGCCGTGCTGAACAACGGCCTGCAGCTCCTCAGCGTCGGCGCCGACTGGCAGTCGATGATCAAAGGCCTGGTGCTCCTGGTAGCCGTAGCCATCGACGTCTACAACAAGTCGCAGGGACGGGCATCGATCATCGGGCTGATGATGAAGAACTTCCGCACATCCAGCGGGGCGGGCTCCCCGCTGCAGCCGGACGAGGTCACCTCCACTAAAGAGACCATTTCCCGGGATGCCTGAGCTGTTCAGGTTCCGGAACAAAACCCCTAAAAAGAAAGTGGACCAAGAAATGCGAATGATTGGTAAAGCAGGAAAGGCAGCAGCGATAGCTGCGATCGCGGCATTGGCGCTGACGGCCTGCGGACGGGCCGAGCCCGGCGCCACCGGCACCAGCGGTGGAACGGGCGGCTTCGCACAGGACTCCGCCATCGGCGTCGCACTTCCCAAGAAGACCAGTGAAAACTGGGTCCTGGCGGAAAAGCTGTTCAATGACGGCCTCTCCAGCGCAGGCTTCAAACCCACAGTCCAGTTCGCCAACAACGGCGTTGCTGAGCAGCAGAACCAGATCAGTGCAATGATCTCCAAGGGCGCGAAGGTCATCATCGTCGGCGCCCTGGATGGCTCGCAGCTGGGTACCCAGCTGCAGCAGGCCAAGGATGCAGGCGCCACCATCATCGCCTACGACCGTCTCCTGCTGAACACCCCCAACGTGGACTACTACGTGGCCTACGACAACTTCAAGGTGGGCGTGCTCCAGGGCCAGGCCCTGCTGGACGGGATGAAGGCCAAGAAGCCGGCCGGACCGTACAACATTGAACTGCTGGCGGGTTCCCCGGATGACGCCAACGCGAAGGTCTTCTTCGACGGCGCCATGAGCATCCTGAAGCCAAAGATCGACGACGGAACGGTGAAGGTGCTGTCCGGCCAGACGACGTTCGAGAAGGCCGTCACGCAGGACTGGAAGGCTGAGAACGCCCAGCGCCGGATGGATACCCTCCTGACCGGTTCCTACGGGTCAGCCTCCCTGGACGGCGTTCTTTCGCCGAATGACACCCTGGCCCGGGCCGCCATCACCTCTGTCAAGGCTGCCGGCAAGCCGATCCCGGTCATCACCGGACAGGACTCCGAAGTTGAGTCCGTGAAGTCCATCATCGCCGGCGAGCAGTACTCCACCATCAACAAGGACACCCGCAAGCTCGTTGAGCACGCCATTGTCATGGTCAAGGATCTCCAGGCCGGCAAGAAGCCTGAGGTCAACGACGACAAGTCCTACAACAACACGGTGAAGACCGTACCCGCCTATCTGCTGCCGCCGGTCATCGTGACCGCCGCCAACGTGAAGACGGCCTACGTGGACGATCCGGTACTTGGCCCGCTGACCAAGTAACACCCTGCTTCCCCAGAATGCCCCCGGCTCCGCACAGGATCCGGGGGCATTCTGCTGTTTCCAGCGCTCTGGCACTCCCTGCCAACTTTCACCCGACGCTCTGGCACTCCCTGCAGACTTTCACCCGACGCTCTGGCACTCCCTGCGCTGTTTCACAGGCCAAACACAGCTTCAGCCGCTTTCCCGCACAGCGAGGGCCGCGAGGGTAGGAGCAGTCGCCGGCCTTCTGCCGGCCCGGATCCTAGGAGTACAGTGAGCGTCCTTGCCCGAAGTGTCGGCAATGCCTTCAGAAACAAAGTGCGAACGGCCGCGGTGGTGGCAGTGCTGGCCGTCGCGATCGGACTTGCCCTCGCCATGCTGGTGGCCAACCAGGCCGTCGCGGCCAAAGTCCAGGAGCTGAATTCCACTGTTGGCACCGTCCTGACCGTCAACCCGGCCGGCGGCCAGGGATTTGAAGGCGGCGGCGAACCGCTGACCGCCGAGCAGGCCGCAACCGCAGCAGCAGTCCCCAACGTGAGCTCCGTCGTCGGGACATCTTCCCTCAGGCTGCGCAACGCCACCGAGGCAGCCGCCCAGACTGCGGCCGGCCAAACCGGTCCGGGCGGCGGAGGCCCCGGAGGCCCGGGCGGCTCGTCCGCGGCAACGCTGACCACGAGCCTTACCGCGGCCGTCGACGCCGGTACGCTGGGCGGCCGGAACCAGGCTGCCACCGGCACAACCACTACTCAGCCGGTGCGCTCGCTGCCTATCACCGCAACCGGAATCGGTGCCGAGATGGACAGCACCGGCAAGGCGCTGACCATCACCGAGGGAACCGGCCTGGGCGACTACTCGGCTGCATCCACCGGCGCCCTGCTGGGAACCACGCTGGCCCAAAAGAACGGGCTGTCCGTAGGGTCCACCTTCACCATCAACGGCCAGACGTACATCGTCGCCGGCCTGTTCGATTCCGGCACCGCGTTCGGCAACAACGCCCTGTACGTGACTCTCCCGGCGGCGCAGGCCCTCGCCGGGCTCCCGGACGAGCTGTCCACAATGATCGTCAAGGTCAACAGCATGGAGAACGTTCAGTCCGCCAAGACAGCACTGGAAACGGCACTCGGCACCGACAAGGCCGACGTCACCCAGGGCCAGAGCCTGGAGACCGCGGTCAGCTCCCTCGGTAGCGTCAAGAACATCTCCTTCATCGCCTTTGTCGCAGCTTTGGGCACCGCCGGGCTGATCATCCTGCTGATCATGGTGATGCTTGTCCGTGAACGCCGGCGCGAAATCGGCGTTCTGAAGGCCATCGGCGCCCCCAACCGCACCATCGGACTGCAGTTTGTGCTCGAAGCCCTGGTCCTGGTGGCCATGGGCAGCGCGGTGGGCGCCGCCATCGCCTCGTTCGCCAGCGGCGGCATCGCCTCTGCACTGATAAGCACCAACACCACGACGACGACGGCGGCCACCACCGCCGGGCGCGGTGCTGCCATGGCCGGTGCGGCCGGCGGCCCTGGCATGCCAGGCGGCGCAGGCTTCCCGGGCGGACCGGGCGGGCCCTTGGGTGGCGCCTCCCAACTCCTGACGTCAGTCACCGCGAGCGCCTCCCCCGGCGTCATCGCTGCCGGAATCGCCGCGGTGTTCGGCGTGGCCATCATCGGCGCGCTCGTCCCCGCGCTGCTCACGGCACGCATCCGTCCCATCGAAGTTCTGCGAGGAGAATAGCCATGATTGAAGTCAAGAACCTGGTCCGCACCTTCAACTCCGGTGACCGCACCATCAAGCCGGTCAACGACGTGAGTTTCGTCCTGGAGCAGGGCACGCTGGCGTCCATTGTGGGCAAAAGCGGCAGCGGCAAGAGCACCCTGTTGTCGCTCCTGGGTGCGCTGGACAAACCCACCAGCGGGGACGTCGTCGTCAACGGTGTCAGCCTGGCCGGCATGCCGGACGGCAAGCTGACCGAGTACCGGCGCCGGGACATCGGTTTCGTGTTCCAGCAGTTCAACCTGATCCCCAACCTGTCCGCCCTGGACAACGTAATGCTCCCTATGGAGTTCGCCGGAATGCGTAAATCGCGGCGCCTGGAGCGGGCCAGGGACCTCCTGGCGCAGGTGCAGCTGGACCCGGACAAGCAGGTCCGGCGGATCAACCGCCTTTCCGGCGGCGAGCAGCAGCGCGTGGCGATCGCCCGGGCTTTGGCCAACGAACCCAAGCTGATCCTCGCAGACGAGCCAACGGGCAACCTGGACGAGCAGACCGGTGACCACATCATCGAACTCCTGAGCGCGCTGAGCCGTGACCACAACACCACCATCCTGGTGGTCACCCACGACAGGGCGCTGGCCAATAAGACCGACCGCCGTTTCCGGCTCCAGCAGGGCAGGCTGACGGAGGAATCCGCCCGGGCCCTGGTCTGACGTTCGGACTGGTCCGGGTGAGAGGATGGCACCATGAGCCCGCTAATAGCCAAGCCGTGGTTGTCCACCCAGTCCGACCAGGACCCCCAGTCCGCCACCGGAAGGCCATTACGCTGGGGCGTCATCGCCACCGGCGGGATTGCCCGGTCGGTTTCGCAGGACCTGGCCCTCCTGCGTGATGCGGAGCTTTACGCCGTCAGTTCCCGCGCCCGGGACACAGCGGAGAGTTTCGCCACGGCCTACGATTTCGGCAGGTCTTACTGGGACGAGCACGGCGTCACCGGCTACCAGCGGCTGCTCGCCGATGATGCCGTGGACGTTGTCTACGTGGCTACCCCGCACGCACAGCACCATCAGATCGTCCTCGCTGCGCTGAACGCCGGCAAACACGTGCTATGTGAGAAGGCGTTCACCATCAATGCCCGCGAAGCCAGCGAACTGGTGGCCGTGGCCCGCGAACGGAAGCTCTTCCTCATGGAGGCTGTGTGGAGCCGGTTCCTGCCGGGGATGCAGCGGGTATTCGAGATTGCCGCTTCCGGCGAACTGGGTGAGGTGCACTGGGTGATGGCTGACCTTGGCTTCCCGGCGCCCTACTCCACCACGTCCAGGCTTTGGGCCCGGAAGGACGGCGGCGGTGCGCTCCTGGACATCGCGGTGTACCCGCTGCTTTGGGCGGTGGGAACGTTGGGATTCCCGCAGACGGTCAGCGCCACCGGTTTCATTAATGACGACGGCGTTGACGCGCAGAACGCGCTGACCCTTGGCTACAACCACGGCGCCCAGGCCCAGCTGACCTCCTCCCTCCTCGCCCATGGCCCCCGGACCGCAACGGTGGCCGGAAGCCTGGGGTACCTGCAGAGCGTGGGCTCCATTAACAACCCGCGGGAACTGGTGATCGGCATCGGCCTGGGCGAGCAGCGCACCGAGCCGTTCGACGTCGTCGGCCGTGGCTATGCCTACGAGCTCCGCGAAGTAACCCGCTGCATCCAGCAGGGCCTCACGGAAAGCCCGGTGATGCCGCTGGAGGATTCGGTCAAGACCATGCGTCTTTTCGACGGCGTCCGCGGCCAGCTGGGCGTCAGCTACCCGAATGATGAGCACTGACGAAGCACATCCTGTTCTGGCGAATCGGTGACAGTCCGCGTCAACCGGCCTGACGTCCGGGCATAGTTTAATAATGCTGACGTAATAGCAATTAGTAAGTTTGCTGGGTTAATTCTCATTTTCCCTAGACGGGCTGCACAGAAAAGTCATACGCTGTTCAAATCGTCGATTTCAACGGTACTGGGGGTGGTACGCATGGCTATATCTCTATCGCCGTGGCGTGCGCTCCGGCCCATCCTGCTCGCAGGCGCGGCAACCGCGGCCTGGCTGACACTTTCTTCTACTCCTGCGTTGGCGGACGCGTCCGCAGACTCCGCCTCCCTCCTCGGCGGGGTGACGTCCTCGGTTTCCTCCCTTTCGGTTCCGCTGACGGGTGCTGTTGCGCCGCTTCAGGCGGCTGTTTCTCCCGAAGGGTTGCCTGCAAATTCCGCCGGGCTTGTGCAGCCGCTGGTAGGCTCCGTGGCCGGTACGGCGGACCAGCTCGTAGCTGCCGTACCGGTACTGAACATCGTGGTCCCGGCAGATACCGTCACTTCCCTCGCAGCCCCGGTCGCCTTAGCAGCCGATTCCGTTGCTGCGGGACTGGTTGAAACCGTCGTTCCTCCGCTCGCTGATGCCGTACCCGTTCTTGAGCCTGTCCTGCAGCCCGTCGTGGAGCTGACGGCGGCCGCGGTTGCGCCTGTGACAGCCAGCTTGCCGGTCACGCTGACCGGCGTGCCCGTGAACGGGATTTCCGCCGCCGAGGACTCGCCCTTGGCGGAGGGCGCGCTGACTCCGGAGGCCACTGACGTGGGCCTGGCAAGTGATCCCGGCACCTCAGACAGCACTTTCGTGGTGCCCCAAGTAAGCCTCGCGACGACGGCAGCAATAGCCGGATCGACAAGCTCGGCCATGCGCTCAGCCGCCCCGGGAAGCCCGTGGACCGGCGATCCTTCGACACCGCTGGCTCCGGTCCCTGCAGTTCCGGCTTCCGGTGCTGGGAGCGGCGCTTCGCCCTCCGGCCCCACGAGCGCTGCAGCCTGGGTGGACGATTTCGGCCTGAACCTTTTGCTGCCGGGAGCTTTCCCCATCAGCGCCTCACCTGAACATGCCCCTTCACCGGTGTCGTTCGACCCCGGTTCTTCTCCTGACTAGTTGAGCCCTGCTGCCCTTTTCCATGGGCAAAACGCGGCCTAAGGGCGCTTATCGGCGCCCCACCTCAACTTCTCAGGAGAAAACTCATGCATTGCAACCTTCGCAGGGGGCTGCTCAGCACCCTCTTTGCCGGCGGGCTACTAGCCTTCGGCGCCACCGCAGCGAGCGCTGCGGACACAATCAGCGGGCCGGACCTTTCCGCCTCCGCCCTGGTCTCGGCGGCGACATCCGCCAACACGACGTCGTTGGACCTGCTGGGTGGCCCAACGCCGACTGGATCAGCGGATGTCGTCGCCGTGGTGGACGCAAACCTCGGCCTGGGGGACGGCGTCCTCGGAAGCACGGACGGGAGCGGAACCACCGCCGACGTCGCCGCAGCAGCCGACATCAACCTCGGACTCGGGAACAACCTGGGCACCACGGACGGCAGCGGAACCACCGCCGACGTCGCGGCTGCCGCAGACATCAACCTCGGACTCGGGGATAGCACCCTCGGCACCACCGACGGCAGCGGAACCACCGCCGACGTCGCCGCAGCAGCCGACATCAACCTCGGACTCGGGGATAGCACCCTCGGCGCCACCGACAGCAGCGGAACCACCGCCGACGTCGCCGCAGCAGCCGACATCAACCTCGGACTCGGGGACGCTGCTCTGACCGGAACCGACGCGGGCAACACCACCGCCGACGTCGCGGCTGCCGCCGACATCAACCTCGGACTCGGGAACAACGTCCTAGGCACCACGGACGGCAGCGGAACCACCGCCGACGTCGCGGCTGCCGCCGACATCAACCTCGGACTCGGGGACGCTGCTCTGACCGGAACCGACGCGGGCAACACCACCGCCGACGTCGCCGCAGCAGCCGACATCAACCTCGGACTCGGGAACAACGTCCTAGGCACCACCGACGGCGGCGGAACCACCGCCGACGTCGCCGCAGCAGCCGACATCAACCTCGGACTCGGGAACAACGTCCTGGGCACCACCGACGGCAGCGGAACCACCGCCGACGTCGCGGCTGCCGCCGACATCAACCTCGGACTCGGGAACAACGTCCTAGGCACCACCGACGGCAGCGGAACCACCGCCGACGTCGCCGCAGCCATCGACCTGGGCCTGGGCACTTCCGGTGTCCTTGATGGGGCAAACATCGATCTCGATGCCTCCGTGATCGCTGGCGGAGGCACCGACGGGGCAGTAACGCCCGGTACTGACAACCCCGTGACCGAAACCCCTGGTACGGACACCACAGACCCGGGAACCGGCATCGCTGGCGGCACTGACACCCCAGGAACGGGAACGACCGGCACTACCGGAACAGGCACCACCGGCACGACGGGCACAACCGGCACAACAACTACCGGAATCACCGTAGTTCCTGCCGGCGTCATCACCGGTTCGGTTCCGGCCGCCGGCAAGGACGCCAGCAGCACCACGGGCAGCACCACCGGGAGCAAGATGAACAGCACCACGCGCCAGGGCGGCACCGCAACCCTGGCGAAGACCGGCGTCGAGATGACTCTTGTCCCCATCGCCCTGGTTCTGATGGTGGCCGGGCTGTTGTTCCTCCGGAAGCGCAGGACCTCCTAACCGACTCAGACCCCGCCGTTCGCCGGCAACAGTCAGTGTTTCCTGAAAGGAGGTGGGCTACCGGAGAGCACAACTACCAGCACGCAACCTTGTGACCGGTGGTCCGGCTGAGCAGGTCCTGACGACTTCTCAGCCGGGCCGTCGGTGTGCCCCGGGGCGGTGCCTTCACCGGCGCGGCGGCCCTCCCGTTATCTGCCTGAAAAGTGGGTACCTATCATCAGGGCGAGGTCTGCGTGGGGGCTACTCGCCCGTATAATTGGGTATACAGTGCCGCAGCGCACCGGGAGGAACGGTCATGGTGGCGGAATCGCCTAGCTCCATCAAGAATGAAGTGGTTGGCGGACGTTATCGGCTCGGTGAGGTAATCGGTCGCGGCGGAATGTCGTCCGTCTATTGCGCGCGGGACGAGAATTTGGGCCGTGACGTCGCGTTGAAGCTCTTCGCACCCCAGGCTCCCGATGCTGATGAGCTCAAACGCCAGGAAGCTGAGATCCAACTCCTGGCAACATTGAACCATCCCAGCCTTGTGACGCTCTTCGACGCCGGCATCGACACCCGCATTCCGGATGAGCCGCGCCCCTTCCTGACCATGGAACTCGTGGACGGACAGGACCTGCGGAGCCGGATCAGGCACAGCCCTGTTCCGCTGGACGAACTCGCCGTGATCGGCGCAGGAATCGCCGATGCCCTGGCCTACGTCCACAGCCTCGGGGTCATCCACCGCGACATCAAGCCCGGCAACATCCTGCTGGTGCAGATCCGCCCGGGCGAGCCGCTGCGGCCCAAACTCACAGACTTCGGCATCGCACGGATCGTTGACGGAACACGGCTGACTGCCACGGGCACCATGGTGGGGACCGCGGCGTACCTCAGCCCCGAGCAGGCCATGGGCTCACCGCTCACACCGGCCACTGACATCTATTCGTTCGGGCTGGTCCTCCTCGAATGCATCAAACAGACCATCGAATACCCCGGCAGCGCAGTGGAATCCGCCGTCGCCAGGCTGCACCGCGCACCGGAGATTCCCGCGGATCTCCCGTCGGAATGGGCGGACCTGATCCGCTCCATGACAGCCCTCGAGCCGTTGGAGCGTCCGTCAGCAGCGGACGTTGAGACGGTGCTGCGCCAGGCCCTCGTCTCGCCGGTGTCCACGCCCGGCGAACTCACTCCGGAACCAACGCGGGTGCTGCCGGCCATGCCGTTCCGGGCTCCGACGATCACCTCAGAGCTGCCTTCCCCCGCCCTTTCGTTGAAAGAGCTGGACGACGACGGCCCCGGCCATGCCGAGCGGATGACAGGTCCCAACGGCTCATCGGAGATCCGCTCCCGGACGTGGCTTGAGCGGGTGAACCGCCGCCGGAGGGTCTGGCTGTTGGCCATCCTGATCGTCCTTGCACTGGCGGCCGGTGCGGTGGCTCTCACCGCCAGCTTGTCCCCACAGCTGACGCCCGACGTCGTGCCTTACCCCACGGTCACCGGCACCCTGGGCGAGCATCTCCAGGAACTCCAGAAGAGTGTTGAACCGTGACGTTTTGGGGGCCCAAAGGCCAGCGCTCCGTAGCGCGCGGAGTGGTTCAGGTTGCCACGGCACTGGTACTGGCGGCGTCACTGGCCAGTTGCGCTCCCGTGGAGACGGGGTTGCAGCGGGATACTGCCAGGCAGCTTCAGGAACGGGTCCTGGGAGTCAGTCAGGCGGCGGCTGCAAATGACCATGCGGCAGCGCTGGCGGCCCTGGACGGACTGGAAACCGAGCTGGCGGCGGCGGCGGAAAAGGGCAAGGTTTCCGACGAACGCCGCCGTACCGTCATGACGGTCATCACCGCCGTCCGGGCCGACCTCAACGCGGCTATTACCGCGGCCGCGAAGGCCGCTGCGGAAGCAACAGCAGCGGCAGAGAAGGCCAAGGCAGACGCGGACGCCGCGGCAGCGGCAGCCGCCCAGGAAAGCACCGCGCCTGTGGCGCCGGCCCCGGCTCCCGCACCCGCGGACAACAGCAAAGCCGGCGAGGGCAAAGGCAAAGGCAAGAACGGGTAAGGACTGAACCGGAGGAGGGAGCGCCCCCGTCACGCACGACGGCGGCGCTCCCCGAGCAGAAATGCAGCGCCCCGGGTTTCCCGGGGCGCTGCATTTTTAAGTGTCCGTCAGGGTGAGGGAGCTCAGTTCAGGGTGGCGATGACCCTGTTCAGCGTGGCAGAGGGACGCATGACGGCGGAGGCCTTGGCGTCATCCGGGTTGTAGTAACCTCCGATGTCCACCGGGGAGCCCTGAACTGCAGCCAGTTCGCCCACGATGGTCTCCTCGTTGGAGGACAGCTCCTTGGCAATAGCCGAGAACGAAGCAGCGAGGTCAGCGTCCTCGGTCTGCTGGGCCAGTTCCTCGGCCCAGTAGCGCGCCAGGAAGTAGTGGCTGCCTCGGTTGTCCAGTTCGCCGGCCCGGCGGCTCGGGGACTTGTTCTCCAGCAGGAACGTGCCCGTTGCCTTGTCCAGGGTGTCGGCCAGGACCTGGGCGCGTGCATTGCCGGTGGTGGTGGCCAGGTGCTCGAAGCTCACGGCAAGCGCGAGGAATTCCCCGAGGCTGTCCCACCGCAGGTGGTTCTCCTTGAGCAGCTGCTGGACGTGCTTCGGAGCCGATCCGCCGGCGCCGGTCTCGAAGAGCCCGCCGCCGTTCATGAGCGGAACCACCGAAAGCATCTTCGCGCTGGTGCCCAGTTCGAGGATGGGGAAGAGGTCCGTGAGGTAGTCGCGGAGCACGTTGCCGGAAACCGAGATGGTGTCCTCCCCCTTGCGGATCCGCTCGAGGGTGAAGGCGGTGGCCTTCTCCGGGGACATGATTTCGATCTGCAGGCCCTCGGTGTCGTGGTCCTTGAGGTATTCGCGGACCTTGGCGATGAGGTTGGCGTCGTGCGCGCGGGTCTCGTCAAGCCAGAAAACGGCGGGCATCTTGGAGGCGCGGGCGCGGGTGACGGCAAGCTTGACCCAGTCGCGGATAGGCAGGTCCTTGGTCTGGCAGGCGCGCCAGATGTCGCCCGGGGCAACCTCATGCTCGACCAGCACCGCACCCGAACCGTCAACGATCTGAACTGTTCCGGCTTCCTGGATCTCGAAGGTCTTGTCGTGGCTGCCGTATTCCTCGGCGGCCTGGGCCATGAGGCCAACGTTCGGCACCGTACCCATCGTGGTGGGATCGAAGGCGCCGTGGGCGCGGCAGTCGTCCAGCACCACCTGGTAGATACCGGCGTAGGAGCTGTCCGGCAGGATGGCGAGGGTGTCTGCTTCCTTGCCGTCCGGGCCCCACATGTGGCCGGAGCTGCGGATCATGGCCGGCATGGAGGCGTCAACGATGACATCGGAGGGAACGTTCAGCGTGGTGATGCCCTTGTCCGAATCCACCATTGCCAGGGCCGGGCCGTCTTCGAGGCCCTTCTTGATCAGCGACTGGACGCCTTCGCGGACATCCTCCGGCAGGTCTTCGAGGCTGCTCAGGATGGCAGCGAGTCCGTTGTTGGGGCTGATCCCGGCGGCGGCGAGCTGCTTGCCGTAGGTCTCGAAGAGTTCAGAGAAGTAGGCCTTGACCACGTGGCCGAAGATGATGGGGTCCGAGACCTTCATCATGGTGGCCTTCAGGTGGGCCGAGAAGAGCACGCCTTCTTCCTTGGCACGGGCGACCTGGGCCTTCAGGAACTCGTCCAGGGCGGCGGCGCGCATGACGGTACCGTCGATGACTTCACCGGCAAGAACGGGGAAGGCCTTCTTCAGGACCTTGACCGAGCCGTCTTCGCGGACCAGCTGGATGGCGATAGTGCCCTCGGCTTCGATGACCACGGACTTCTCGTTGGAGCGGAAGTCGTCGGCTGTCATCGTGGCAACGTTGGTCTTGGAGTCAGCGGACCATGCTCCCATGGAGTGCGGGTTCTGGCGGGCGTAGTTCTTCACGGACAGCGGCGCACGGCGGTCCGAGTTGCCTTCGCGCAGGACAGGGTTCACGGCGGAGCCCTTGATCTTGTCGTAGCGGGAGCGAACGGCCGTCTCCTCATCCGAGGAAGGGTTGTCCGGGTAATCCGGCAGGTTGTAGCCCTGGCCCTGAAGCTCTGCGATGGCGGCCTTCAGCTGCGGGATGGAAGCGCTTATGTTGGGCAGCTTGATGATGTTGGCTTCCGGCTTCTTTGCCAGCTCACCGAGCTCAGAAAGGGCGTCGCCGATCTGCTGTTCCGGGGTGAGGTAGTCACCGAACACGGAGATGATGCGGCCTGCGAGCGAAATGTCACGGGTCTCCACCTCCACACCTGCGGTCGAAGCAAACGCTTCGATAATCGGCAAGAACGAATAAGTAGCCAGCATCGGCGCTTCGTCGGTGTGGGTATAGATAATCTTTGACATGCGAGGGCGTCTCCCTGAAGGTCGGCTGATTTTTTGAAAATCCGGCTATTTCACCATGGTTAACTTACCCGAGGAGACGGCTTTGAACCCTACCCGTGAAGGGGGAGGGCGCTGCGTTACCGCCCCTGGAAGGCGACGCGGCGCAGCAGTTCACGGAGCTGGTCACGTTCGGCGGAGGTGAGGTCCGCCAGTGACTGCTCCTCTGCCCGCGCTGTTGCCTCAGCCGCTTCGGCGAGCAGGCTGCGCCCCTTCGCCGTACCCCGGATGACCTTGGAACGGCGGTCCTGGGGGTCCGTTTCACGCTTTACGAGACCCCGCTGCTCAAGCCCGTCCAGCAGCGCCACGATCTGGCCCGGATCCAGCAGCAGGAATTCGGCGAGGTCCCGCTGCGATGGAGCCGCGCCGCTGCAGGCCAGCGAGAGGACGGCGTAGGAACGGACCCGCAGGTCAAGCGGCTGCAGCAACGCATTGGCCCTGGCACTGCCCAGAGCCCGCGCCCGCGCAGTCAGGAATTCGATCTCGACGGCAAGAGGGGCGTCCAGGAGTCGATCGAGCGCCCCGGAAGGCGCATTGTCCGTGGTGGGGGGCCGGTTCATTGAACAATTCTATGGTTGATGTCCGGCACGGCGCGCTTAATGACGAAAATACACTATTGACATTTTCAATAGTCAGGGCTGACATTGATACATCGGCTGTGTGCGACATCACACAGCAATTCCGGCGGACGACGGCGTTGCTGCACCGCCGCCGTCGTCGCCCGTTCGCTTTACTGTTGCTTCGCCAGCCCCGCTGAGGCAGCGGCCACCAGGACCGTCAGAGAACTCAAGGAAGAGTCAACACATGAAAAGGCACCTCGCTCAGCTGCTCGCCGCCGGCGCCATCGCCGCCCTTGCACTCACGGGTTGCGGTTCCGGGTCCCTCTCGGGCCCCGCCACCACCGCCTCCCCCGGATCATCGGGCGCCGCTCGCGGGGACCTGAAGAAGATCTCCGTCGGCGTGCTGTCCATTGCCCCCTCGGTTGCAGTCCAGTACGGCATCGATGAAGGCATCTTCGCCCGGCACGGCCTCAACGTTGAGCTCCAGACCGGCCAGGGCGGAGCGGCCATGCTGCCGGCCGTCTCGACAGGCACCATGAACTTCTCGGTCGGAAATCCGCTCTCCGTCATGCTGGCCGTTGATAAGGGCCTGGACATGAAGATCGTCACCGGCTTCAGCAACTCCAAGGCCGAGGGTGCGGATATCAACGGCGTGGTGGCCGCCAAGGCCTCCGGCATCTCCTCCTTCGGGAATCTGGAAGGCAAGACCGTGGCCGTCAACACCCTGAAGACCCAGGGCGATCTCACCATCATGGAAAGCGCTGCGAAAGCCGGCGCCGATCCCGCCAAAATCAAGTTCGTCGAAATGCCGTTCCCTGACATGCAGGCCCAACTCGACCGCGGATCGGTGGAGGCTATCTGGCTTCCCGAGCCCTTCCTGACCAAGGCTCTGGCCGATCCCAAGAACGTCCTGGTGGGAAGCCCCAACCAGGTGGCGCTGCCCGGACTGCCCACCATGGTCAGCTTCACCAGCGGTAACTTTGCCTCCCAGAACGCGGAGACGGTGAAGTCGTTCAAGGAGGCCATGGCAGAAATCCTGGAGAAGGCCGAAAAGAATCCGGACGCACTGCGGGCACTGCTGCCGAAGTTCATGAACATGGATGCCGCTGTGGCGAAGAACCTGAAGATGGAGTCCTTCAACGCCGAGGTTCCCACCAAGGTGCTCGCGGACCTTGGATCCCTGATGGTCAAGTATAAGTACGTTGAGAAGCAGCCCGAGGTTGCCGCTATGACAGTCAAGTAGGCGCAGCCAAGAGGCCTCGACGCTATTTACAAAGCTGTCATGCCCCGATAGGTTACTTTGGTTTCAGGGCGGGCCAACTGGGAGCCTTCCCTCCACCTTTGTTGACAGGAAAATAATGACGCGCACCCGGTCTCTGGCTGCCAGCTTTTTGAGTCTCTCCGCGGCCGCCGCGCTGGCCCTGGTCGGGGCCGGCGGTGCCGGCGCCGCCCCCTCCGCCTCTGATGAGAAGGCGAAGCCCTCAGTATTCAGCGCCAGGGTGGACAGCACCGGAGCGGCGGATTACTGGACCCCGGACCGGATGCAGGCCGCGCTTCCGGGCGACCTCCTGGCCGACAAGTCGCTGGAACGCGGCGACAGGTCCAGCGCAGTTTCGGTCGAGACGAGCGGGGCAAGCAAAGACAAGGGAACCAAGGGAAAGCCCACCCTCGCGAAGCCGGCCAGCGGCATGGACCACGTCGGCAAGGTCTTTTTCACCTTGGACGGTGCGGACTACGTGTGCTCAGGCAACGCGGTGACCTCCGGCAACAAAAGCACTGTGGCCACTGCCGGGCACTGTCTCTTTGGCGGCGCGGAGCTGCCCAGCAGGTTCATCTTTGTCCCCGGCTACTTCAACGGCACAGCACCCTACGGCGCGTGGACCGGGGAGTCCTACCATGTCCCGTCCGGGTGGAAGGACTCGGGGAACATGCAGTTCGACACCGGCTTCGCCGTGGTGAAGCAGGTGGATACCGGGAAGCTCCTGTCCGACGTCGTGGATGAGTCCGCTGTCCTGTTCAATGCGCCCCGCGGCCTCAGCTACACGGCTTTCGGTTACCCGGCGGACAAGCCTTTTGACGGCGGATCACTCATGAGCTGCACGGGAACAGCTGTCGATGACTCCAGGAACGCACAGTTCATGTCCCAGGGCATCCCCTGCGACATGACCGGCGGTTCCTCCGGCGGCCCATGGCTGATCGGAACCAGCAACATCCAAAATTCCGTGAACAGCTACGGCTACAACCGCTTCCCGGTGATGTACGGCCCGTTCTGGGGTCCAGAGATCGAGGCCGCCTATATGACTGCCGAGACAGCCTAAAACTGAACAACGCGGGGTCACTAAACGCCCAAAAATAGGGCTCGAAGGGGCTAAAAGTGACCCCGCGTTGCAGGATTAACGCGTTAAACCACGACGGCGCCTGTCCCCTCAGCGGGGACAGGCGCCGTCGTTCGTGGTGGGCTTAGTGGAAGAAGTGGCGGGCACCGGTGAAGTACATGGTGACGCCGGCCGCGTGGGCTGCGGCGATGACTTCCTCGTCGCGGACCGAACCGCCGGGCTGCACCACGGCGCGGACGCCGGCGTCGATCAGGATCTGCAGGCCGTCAGCGAACGGGAAGAACGCATCCGATGCCGCGACGGCGCCGCGTGCACGTTCGGGCGCGCCGGCAGTGTCTGCGTTTGAGGCACCCCCGGCACCTTCGACGTCGGACTCCACCGTTACGCCCAGCGTGTTGGCCCGCTCCACGGCGAGGCGGCAGGAGTCCAGGCGGTTGACCTGGCCCATCCCGATGCCCACGGCGGCACCGTCAGCTGCGATCAGGATGGCGTTGGACTTGGCGGCACGGCAGGCGGTCCAGGCGAAGGCCAGGTCCGCGAGGGTCTTCTCGTCCGCGGCTTCGCCCGCGGCAAGGGTCCAGTTGGCGGGGTTGTCGCCGTCGGCGTCCACCTTGTCGGCCACCTGGACCAGCACGCCCCCGGAGACCTGGCGGAACTCGGACGGGTAGCGGCCATAGCCTTCCGGGAGGGTCAGGAGGCGGATGTTCTTCTTCTTTGAGAGGATCTCCACGGCTTCGGGTTCGAATGCCGGTGCGATGACCACTTCGGTGAAGATGCCCGCAACGGTGCGCGCCATGCCGGCGGTGACCGGGCGGTTGGCTGCGATGACGCCGCCGAACGCGGAGACGGGATCGCAGGCGTGGGCCTTGGCGTGCGCGTCCGCGATCGGGTCCGCCGCGTCAGCGGATCCAACAGCCACACCGCAGGGGTTGGCGTGCTTGATGATGGCTACTGCCGGCTCAGCGAAGTCGAACGCGGCGCGCAGGGCTGCGTCGGCGTCGACGAAGTTGTTGTAGCTCATGCCCTTGCCGTGCAGCTGGTCCGCCTGCGCGATGCCGGCGGGAGCAGCCTTGTCCACGTACAGCGCAGCCTGCTGGTGCGGGTTTTCGCCGTAGCGGAGGACCTCGGAGCGCTCCAGCGACAGGCCGGCGTAGGCAGGCCAGTCGATGACGCCGTCGCCGTCTTCATCGAGGAACTGGCTGGCAGTCCAGGTGGCCACGGCATTGTCGTACGAGGCGGTGTGGGCGAACGCCTTGGCGGCCAGCCGGCGCCGGGTCTTCAGGTCAAAGCCGCCTTCCGCGGCCGCGGTGACAACGTCACCGTAGAAGCCGGGGTCAACCACAATGGCGACGGCGGCGTGGTTCTTCGCGGCGGAGCGCACCATGGCGGGACCGCCGATGTCGATCTGCTCGACGACGTCGTCCTGCGGTGCGCCGGACTTGACCGTCTCGACGAACGGGTACAGGTTCACCACCACGAGGTCGAAGGTTTCGATCTCCATGCCGGCGAGCGTTTCCATGTGCGCCGGGACGCGGCGGTCCGCGAGGATGCCGCCGTGCACTCGGGGGTGCAGTGTCTTGACGCGGCCGTCGAGCATTTCCGGGGAACCGGTGACTTCCTCGACTTCCTGGACCGGAATGCCGGCTGCGGCGATCTTCTTGGCTGTGGAGCCGGTTGAGACGATCTTCACGCCGGCTGCGTGCAGGCCCGCAGCGAGCTCCTCCAGACCGGTCTTGTCGTAGACCGAGATCAGTGCCCGGCGGATGGGAACTCGGTCGATGGATACACGGTCAGGCTGCGGCAAGCTCACAAAAGTCTCCGTCTTATCTCGCGGGCAAGGGCCGCGGTTGGTGGGGATACGGCCAGTTTATCGCGTTGCGGCCCCGCGCCGTCGCCCGTCCCGCTCTGCGGGGTGCCTCTAAGATTTAGGCAGGAGGCCTCAATGAATACTTATACGACTGTGCCCAGCGGCGAACAGGTGGTGCAGGAACTGCCGTGGCGGTGGAAAGTCCAGGGCCGGATTTTCCTGATTGGCGGCCTCGGCTTTATGTTCGACGCCTGGGATGTCACGCTCAACGGCATCCTGATTCCGCTGCTGTCCACGCACTGGGCCCTGGCTCCGGGCGAGGTGGCCTGGGTGGGCACGGCCAACCTGATCGGCATGGCTTTGGGTGCCTTCGTGTGGGGCACCATTGCGGACACGATCGGCCGCAAGAAAGCCTTCACGGCAACCCTGCTGATCTTCTCGCTCTTCACCGTTTTGGGTGCCTTCTCCCCCGACTTCGTCTGGTTCTGTGTGTTCAGGTTCATGGCAGGCTTCGGCTTGGGTGGCTGCATTCCCGTCGATTACGCGCTGGTGGGTGAATTCACCCCCCGGAAGCAGCGGGGGAAGGTCCTGACGGCCATGGACGGCTGGTGGCCGGTCGGCGCGGCCCTTGCCGGTTTTGTGTCCGCCGCGCTGGTGGGCATCTTCGGCGATTGGCGCCTGACCATGCTTGTCATGGTCCTGCCCGCACTCATGGTGTTCTGGATCCGGCGCAGTGTTCCGGAATCGCCGCTGTTCCTGATCCGCAAGGGCAGGCGTGACGAAGCGGCGAAAGTCATCGACGGGCTGGTGGCGGCCACCGGCGCCGAGCCGCGCGCCTACAGCCTCCCGGACCCGCAGGACGTTCCGCGTCTCTCCGCCGGGAGCGCCTGGCATCAGCTGCGGATGGTCTGGCAGTTTAACTGGAAGATCACCGCCACCGCCTGGGCACTTTTCTTCAGCATCCTGCTGGTCTACTACCTGTCCCTGACGTGGATGCCACGGATTCTGATTGGCGCCGGTTTCGCGGAGTACAAGGCGTTCATCACCACGGCGTCCATGGCCGCAGTGGGCCTGCTCGGCGTGATCGTGGCGGCGCTGCTGGTGGAGCGCGTCGGCCGCAAATGGCTGCTTGCCATCACCGGCCCGCTGTCAGCACTGACCCTGGTGATCGTCGCCTTCGTGGTGGATATCCCCACCGCTGCCGTGTTCTGGCTGCTGGTGTTCGGGTTCCTGGTACAGGTGGCCATACCGGTCCTGTACACCTATGTGTCCGAGCTGTACCCCACCGAACTCCGCGGCACCGGGTTCGGCTGGGCCTCAACGTTCTCGCGCCTGGGTGCAGGCTTCGGCCCGCTCATCTTCGCCAACTACTTCTGGCCGGAACTTGGGCTGGCCACATCGTTCGCCCTGGCGGGAGGGCTGGTCCTGCTGGCGGTGCTGTGGATGGCGTTCTTCTCACCGGAGACCAGGCAGCGCCGGCTCGAGTAGCGGTCTAAGCACTTGACTCTTTCCGTAAATAGCAGTCATCCCGTGATAATTGAAACCTTGCGGAACGGTAAGCACACTGATTAACTTAGGGAATCGGCATGGGGGTTTGGCACAACTGACTGAGAAGGAAGTGGCAACATGGGCTTTTTAGCGTTTCTCATTTTGGGCCTGATAGCGGGGGCTATTGCAAAACTCATCCTGCCAGGCAAGCAAGGCGGCGGCTGGCTGATCACGCTGGTCCTCGGCGTTGTCGGGGCCATCCTGGGCGGCTGGATCGGCTCCCTGATCTTCGGTGGCGGACTGGGTGACTTCTTCGACCTCCGGACGTGGCTGCTCTCCATTCTGGGCGCCATCATCGTCCTGCTGATCTATGGCGCGGTGGCCGGACGGGCCCGCACCCGCGCCTAACCACTGAACAGTTTCACACAAGGCGCCGCCCCTCAAAGGGGGCGGCGCCTTTTGCGTGCCGGGCCGGCCTGTGCCGGGCCGGCCACGGAGGCACGGCTTGCCCGGATCAGCTCCGCAGCGTCAGCGCTGGGCCTGACGCGACACATCGGCGGCGAGGGACGCGAGAGTGGAAACCAGGAGGCGCCGCTCCACCACCTTGATGCGTTCGTGCAGGGTTTCCTCGGTGTCGGAGTCCTCGATGGCCACCGCTTCCTGGGCGATGATGGGGCCGGTGTCCACACCGGCATCGGCCCAGTGCACCGTGCAGCCGGTGACCTTCACGCCGTAAGCCAGGGCGTCGCGGACGCCGTGGGCGCCGGGGAAGGCAGGCAGCAGGGCCGGGTGGGTGTTCAGGTACTTGCCGTTGAACGCATCGATGAACTCGGCGCTGACAATGCGCATGAAGCCCGAGGAAACCACCACGTCCGGGGCGTAGGAAGCCACCCTCGCCGTCAGAGCAGCGTCCCATTCGGCCCGGGTGGGGAAGGAATTAAAGTTGACGACGAATGTCTCCAGCCCCTCCTCTGAGGAGCGTTCGACGCCGAAGGTCCCTTCACGGTCCGCTCCCACCGCAGCGATTTCCACGTCCAGCTCCCCCGCCTTGACGGCGTCGATGACTGCCTGGAGGTTGGAGCCGGTTCCGGAAACGAGGACTACGATGCGCATGGGTCTAGCTTATGGGCAGGCTCGCGTAGGCTGGAAAACATGAACCCCTCCCCCGAACCGGCTGGACAGCAGCGGACCAAGCCGCGGCTCAGCGAGGCCGCCAAAACCTCGCTCGGCAAAACCCACAACCTGTTCCGGATCTTCATCGTCACGGTGCTGGGTGCGTTCTTCGTCTACCAACTCGATGTCAGCTACCTCTGGCTCACGGGTATCCTGACCGCCGCGAGCCTGGTGATCGGCGTCCTTCTGCTGGTCCGGTCCGCGAAGCTGAAGGAGTCCAGGCTGGTCCTCGTCGGCACCATTTCCGGGCTTGTGGTCATGGTGGTCATGGTGCTGGTCATTCTGGTGACCGCGGTGTTCTTCGCCCAGATCCAGGACTTCCAGGCGTGCTCCCGGCAGGCCATCACCGGCCAGGCCCTCGCCAACTGCCGTGTCCAGCTTGAAAGCTCTTTGCCGGGCCTCCGCTAGCGGAGCGGCGGGAACTATCGGACCAGTTCCGCTTCCTCTTCCACCTGCTGGCGGCGTTCCAGCCACGGCCCCGCGGCATAACCGATCACGACGCCGATGCCCACCTCCGCGGCAATCCAGATGCCGGTCCAGAGCGGGTCGGGTCCGATGGATGTCAGGCGCCCCAGTCCGGCTGAGCCGCGGGCCAGCCACGCGAGCAGGGCGGCCAGCAGCCCGGACACCGCCCCGATCAGCAGCCCCAGCGCCACGGTGGACGCAGCGGCCGTGAACCACCGGAAACGCACCTTGATGGACAGCCACTCGTCAAAATGGTTTTCCCCTTCGCGCAGGAACCACCAACCGGCCAGCACACCTGCCAGGACAGGCACCACCAGCGCCACGAACCCGTAGTCCAGCGGGCCTGTCGGGATGGCCGCGAAGACGGGGATGGACGGCAGCGGCCCTGCGGCCGTTCCGAGCGGTCCCACCTGTGAGCCGACCCCCATGGCGAAACCCGAGCCCGACACCCAGGCAAGGGCAAAGACCGCCAGGTTGGGGAGGTACCCGAGCTGCGCAACGGTGAGGGCCGCGCCCCCGACAGCGCCGGCGTCGAGCGCTTCATAGACTGCAATCACCAGGTTCCAGTGGATGAAGAAGTCCACCGCGAGCAGGGCGCACGCGAGCGCAAGCGCCGAGGCGAGCGCCAGAAACCCGGCCTTCGCGGCGGAACCGAGGTAGGACCCGGCCCAGCGCGAGTGCTGGCTGGTGCGCGAAATCCAGTCGACGGCGTCGACGCCGATCAGGCGGCTCCACGAGCCTGCCTCGCGGCGGGCGCCGATCACCATGCCCAGGGCGAAGGGAACCAGCGGGATCACCGTGGCGTACCAGAGGTTAATGACGACGTCGGGAGTGCGGCAGACAAAGCCGGTGGCCGCCCCGAACGCGGAGTAGACCAGCCAGGAACCGAGCAGCGCCTGCCAAAGCTGGTCAGTGTAGGAGGCGCGCGCGAGGCGCCGTCCTGCGCGCCAGGCAAGCAGGAACGGAATAAGGGTCAGGCCCAGCGGTACCAGGGTCAGCATGCCCGAGCCCGGGCCGCCTGCGGCTCCCGGGCCGACGAGCGCCAGCTGCAGGGGCACGCCGTGGATCAGGAGCCAGGCCTGGCCGGCCAGGGCAGCCAGGGCGTCGAAGCCCGTGTGCTGGAATCCGGCCGTGGCCCAGACAGCCACGATGGGTGTCACCACCAGGAGGACAGAGATGATGGCCGCCTGCGCCGTTTCGATTGCTCCCTGCAGCCACAAGGGCATGGGAAGGCCACGGTCTCCGGTCTGATCAGCGCGCAGTTTCATCGTGTTCCATGGTGTCACGGCCGGGCCTTCCCACCCGTTTGCGACAGGCTCATTCCAGCTAAGAGAACTAGCTCATCCTGCGGCTTGGACGGCGCTTTTTCCACAGGGCGGCCGTAAAATTGGTATGTCCGCAATCAGTGGTTGGAGGCAGAAAATGACTACCGCATCCCCACATGCACACGGCGTACATTTTGGGCGGGCAGACGTCCAGAACGCCGGCATGGGTGTGGGTATTGTTTTGTTGTTGGTCGGTATCCTGGGCTTTATCCCCGGTATCACCACGCAGTACAGCGAATTGAGGTTCCTTGGACCTGATTCCCACGCTATGTTCCTGAACTTGTTCCAGGTGTCCATGCTGCTGAATATTGTGCAGCTGGCCATCGGCGCAACCGGCTGGGCAATGTCCCGCACCGAACACGGCGCACGGAACTTCCTCATTGGGGCCGGCGCACTGTACATCGTCCTGGCTATTTTCGGTCTCAGTGTCGGAGTGAACTCGGCGGCCAATTTCCTGGCGCTGAACATGACGGACAACTGGACCCACCTTGCATTGGGCGTACTGATGATTGGTGCCGGCTGGCTGTTCTCAAGGAATATGGCCAGCGATAGGCGGTAAACCCGGAAATAACCAGCCGGGAAATAGGAGCCGCGAATGAAGAAGATCTGTAAGTTCTGAATATTCGTCCTACTGGCCGGTGCAGTTGACGCGATTCCGCGGACAGCTGCACCGGCTTTCCGCTGTGCCACGTTTCTGCTGTGCGGGGCCCACCTGTTCACCCAACCTTTCCCTCGGCGTAACACCCCCTCCCCCGCCCCGTCAGTCTGCGGGCCCACCGTGGAGGGGTGAGGATCGCAATTATTGCCGAGTCATTCCTGCCGCTGATGAACGGGGTGACCCACTCGATCCTGCGGGTGCTGGAGCACCTGGAGGGTCAGGGTCACGACGTCCTGGTCATTGCGCCCTCAACCCATGCTGTCGCTGAGTTCGCGGGGACCGCCGAGGTGGTCCACGGCGCGACGGTGCACCGGCTCCCGGCTGTTCCGCTGGCCGGCTACACCAATGTGCGGGTGGCGATGGGCGGTGTGTACCGGGTCAAGCGAATCCTTGCCGACTACGCACCCGACATCGTCCACCTCGCCTCCCCGTTTGTCCTGGGCTGGCGGGCCGTGCAGGCCGCGCACCAGCTGGGCATCCCCACCGTCGCGATCTACCAGACCGAGGTCCCCAGCTACGCCGCACGGTACGGTGTGCCGTTCCTGGAGAACTGGGCATGGAACCGGGTGGAGAACATCCATCTGCTGGCCACCCGGACCCTGGTGCCGTCCACCTTCGCGCTGAACCAGTTGCGCGGCCGGGGGATCCCGCGGGTGGGCATTTGGCGCCGCGGCGTAGACACCGCGAGGTTTTCACCGGAAAAGCGCGACGCGCGGTGGCGGGCTTCCGTGGCCCCCGGCGGTGAGCGGATCATCGGGTACGTGGGCCGCCTGGCGATCGAAAAGCAGGTGGAGGACCTGGCGGCGCTGGCCGACGTCCCGAACTCCAGGCTCGTGATCGTAGGTGACGGTCCCCAGCGGGCAGCCTTGGAGGAAGCCCTGCCACGCGCCGTCTTTACCGGATTCCTCGGCGGGGAGGAACTGGCCAAGGCTGTGGCTTCCTTCGACCTGTTCGTCCATCCCGGCGAGTTCGAGACGTTCTGCCAGACCATCCAGGAGGCCATGGCATCGGGCGTACCCGTGGTGGCCACCGGACGCGGCGGACCGCTGGACCTCGTGGAAAACTCCCGCACCGGCTGGCTGTACCAGCCCGGGGACCTTGGCGGTTTCCGGGCCCACGTGATGGACCTGATGGGCGACGACGCCAAGCGCCGTGCGTTCGCCGCGGCAGCCCACGCCTCGGTCCAGGACAGGACGTGGCCGGCGCTGTGCGGCCTGCTCGAGGAGCATTACCGTTCCGTGATCACCGGGGAACCGGTGGCTGAGCCAGTCCGCGGCCTTCCTGTGGTTCAGCCGGCCCAAACCAAGAGTGGAGTGTCCCTGTGAAAATTTCCGTGATCGGCTGCGGCTACCTCGGCGCTGTCCACGCCGCCACCCTCGCCTCGATGGGCCACACCGTGGTGGGCATCGATGTGGACGCCGCGAAGGTGGGGCAGCTCGGCCGCGGCCAGGCGCCTTTCTTCGAACCGGGCCTTGACGAGCTCCTCAAGGACGGGCGAAGCACCGGCCGGCTGACCTTCTCCACCGACTTCGCCGACGCCGCCAAGGCCCAGGTCCACTTCCTGTGCGTGGGGACGCCCCAGTCAAAGACGTCCGACGGCGCTGACCTCACCTATCTCGTCTCCGCCACCGGGGCGCTGCTCCCGCACCTGGCGAGCGGCGCCGTCGTGGTGGGTAAATCAACGGTGCCTGTTGGCACGGTGGACATGCTCCAGGGAGTCCTGGCGGGACGCCCGGACGTGCAGCTGGGCTGGAACCCCGAGTTCCTGCGCCAGGGCACCGCGGTGAAGGACTCGCTGGTTCCGGACCGGCTGGTCTACGGCGTGGCCGGCGGGCGTGCGGCTGCGTTCAACCCGCGTACCGGTGCGCCGCGTGCGGTGGCGGCGGCGCTGGATGCCGTCTATGAGCCGTTGCTGAACGCCGGCATCCCGCGGCTGGTCTGCAATTTCGCCACTGCGGAGCTGATCAAGTCCGCCGCCAACGCGTACCTGGCCACCAAGGTCAGTTTCATCAACGCGATCTCCGAACTGTGCGATGCATCGGGCGCCGATGTGGCCGAACTCAGCGAGGCCATGGGAATGGACCCGAGGATCGGCAGCCGCTACATGCACGCCGGCCTGGGCTTCGGCGGCGGTTGCCTGCCCAAGGACATCAGAAGCCTGCGGACGCAGGCGGCGGCCCTGGGTGTGGATCCGGTCAATGACTGGATGGGCGTGGTTGATTCGATCAACCTTCGCCAGCGGACCCGGACCGTGGCCAAGGCCGCAGAACTGTGCGCCAACAAGCTTTCCGGACGGGCCGTCACCATCCTTGGCGCGTCCTTCAAACCGGAAACGGACGACATCCGCGACTCCCCGGCCCTGGATGTCGCCGTCCAGCTGGCTGCTGCCGGCGCGCACGTAACGGTGACGGATCCGAAGGCCATCAACCACGCGTGGCTGCGCTTTCCCCAGCTGCGGTTTGAGGCCTCGACGGCGCGGGCCCTGGAAGGTGCCGAGCTGGTGCTGCTCCTGACGGAATGGGACGAATACCGCCGGCTTTCCCCGGCCGTCGCCGGCGGACTGGTGCGGCGGCGGGTGCTCCTGGATGCGCGGAACGTGCTCGACGCGGCGGCCTGGCAGTCCGAAGGCTGGGTGGTCCGCGGACTGGGCACCAACGCCGGCGCGGAACCCAAGGCCGCTGACCAGGCGGATTCCGCGCCCGGCCTGACCGAAAAAGTTCGAAACTGACCCATTGTGCGTTACATCACCCCCGGCTGCACTTTATGATGTGCGTGGGGGTGGTTGCGCATGGGGGGATCCAGGCGGCAAAAAAACAAGGACTTAGCGGCACCCGCTTTCGGTGCGCTTCTGGATGCCAGCCCGGATGCGCTCCTGGCCGTCAGCCCCGAAGGCACCATCAAGCTCGCGAACGCGGCAGCATGCAGGCTCTTCGGTTACACGCGCGATGAGCTGATCGGAAGCAACCACTGGCTGCTCCTGTCGGAGGGATTCCGGAACGAAACCGTCCATCTTCGGCAGCACCTGGGCACACAGCCTGATGCACCGCTGCCGCCGCGTGAAGTCTATGGACTTCACCGGGACGGCACTGAGTTCCCCGCCGAAATGGCCGGTTCACTGCTCGACGACGGCGGCTCGCAGCTGCTGCTCGTTTCAGTCCGGAGCACCGGGCACCGCCGTGAAGCGGACGCAGACCTGCGCGAAGCCATGTCCCTCCTGACGGCAACCCTCGAGTCCACCGCCGACGGGATCGTGGTGATCAGCTCCGCGGGCAAAGTGGCCGGGCTCAATGACCAGTTCCTGAAGATGTGGGGCATACCGCCCGAATACATGAACGCCGGGTCGGAGGATCCCGCCATGGGCGTGGTGATGTCGCAGGTCCATGATCCGGAGGCCTTCCTTGCCCGCATCGCCGAGGTGACGGACAACCCGGCGGCGGAGAGCCACGATGTGGTGGATCTGGCGGACGGCCGGACCTTTGAAAGGTACTCGCGCCCGCAGAAAGTGGGGCACCGGATCGTGGGCCGGGTGTGGAGTTTCCGTGACGTGACGCCGCGCCGCGAAGCCCAGGAGCAGGCCCAGCAGGCCATGCGTGACCTCGCGGCGCAGGCAGAACAGCTCAGGACACTGGCGTTCCAGGACCCGCTGACGGGGCTGGCCAACCGTGCCGTATTCAACGAAGCACTCGCAACTGCCCTGCTCGAGCCACGCCTCAAGTCCGTCGACGTCCTGCTGATCGACCTCGACGACTTCAAGGAAGTCAACGATGTCCTGGGGCATCAGGCCGGCGACGACATGCTCGTGGAGGTGGCGCGCCGGCTCCGCGGCTGTACCCCAACCGCCGACGTCGTGGCCCGGCTGGGCGGGGACGAGTTCGTGGTCCTGCTGACGGCCTGCCCGGACGTGGAAGCCACTGCGGCGTGCATTGTCCGCTGCCTGAATGTGCCCGTGTGGATTGAAGGAACCATGCTGCGGCCCAGCCTGAGCCTGGGACTGGCCTCCATCGGCAAGGAAGCCCTTGTCCCGTCGGAACTGCTGCGTGAGGCCGACATCGCCATGTATGCGGCCAAGGCTGCCGGCAAGAACCGCTTCCTGAGGTTCCATCCGGACATGATGACGGCGCTGGTCCAGCGTACGGAACTGGAGGCTGCCCTGCAGCTGGCCGTGGCGCGGGGTGAGATTTCGGTGGACCTCCAGCCCATCGTGTCACCGCGCATGGGCCGCGTGGTCAAGTTTGAAGCGCTGGCGCGCTGGGACCGCGGCGGTGACCGGATCCCGCCCAGCGTCTTCATTCCGATGGCGGAACGCAGCGGCCTGATCAACGAAATCGGCACCGAGGTAATGGCCCAGAGCCTCAAGCGGATCGCCCCGTGGCTGAGCGAAGATCCGTCCCGGTCGCTGTCCGTCAATGTCTCCGGCGTGCAGTTGCAGGCCCCGGATTTTGATGAACGCGTTCTGCAACTGGCCGAGGTCAGCGGGGTGGCCGTCTTTCAGCTGGTCCTGGAGGTCACGGAGAGTGTGTTTTTCGACCCCGACTGCCACGTGATCCGCCAGCTGGGCAGCCTGCGCGAGGCAGGTGCCCGGGTTGCCCTGGATGACTTCGGCACCGGCTATTCGTCGCTGGGCCGGCTCCAGGACCTGCCCGTGGATATTGTCAAGATCGACAAGACGTTCGTGTCCATGGTGCGCACCGGAAGCGAACGGCTACCCATCCTCAGCTCCATGATCAACATGGCGCACAGCCTGGGCCTGACTGTCACGGCCGAAGGAATCGAAACCAGGGAGCAGGCACATTACCTGATCGGACTCGACTGCGATTCGCTGCAGGGATACCTGTTCTCGCACCCGGAGCCGGGCCACCGGTTCGAGCAGGCCTTGGCGAACGCCCGGCAGGCGCTCGACTCGCTGGCACGCCTTTAGGCAGCTTTCTTTCGCTGCTTTGACTGTGCCGGTTTCTTGAGGGATTGGCTCTTTGGCTGGATTGTTGCCTGCTGGTTCGCTGCTCGCTGGTCTATTGCCGGCTGAACCTCAGCGGCCTGCACCGGCTCGGGCTGCACCTCAGCGGGCGCCACCGGCTCGGGCTGCACCTCAACGCCCGGCTCCGCCTCGGGCGCAACCCAGGCGTCGTCGTCGTAGGCGGCCGCGGACTCCCGGTTGCGGAGCCAGCGGCGGACCAGGTCCATGCCTGCGAGGACTCCTGCCAGCGGTGTCAGGACGGCGGCGCCATAGACGAACAACATCCAGGTGAGGGTCGCCATGGGCGGCTGGTTGTTGTTGAGGAGTGACAGTCCGCCAAAGGCGGCGATGACCCAGAACAGAATGACTGCAGCGAGCACCGCGGCAGCAGGAAAATACTGGTTCTTGACGATCTTCTTGAGGGGTTCCATGCACTTCCTCCTGCCTGGCCGGGGGTTGCGGCCGGTGGCCGCATCAAGACCAGTATGCGACCGCTTGGGCACGGATTTGCGCAACACGCAGGAGGGGGTGACGAACGTAACTTATGCCGGCGTGGCCTTCCCCCTCGGCAGGCAGGGATCTACCGTTGAGTAACCGGCACCCCTGCCGTCCTGCCCTTCCCGTTGTCACCTTGGAGGTCCCTATGCGCAAACTGACTGCTGGCCTGTTCCACTCCGTCGACGGGGTGGTGTCAGAGCCGAATCTCTGGCAGTTCGACAGTTTCGACGAGGACCTGGGCAAAGGCATGACCGGCATGATGGAGCGCGTGGACACGGTGCTGCTGGGCAGGGTCAGCTACCAGGAGTGGGCTGGTTACTGGCCCACTGCAGCGGTTGATGATGACTTCGCCCGGTTCATCAACCCGATCGAGAAGTTCGTGGCCTCGCGGACACTGAAGGAACCGCTGGAATGGCAGAACTCGCACCTGATCGAGGGCCCCCTGGAGGACTTCGTCAAAGAACTGAAAACGCGCGACGGCGGCGAAATCGCCGTCATGGGCAGCATTTCAGTCACACGGCAGCTGCTGTTCGCAGGGCTGCTGGATGAACTGACCCTGATGACCCATCCCGTGGTGGCCGGCAGCGGCCGGCACCTCTTCGAGCCGGGCGACCCCACCACCCGGCTCAGCCTGAAGGACCAGTACAGGACGAGCAAGGGCAACGTCATCAGCACCTACGGGCTGTTGGCCGAATAGGGGGTTCCCGGGAACCCCGCTAAGGCGTGGGGGTTGCCGTTACGGTGACGGTGGGAGCGGGTGACATCCGGCTTTCGGTCTGTGTGGGGGTTGGTGTTGAAGTGGGGCTGGTGGTCCTGGTGGACGTGCCGGTGGGTGGCGCACTGGCTGTCGCGGAGCCGCCGTCAGCCTTGGCAAGTACCTCGTTCACCAGGTCTTCGAGCTCCTTCTGGTCGTCATCGGCCAGGTCAGATCCGCCCTTGGTGGCCACCACCAGGAGCCTGCCCTCGGCACCGGAAACCTGCATCAGCATTTCTCCGGTGCTCCGCTTGCTCACCGTGGCAAAGGTCTCCTTTGCGTTGGTGTCCGCCTGCAGTTCCTTGCTTGAGACCTCATAGCGCTGGCCGAGGGCCTCCACGCTGAAGTTGGCGCACTGACCCATCTTGCCGCTGACTTCCTTGAGCAGCCCGACGGCGTCCGGGCCTTTGCTGCCGGACCGGGCGGACAGGGTGCGCGGCTGGGAGCTTTCGGAGAGGGCGACTGCCACGTCGCCGTCGTCGACCTTGTCCAGAAGCCCCGCGGTGGCGATCGACTTGCAGTCCGCCGGCTCCACTTTCGCCGTTCTCATCAGGAGGTTGGCGATATTGCTCCCCTGCGCCACCTGTTCCTGCGAGTAGAGCTTCAGTTCGTTGCCTTCCCCATCCTGTGTGCCGGCGATGAGTTCGCGCAGTTCGCCTTCGGTGTAGACCTTGTCAGCGGCTGCGCTGGTGGTGATAGCGGTGGGCGACGGGCTCTGTCCGGTGCCGCCGCCTGTGCAGGCGGCCAAGGCCAGGACGCTCGCTGCAGCCAGCCCCAGCGCTGATGTCTTGTGCATCAAAATCACCCTCATATCCGAATAGGAAGCATACTGATCATTTCCTAGGTTATGGTGATTTCGCTGTTTGTCCAGCATTACCGGGATAATCGTGCCGTCGGCGTGGAAGGGGTATGCTCCACCACTGGAAGTTCTAAAGAATTGCGGTAGCTGTGGACGTACTAAGCTGGGTAAGCCTCGACTGGCTCAAAGCCCTTACGTGGATTTCTGCCATCGCCGTCGGGCTGCTGACGGTTTTCCTGAACCGACGCCGATTCGATCTCGCCGCGCTGCGTTCCGTGCTCGTGTTTGCGGTTGCCAGCGCCGGGGCGGGCGTCTACGTTCTGAATCATGTGGGCGACTCCCGGTGGGGCTCCAAGGCTGAGGACCGCCTTAATGCCCCTGCGCTGACGGAGACCCCCATGGTGGGTCAGTTCCTGGAGCCCCTGGACTCCTTCCTCGGCGGAGTGGTTGGCACAGTGAACCAGGTGGTGGACTTCCAGGCTGCCCTTCCCGTGGCGATGGAGTTCTTCGTGGCAGCCGGTTGGGCGTTGGCCGCTTCCCTGCCATTGGGGCTTGCTTCGCTGGTGGGGGGATATCTGGAAGCAAAACGCCGGCACCGCGAATTCCGTAGATACAAGCTCAGGGTGGACGATCTCACTGAGGAGCTCGAGGACATCAAGCGCCACCTCGGCTACGCGGCGCGGGCAGAACATGCCGGACTAGGCTAGGCCACGGTCACCACGGCGCAGGATTCTGGGCGCTTTCGTGGTTTGGCGGCGCAGAGTACTGCGGCTGGTGGTCGGTGATGGAGCCAGAGCGGGTGCGCCTGCCACGCTGCACTTCCTGGACTGCCTGAGCCAGTGTCAGGGCGTTGCCCGCTGCCCAGGCGAGGCCAAAACGGATAGGGCCTGCTTCGGCACGCGCCTTGTCAATCATTGCGTCTATCCGCCGGCGTTCTGCCGCTGAGAGCGGAAAGCCCCGGTCAGCGCGGTAGGCGGCAGCGGCGCCCAACACTCGGATGGCCCGTTCGACGCGGTGCTGCGCGACGTAGACGCCGGCGAGGGACTCGAGGAAAGCCACCACGTTGCCCTGCCCGCCTAGCTCGAGCACCGCGCCGAGAGCCTCATACAGGAGCTGTTCTGCTTCGTCGTAATCGCCGTCGCGCTCGGTGGCGTCGGCCAGATTAAGCAAGGTGTTCCCGAGGAGCGCCCGCTCGCCGAGGGGCCGGGCCCGTTCGACGCATTCGCGGCTCAGGTCCAGTGCCCGTGCGATGTCACCGGCGTAAAACGCCAACAAGCCCAGGATGATCAAAGCGGCCACGCGGGTGAGCGGCCCTGCCTGCGGCATCGACAAGGCTTCCTCAGCCAGTTTCCGGGCTGTGACCGAGTCGTCCTGCTGGGCTGCCTGCGTCGCCAGGCACATGGTGCTCCACGCTACGCCAGGACCGTTCCCGGCTGACTGGAACGCCTGGAGCGCCCGGCGGTGGAAGTGGGCGGCCTGGTCGTACCGGCCCACTGTCCAGCACAACGTGGCTGTTCCGCTCAGCGCCGGTGCCAACGCCGCAGCGGAAGCGTTCGGCATCTCCTCCATCAGCGCCACGGCGATCCGGTGCTGTTCGGCCACGTCGCCCGTAAGTTCCCAGTAGTGCCAGAGGCTCCCGACCAGGCGAAGCGCCACGTCTGTGGAACCGGCCGGCCCGGTGGCCCACAGGAGTGCGGCCCGCAGGTCCGGCGCGTCCGAATGCAGCGTTCGGAACGCCTCCAGCTGACCGTTCCCCCACAGCTGCGGGCCCACCCTCTCGGCCATGCCCAGGTAGTGCCGGGCGTGCCGGCGCCGGACAGCGGCCGGGTCCTCCAGCAGGCAGAGCCTCTCCCGGGCAAACTCGCGGATCGAATGCAGCATCGATATCCGGCGTTCTCCTGCGCCATCGGTATAGCGGCGCAGCAGGCTGTGGCGTG
The DNA here is from genome assembly GCF_051857465.1 of Pseudarthrobacter cremeus. Classification (NCBI taxonomy): domain Bacteria; kingdom Bacillati; phylum Actinomycetota; class Actinomycetes; order Micrococcales; family Micrococcaceae; genus Pseudarthrobacter; species Pseudarthrobacter cremeus. The sequence continues at coordinate 19,958 of NZ_JBPZHC010000011.1, read as the reverse complement.
AGAGCGCGGACAGCAGTTCTTCGGACAGCGGCCCGCCGGACAGCAGTTCGTCGTGAGCCGATCCCGCAGCCGCCTTTCCCTCGTAGACCGCGCCCACGGCGGTCTCGGCCGGGTCGGCTGCGAAGACCCCCAGCTGGTCAAACAGCAGACGCTCATCCGGGCCAAGCAGGTCGTAGCTCCACGCAATCGTCGCCGTCAGCGTCCGCTGGCGGTCCGGGAGGTCCCGGAAAGCTGCGGGCAGGGCAGCCAGGCTTATCCCCAGATCCTTCAGGAGTGCAGCCTCACTGCGATCCCGCAATTGGGCAGCTGCCAGTTCGATGGCGAGCGGGAGGCCGTCCAAGAGGTGGCACAGCCGGGTGAGCACGCGTGCGTTGCCGTGGTCGACGTCGAAATGCGGACGGACTGCCCGGCCGCGGGTGACGAGCAGCTTGACGGCAGGCACTTCCCGCAGTTGCTTCGGCGGCAGCGGCGGGTCGAGGGGCGGCAGGGCCAGGGGTGCGAGCTCGTATTCGTACTCGGCGCGGAGGCCAAGGCGTCTGCGGCTGGTGGTCAGGATCCGGAGTTCGGGGGCGGCGGTGAGCATGTCCAGCACGACGGGCCAGGCATCCTCCAGGTGCTCGAAATTGTCCAGGACCAACAGAAGCCGGCGGGCACGCAGGAAGCGGGACGCAGCCTTCAGCGGATCGTCACCGGCCCGGTCTTCGAGGCCGAGGGTGGCGGCTATGGCGCCCGGAACTTGCTGCGCCTGGGTGAGCGGGGCGAGATTAACCCAGCCCACGCCGTCGGCCATCCGCTCACCGAGCCGTGAGGCCGCCGCCATGGCCAGGCGGGTCTTGCCCGTCCCGCCCGGACCCGTCACGGTGACCAGCCTGCAGCCCTCCGAACGGTAGAGGGAACACACCTCCCCCAGTTCCGCATCCCGGCCAACCAGTGGAGTGAGCCCGGCCGGCAGGTTGTTCAGGCGCTGCCTGATCCGCCGGTGCCCGTCGGCCGCCGGGGCCGCGAGCGATGCATCCTGCCGCAGCACCAGCGTCTCAAGTTCCCGCAAGCGCGCTCCGGGATCAATCCCCAGTTCCGCCGCGAAGATGCTCCTTGCTTCGCGGCACGCGGCCAAGGCGTCGGCCTGCCTGTCAGAGCGGTAGAGGGCGAGCACAAGCGAGGCCCACAGCCGCTCGCGGTACGGGTGCTGCTGGACCAGCCGCTGCAGTTCAACCACCACAGTGCTGTGCCGCCCCAGGGCAAGCTCGACGTCGCTGAGGTCCTGATGGGCGTCAAGCCGGGCTTCGTCCAGTTCGTCCAGGTCCGGGCCCAGGAGTTCGACGTCGGCAAGGTCCGGGAAGGCCTGCCCCGTGAAGAGTTCAACGGCCTGGCGCAAACGGTCCGCGCCTCCGGACAGGTCCCCCGCCTGGACCGCCGACTCTCCGGCGGCGACGTGCTCCCGGAACTGGAGCAAATCAAGTTCGTCTTCGGCAACTGTGAGCAGGTAGCCGCCCGGCCGGCTGGCCAGGCGCCGGGAAGTCACGCCTTTGGGGCGGCCCGGCTCAAGCAGGCGCCTCAGGTTTGCCACGTAGACCTGCAGCTGGGGACCCGGCTGGGCCGGCGGGCGGCCCTCCCAGACTGCCTCGGCCAGGAAGTCAGCGGCGACCACCGAGTTCGCCCGCAGCGCCAGGCATTCCAGGACGATCCTCAGTTTCCTGCTGCCCACGGAGACAGAGGCGCCGTCGGCTACAACCTCCAACGGACCCAGGGCCCTGATCCACAGTGCGCTCATCGCCGAGCACCCCTCACCGACCGGCCGCAGGTCCGGGGCTGCTTGCCCGGACCTGTAGAGCTCATCGACCAGCGGCCCCACAGCGCCCGCCCTGACACCTGATGCAGCCTCGAAATCCGGCCACATCAAACCCATCATGCTCCCGGGGCAGGCGGAGGGTCCAGTGTTCCGCAGGAGATTAAGGACCGGTTAAGTCCGCGGGGCCACTCTAAGAAAACCAACCCGCGTTACCTCCGAAGGGAATTCCGATGAAAACAAGCAGCATTACCCGTGTACTGGCGGCCTCGGCTCTTGCCGCCGCGGCCTTGGCTCCTGCCCAACCGGCCTCGGCCGCCGACGAGAATCGCATTTTTCTGCCGATCGGTTGGGCGTGCCCGGACTTCAACCTTGAATGGTCGTGGACGGGCACCATTACGCACACCAAGGAATTCTTCGACAAGAATGGCAACAAGGTTCGCCTCCTTCAAGCCGGCAAAGGCACGGTCAACACCTACACGAACTATGGAACCAATCCCAAGAAGCCGGTAGCTGGCGAGTCCATCACCATCAGGACCGACGGATCTGTCACGGAAACTGTCTACAACCCCGACGGCACTCAAACTGTGACTGCCACCGGACACAACGGCCTGATCATGTTCCCGAGCGACGTGCCCGCCGGACCTTCCACCATCCAGTACACGGGCAAGATCGTTTACACCGTTGGCACCGACGGCGTTTTCACGCTGGTAAGTACCTCCGGCCCGTTCATTGACGTCTGCGCGGCTCTGGCTCCCTGAACGCCGACCTCCTAAGCCAGGTTCCTCCCGGCGATACATCAAAACAGGCACAGTGAAGGGGCGGCCCACCACCCGCCCCTTCACTGTGAAGGGGACGCCTCAAAAGATCAGACTGGCAATCCGTTGACAAGAAAGTGATCGATAACCATAATTGTGTTACCGATCACTTTCTGGTCGGAAGCCGGCGCATCGTCGGTCAAGAGCACCGCCATTCGCGTCCAATGCAACATCGCCGTTGAAACCGGAAGACCGCCCACGTCGCCGTGTACCGTCCCGCCGAGTGAGGAACCAACATGCATTCAACTTCCACTCCAAGGGAGAGCTGCGCCGTTTCCCAGGCCAGCATCCCTCGGGCCGAGGCTGCTCGGTGAGCGCCCTCTCCGAGCTCAGCAGGCTCAAAGGCAAGGGCATGGTCGCTGAAGCCCGGGACACGAAAGCTGCACTTGTTTTCCTGGCTCCGTGGCTGGTGGGACTTGTTGCCATCACCCTTGGCCCCATGCTGATCTCGCTATATCTGTCCTTTACCGATTACAACCTCCTGCAGGAGCCGAACCTCGTAGGTTTCGAAAACTTCAGCCGGATGCTGGAAGACTCGCGATTGCAGAACTCCCTGAGAGTCACGTTCATCTACGTCCTGGTGGGCGTCCCGCTCCAACTGGCCGTGGCCCTGTTCATCGCCATGGTGCTGGACCGTGGCATCCGTGGCCTGCCGTTCTACAGGTCCGTGTTCTACTTGCCTTCCCTGCTCGGCGGTTCCGTTGCCGTCGCCATTCTGTGGAAGCAGATCTTCGGCACCACCGGCCTGGTGAACCAGTTCCTGGCGCTAGTGGGGATCGAAGGCCCGGGCTGGATTTCCGATCCCAGCACGGCCCTGAGCACCATCATCCTGCTGCACATCTGGACCTTCGGCAGCCCCATGATCATCTTCCTCGCCGGCCTCCGGCAGATCCCGGTCATGTATTACGAGGCCGCGCAGGTGGACGGGGCGTCCAAGGCGGCGCAGTTCTTCCGGATCACCCTGCCGCTGCTGAGCCCCATCATCTTCTTCAACTTGGTCCTGCAGATCGTGGGCGCATTCCAGTCCTTCACCCAGGCGTTCATCGTCTCCGGCGGCACCGGCGGGCCCTCGGACTCGACGATGTTCTTCACGCTGTACCTGTACCAGAAGGGCTTTGGCCAGTTCGACATGGGTTACGCCTCGGCCATGGCCTGGGTCCTGCTGCTGATCATCGGCGCCTTTACCGCCATCAACTTCTACGCCTCAAAGTTCTGGGTGTTCTATGACGACTGAAATCCAGCCCCTGTCCCCCGGGCCCGCCATTCTCCGTCCCGGCGGCGCTGACGCAGACCCGCCCAAGACCTCTGGGCGCGGGCCGAAGTCCCGCTTTGCAGTCCGCCTCCGCGATGTCGGTAAGCACCTGCTGCTGATCGTCTCGGCACTGGCCATGATCTACCCGCTGCTCTGGATGATCGCCTCCTCGCTCCGGCCCAACGATCTGATCTTCCGGGAACCAGGGCTGCTGCTCTCCACGTTCGAGGTGGGCAACTACAGCGAGGGCTGGAACGCCCTGGCCAGCCCGTTCTCCACCTACCTGCTGAACTCTGCGGTGGTGGTGCTGGGCTGCATCATCGGCAACCTGGTGTCCTGCTCCATGGCCGCCTACGCGTTCGCCCGGCTGAACTTCAAAGGCAAGAAGTGGCTGTTCGGGGCGATGCTGCTGACCATCATGCTGCCGTTCCATGTGGTGATCGTGCCGCAGTACATCCTGTTCTCCCAGATCGGCTGGGTGAACACGTTCTGGCCGATCATCGTCCCCAAGCTCCTCGCCACCGATGCGTTCTTCGTGTTCCTGATGGTCCAGTTCATCCGCGGCATCCCCAAGGACCTGGACGAAGCTGCCAGGATCGACGGCGCCGGCCATCCCCGCATTTTCCTCCAGGTGATCCTGCCGCTCATGGTCCCGGCCCTGGCGACCACCACCATCTTCACCTTCATCTGGACCTGGAACGACTTCTTCAGCCAGCTGATCTACCTGACGGATCCGAAGATGTTCACCGTCCCGGTGGCACTGCGGGCTTTCGTCGATGCCACGGCCTCCACCTCCTGGGGTTCATTGTTCGCCATGTCCATCGTTTCCCTGCTCCCCGTCTTCATCGCTTTCCTCCTCGGCCAGAAATTTTTGGTCAAGGGCATCGCCACCACCGGTATCAAGTAGCTCCCCACCACATCAGGCGCCGACGTCGACGCCGCTCCTGAAAGGAACCCCATGAACCACATCCGCACCCGCCGGACCTACCTGAAGCTCTCAGCCGCCGTCGCAGCCTCGGTCCTGGCCTTGTCCGGCTGCGCCGCCGGCGGCACGCCCGCCGCCGAGGAGACCGGTCCGGTCACCATCCGGTTCACTTGGTGGGGCGGCGATGCCCGGCAAAAGGCCACCCAGAAGGTCATCGATGCGTTCCAGGCCGAAAACCCCAACATCAAGGTGGTGGGCGAATACAGCGACTGGAACGGATACTGGGACAAGCTCGCCACGCAGGTGGCGGCCAACGACGCGCCGGACGTCATCCAGATGGACGAGAAATACGTCCGCGAATACGGCGACCGCGGCGCACTCCTGGACATGAAGAAGCTCACCGGCCTGGACACCACCGGAATCGCACCGGACACCCTCAAGAGCGGCGAAGTGAACGGCAAACTCGTGGGCCTCGTGACCGGCGTTGCCACCTTCTGCATCGCGGCCAACCCCAGCGTCCTCGCCAAGGCGGGCGTGGCCATGCCCGATGACACCAAGTGGACCTGGGAGGACTACCGGAAGATCGGCCAGCAGGTCAGCGCCAGCGGAGCAGGCACCGGCGTCGGCGTCCAGTACGGCGACCAGGACCTCTACATCTGGGCGCGCCAGAATGGGGACCGCCTCTACGACGACGGCGGCAAGGTGGTCATCAAGCCTGAAACCCTGGTCTCGTTCTGGAAGCACACCGTGGAGCTCTCAAAGTCCGGCGCCGGCCCCAAGCCCTCGGCCATCATCGAAAACGCCTCGGCGTCCCTGAACCAGACCGCCCTCGCCAAGAACCAGATGGGGTTTGCCGGTGTCTTCAGCACCCAACTGACCGCCTACTCGGGCGCTGCCGGCCAGGAGCTGAAGCTGCTGCGCCTGCCCGGCGAATCAACGTCCAAGGAAGCCGGCGCCTACTACAAGCCCTCCATGTTCTGGTCCGTGTCCTCCCGCACCAAGCACCAAAAGGCCGCCGAGAAGTTCCTGAACTACCTGACCAACAACCAGACCGCCGCGGACATCATGCTCACCGAACGCGGCATCCCGGCCAACACCAAAATCCGTGAAGCCATCGCACCCAAGCTCAGCGCCACAGACAAGGCCGCCATCAGCTTCACCAACGCCATCGCCGACGAAGTCCGGCCCGCCCCGCCCATCACCCCGGCCGGCGGAAGCGCCATCACGGACATCCTCAGCCGCTACACCTCGGACATCCTTTTCGAACGCACCACCCCGGAAAAAGCCGCACAGCCCTTCATCGACGAACTCTCGTCCTCACTCCGGAAGTAACCATGACTGACACCCAAGGCACCAAACCAATCCGCGTCGCCTTCATCGGCACCGGCGGCATCGCCAACGCCCACGCCGAAGCCCTGCAGCAGCCGGGCGTGGAGCTGGCCGTGGCCATCGACATCGACGCCTCACGCTCGGAGGCTTTCGCGGCCAAATGGGGCATCACCCGCACGGCAGCCAGCCTTGCGGAAGCGGCCGACGGCGGCGGCCTGGATCTCGTCGCCATCTGCACCCCGCCGTCGAGCCACTTCCCCCTGGCTCTCGAGGCGCTCTCCTACGGCCTGAATGCCGTTATCGAGAAACCGCCGGCCCTGTCCCTGAACGAGATGCGGCAGCTCGAAGCCGCCGAAGCCGCCTCCGCCGGGTCCCTGAGCTGCATTTTCCAGCACCGGTTCGGCTCCGGCGCCCAGCGGCTCCTGGCCCTGCAGCGCTCAGGTGCCTTGGGCAGGCAGCTGGTGGGAACGTGCAACACCCTCTGGTTCCGGGACCAGCCGTACTTCGATGTGCCGTGGCGCGGCCTATGGGACGTGGAGGGGGGCGGCCCCACCATGGGCCACGGCATCCACCAGTTCGATCTCCTCCTCCACATGTGGGGACCCTGGGCCGAGGTCACAGCCTTCGCCGGCAAGCTCGCCCGCAAGACCGATACCGAGGATGCTTCAGCCGCTGTGGTCCGGTTCGAATCCGGAGCCATCGCCACCATCATCAACTCCGTGATTTCGCCGCGCGAGACATCCTACCTGAGGCTGGACTACGAAAACGCAACCGTTGAACTTGACCATCTCTACGGCTACACCGACGACAACTGGACGGTGACCCCGGCACCCGGCCAGGACGCCGTCGTCGGACTCTGGGCCCAGGGTGAGGACCAGCAAAGCGGGCACACGGCGCAATATGCAGCGGTCATCCGAAGCCTGCAACGCGGCGAGGCCGCGCCGGTCTCCATCGGTGACGCCTACGCGACCATGGAACTGGCCGCCGCGATCTACGCGTCCAGCGTCAGCGGAAACACCATTGCCCGGGGCCAGATCGACGAAGCCAGCCCGTTCTTCACCCGCATGGACGGCCATCTGGAACCCTGGAAACAAGAGGAAGCACTCAACGCATGAACTCCGCAACCGCCCTGTCCTGGCGCGATGACAACCAGTCCCTGACCGTCTCCCTGGGGGACCTGGAGATCGCCACCTACACCTACGACGCCACCGACGAACAGCGCGAATCACCGCGGCCGTTCTTCCACCCGCTGCGGACCACCGCCGGCGAGACCGTCAGCGTCTACCGCCCCTGGGACCACGTCTGGCACAAGGGCATCGCCTGGTCACTGCCCCACTTAGGCGAGGATAACTTCTGGGGCGGCCCCAGCTTCCGCCGCGGCGAGGACTACAAGTGGCTGCCCAACAACGGCGCCATGCGCCACGACCGGGTGATCGACGCAGGGCTCGACGGCGGCTCGTTCAGTTTCACCCACGCGCTGAGCTGGTGGACCCAGGCCGGCAAGCACGTGGTGGATGAAACCCGGAGCATCCGGATCAGCCCCGGGCAGGACGGCAACTCCTGGACGCTGGTTTTCGAAACGGAGATGACCAACGTTTCCGGGGCCGATGTCCAGATCGGCTCCCCCACCACCGAAGGCCGCGAGAACGCCGGCTACGGCGGACTGTTCTGGCGCGGACCGCGCGAATTCGCCGGCGGCAGGATCGCCGGACCGGGCGGAGCCACCGGCGAGGCACTGAGGGGCACCCGCGGTCCGTGGCTCGCGTTCGTGGGCCAGCACGATGACACCTGCCGATTTTCCACCGTACTGATCGTCGACGACACTGCCAACGCCCAGCACCCGCCTGAATGGTTCGCCCGGTCCGAGCCCTTCGCCTGCTTCGGGCCCGCCCCCTTCTTCAGCGCCGAAGTCATCTTCGCCACCGGCGCCACCATGAAGAACCGGTACGCCGTGGTGATTGCCGACGGCGATTCCGACGGGGAGCGGTTGGAGAACCTTGCGGCCGCCGCCGGTGATGCGCTCCGCCAGCAGCCATTGGAGGCCACCGCATGACCGTCACCCGGCAGGCCGCTGCCTTCCCCGGCGCGGTGGCCCTCACCCGGCTCGGCGTCTACGACTGGGAGGCGGCCGACGGCGTCTGCGGCGGCTCCCCGCACCTGCACACCGCCTCCACCGAGGCCTACCTGGTGCTGGGCGGAACCGGGCGGGTGGAAACCATCACCGCCTCCGGCTACGAATCCCACGAACTGGCTTCCAACGACCTGCTGTGGTTCAGCCCGGGAACCATCCATCGGATCATCAACACCGGCGGGCTGGACATCCTCGCCATCATGCAGAACGCCGGACTCCCCGAAGCAGGCGACGCCGTCCTGACCTTTGAGGCGGACATCGTGGCTGACCCGGAACGGTACGCCCGGACCGCAGCGCTCGACGGCGGTCCGGTCCCAGCGTCGGACTCGCTGGGCGACTCTGCACTCACCCGGCGGGACGCGGCGCTTGCCGGCTACCACCGGCTCAAGGAGGCTGCGCAGGCGGGCGACTTCGCCGCCGTCGAACGCTTCCACCGCGATGCCGTCCGGCTCATCCAGCACCGGGTCCCGGGCTGGCAGGAACTCTGGCGCGAAAGGATCGCGCCCGAAGCCGCGCGGACCGAACAGTGGCTGGCGGACCTGGCCGAGGGCGGATTCAGCCACTTCAAGGATGCGGGGGTGTCCCGGACAGCGCCGGCCACTCCGGAATGGATCTTCGGCATGTGCGGCCTGTTGCAGAAATGGGACTCCGGCGGACCCGCCTGAGCCACGGACGCCCGCGCGGGCTGCGGTGATGCGGGAGGGATTAGGCTGGAGCCGGATCCCTCCCGCGACGGCCGCTGGAAGAACATCTGAAGGGACGCCATGGTGCAGTCAGCAGTAAGACCTGGCCGGTCTAAGGCACCCACCATCTACGACGTGGCGGAGCTGGCAGGCGTATCGCACCAGACCGTGTCCCGTTACCTCAAGGACAAAGCCAAGCTCAAACCCGCAACGCTGGATCGCGTGGAAAAGGCATTGGCTGAACTCAACTACACACCAAACCTCGCGGCACGGTCCCTGCGTTCCCGCGAGCTGTACCGGCTCGTGGTGGTGGTGCCGGAGGCGTCCCTGTATTTCCCCCTCCGCATGCTCAACGGCGCCGCGGAGGTTGCTCATGCCGCCGGCTTCCGCATAGACGTGGTGGCAATGGAAGGAACAGCCCAGGCCCGCGCCGGCCGACTCCAGGGACTGCTCGCCGCTGATGACATCGCCGGCATCCTCTCCTTCGTTCCGCGGCCGGCCAAGCTCGGTGCATCCCCGGACGAGGCGCCCAATGTGCCGATGGTGGTGGCCGGTGAGTATGACAACCGGATGCGTGCCCGTGGCAGCCTCGCGGACGGCAGCGCAGCGGCCCAGATCGTGGAGCACCTGGCCTCCCTCGGCCACCGGAATTTCTTCCACGTGGCCGGACCCTCCGCCTGGCCATCCGCCCGGAACCGCCTGGCGGTCTATGAGGAAACCATCGCCCAGCTGGGCCTGACGTCGCTGGGCATCGCGGCCGGGGACTGGTCCTCCGCCTCCGGCTACACCGCCGGGCAGGACATCGCCGCCCTGCCGGACGTCACTGCTGTGGTGGCCGCCAACGACACCATGGCCATGGGAGTGATCCGCGCGCTGCACGAGCATGGCATCACGGTGCCGGACCAGGTCAGTGTGTTCGGCTGGGACGACATGGCCGAATCCAAGTACTTCATCCCATCGATTTCATCGGTGCACATGGACCTGGAGGCGCTGGGCGCCCGGAGCATGGGCGAACTGATCACCAGGATCCGCGGCGGGCAGCCCACCGATGACGGCCTGACCCTGGCCCCGATGAAGCTCATCTTCCGCGAATCCACCGGCCAGGTCAGGGCAACGGCTTCATAGCCCCGGCTCAGGCGTCCGGGTCAGGCTTTCCGGCGGCAACGCCCGACGGAGGCGGCGCTGGCTTCCTGCCCGCCCGCCAGAAGTCCCGCCACCACCCCGGCCGCATCGGCGTCGGAGCGGTTCTGGCTGTTTTTTTCCTTAGCCTCGATCCGGCTGATGACCAGTTCAATCCCCACGACGGCTCGCAGTTGCCCGGCGATGAAGCGTTCCGGCGCATGGTCCACGGACCATGGCTGTTCCCGGCCCGCCTCGTGCAGGTCGGTCAACTGCCGGACGTGCCCGGCCAGCCAGCCGGTGTCATCATGGATGACCAGCCTGCCGTAGACGTGCGCCGTCGAGTAGTTCCAGGTGGGCACCACCCGGCCGTGTTCGGCTTTGGACTGATACCAGGAAGGCGAGATGTAGCCGTCCGGTCCCTGCACGATGACCATCGCATCGCCGATCGGCGCACTGGACCATTGAGGGTTGTTCCGGGCGACGTGCGCGTACAGCGCACCGTGCACGCCCGCAGAAGGATCGTAAACGAAGGGCAGCAGCGTCGCCAGGAGCCCGTCAGCGGTCATGGTGACCAGGTTGGCCGCCGCCGGGTGGCTAAGGAGCTGGTCAACGTCCGAAGAATCGGCAGCGAAGTGAGCTGGAATGTACATGGCAGGTCCTGTCAAGGGGTGGGGATTCGTTCAGGGTGGATCTCAGCGGGGGGCGTGCTCGGCCGGAAAAGCCGGACACGGACGGCTGCGCCGGCACAGGCTATGACCGCCAGGCCGCCAATGACCGTACTCCAGGTCAGGGCCTCCCCCAGTAGCACTGCCGCCCAGCAGATGCTCAGGACCGGCTGGATGAGCTGGATCTGGCTCACCTGGGCCATGGGGCCGATGGCGAGACCGCGGTACCAGGCGAAGAAGCCCAGGAACATGCTCACCACGCCGAGATAGGCGAAAGCGCCCCATTGAAGGGGTGAGGCCGACGGCGGCTGGTCGGCAATGGCCAGCGCTGCCAGGACCACCATCAGCGGCGAGGCCAGGACCAGCGCCCAGGAGACGGTCCGCCACGCCCCCAGCTCCCGCGCCAGCAGTCCGCCTTCGGCGTATCCGATCGCCCCGGCAACGACTGCGGCCAGGAGCAGCAGGTCCGCCCACTGCAGCCGCCCGATTCCGCCTGCCTGTACAAAGGCGAACGTGATGGTGGCCAGCGAGCCTAGGATCAGGACCGCCCAGAATGCTGCGGGCGGACGTTCACCCGTGCGGAGCACCGCTGCCGTGGCGGTGGCCGCGGGCAGCAGGGCGATGATCACGGCGCCGTGTCCTGCTTCCACGGAGGTCAGGGCAAAGGAGGTCAGCAGCGGGAAGCCGACGACGACGCCCCCGGCAACCAGCGCAAGCCGCGCCCAGATCCGGGGTGAAGGAAACTGTTGCCGGGTCAGGGCAAGGGCCGCGGCGGCGAGCACCGCGGCCACCACTGCCCGACCGGACCCGATGAACAGCGGCGACAGGCCGGAGACCGCCAGGCGGGTGAACGGCACGGTGAACGAAAATGCCAAAACTCCCAAGAGTCCCCACCAGATCCCGGTGACGGACCGGGGCAGTACCACTGGGCTAACCGGGAGAGTAGCGCTACTATTAGCCTTCATGAACAACGATAGCAGTTCGCGGATTGTTCTTGCACTGCAGCAGTGGATGAATTCGGCGGCCCCCGGATCGCGGCTGCCGTCCACCCGGTCACTGGTGGCTGCGTACCAAGCCAGCCCGGTGACCGTGCAGAAGGCGCTTCAGACCCTGACAGCCCAGGGCCTGATCGAGAGCAGGCCCGGCGTCGGGACGTTCATGCGCGCCGTCCGAACGGCGCGCCCTTCGGATTACGGCTGGCAGACTGCTGCGCTGCGTTCCCCGCAGTCGGTGCTGCCTTCCGCGTCGAACACGATGCGTGATGTGCCGAACAACGCCATCTCGTTCCATTCGGGGTATCCGGACCGTGAGCTTTTGCCGGAGCGGCTGGTCCGGGCTGCCCTGACGCGGGCCGCACGTGGCGATGCCGCCCTCTCGCGTCCTCCGGCGGCAGGGCTCCCGGAGCTGCAGTCGTGGTTTGCCCACGAGCTGGGTACCTCCACATTGGCCGGGATCACTCCGCCCCAGCCGAGCGACGTCATTGTGCTGCCGGGCAGCCAGAGCGGGCTCAGCTCCATCTTCAGGGCGCTGGTGGGCGCGGGCCAGCCGCTGCTGATGGAGTCACCCACGTACTGGGGTGCCATCCTGGCGGCAGCCCAGACGGGCGTGCGCGTGGTGCCGGTGCCCAGCGGTCCGGAGGGGCCAGATCCGGCCGAGCTGGCCCGCGCCTTTGAGGAGACGGGGGCACGGGTTTTCTACGCCCAGCCCAATTACGCAAACCCCACCGGCGCGCAGTGGGCTACGGGGCGGGGCGAGGAGGTCCTCGAGCTGCTGCGACGGCACGGAGCTTTTATGGTGGAGGACGATTGGGCGCACGACTTCGGCATCTCCACCAGTCCTGTGCCCGTAGCTTCGCGGGACGACTCCGGCCATGTGGTCTACATCAGGTCGCTGACCAAGAGCGTGTCCCCGGCCATCCGCATCGCCGCCGTCATCGCCCGCGGCCCCGCCCGTGAGCGGATCCTCGCCCAGCGCGCCGCCGAGTCCATGTACGTCAGCGGCCTCCTGCAGGCTGCAGCACTGGATGTGGTGACCCAGCCCGGCTGGCAGACGCACCTACGCAGCCTCCGCCAGCAGCTCCTGTCACGCCGCGACCTTCTCGCCGCCAGCCTGCGCCAGCATGTCCCGCAGGCCCACCTTGAAGGCTTGCCCCACGGCGGGCTGAACCTGTGGCTGCGCCTGCCCGACGGGACCGATGCCGCCAAGCTTGCCCGTCGCTGCGAGGACGCAGGGGTCATCATCGCCGCCGGAACGGAGTGGTTCCCAGCCGAACCTGCCGGACCGTACATCAGGCTGAACTATTCCGGCCCGAATCCGGGCGCCTTTCCCGAAGGCGCCCGGATCATCGGCGAGGCCCTGGCGGCCGGAGCCTGAGGCGCGGACCGGTCAGACGGCTACTTTGACCAGCTCTTCGCTCGCGTCCCAGAGCCCGCGCGCCAGCTCGGCGTCATAGGCCTGCGCGTTGGCCTTGGCCAGGGCGCGCTTGTAGTAGTAGGCGCCGGAGATCCAGTCGGTGCCGGCGGTGCCCTTGATCAGCCACAGCAGCGTGTCGGCGCCCTGGTCCGGTGTCAGCATGAAGCGGTTGAGCAGGGTCTTGTAGGCGTGCCGCCAGGGGCTGGTGGACTCTGCCGCGAAGTTGGTGCGCACCACGCCGGGGTGGAACGCCGCCGTCGTGATTCCCTGCTCGCCGAAGCGGCGGTGCAGCTCGGAGGTGAAGAGGATGTTGGCGAGTTTGGCCGTGCCGTAGGCGCGGTTGGTGGAGTAGGTGTGCTCGGCATTGAGGTCGAAGAGGTCCAGTTTGCCGAAGCTGTTGGCGCCGCTGGCGGTGTTGATGACCTTGGCTTTGCTGGCCGTCAGGGTGTCCATCAGCAGCGTGGTGAGCAGGAACGGAGCCAAGTGGTTGATCTGGAAGGTGGATTCGTTGCCGTCCACGGTGCGCAGGTGCTTGCCCATGATGCCGCCTGCGTTGTTGGCCAGCACGTCGATCCGCGGGTAGTTCTCCTTCAGCTGCGCGGCAAGGGTGCGGACCTGGGCGAGGTCGGCGAAGTCGCAGACGAAGTAGTCGGCGTCGAGTTCCTTGGCGAGGGCCTGCGTCTTCTCCGCGGAACGGCCGACGACGACCACCCGCTCCCCTGCCTTCGCCAAGGTCCGTGCGGCTGCTGCGCCGATGCCGTCGCTGGCGCCGGTGATCACAATGGTGCGAGGGGTCAAGGGGTGTCCTTTGATTGGTTCGTTCCCGAAAAAGGGTGCCGCTGGCACAACGACGGCGGGGCGGCCGGTGTTCCCACCGGCCGCCCCGCGCAGCAAATCAGTCAGCCGTTGGCTGGGGTTGGGGCGTCAGCCCGCCACCCCGGCGAGCATGAACAGGACCGCCGCGATGGCGAAGCCCATGACGCCGATCAGGGTTTCCATCACGGTCCAGGTCTTCAGGGTGGTCTTGACGTCCATGCCGAAGAAGCGGCCCACCAGCCAGAAGCCGGAGTCGTTGACGTGGGAGACCACCACAGACCCGGCGGCCACGGCGATGACCAGTGCGGCCACCTGCATGCCGGTCAGGCCGGCCATGGCCACGGCAGGGGCGATCAGGCCGGCGGTGGTGGTCAGCGCCACGGTGGCCGAGCCCTGGGCGATGCGCAGGATGGCGGAGATCAGGAAGCCGGCCAGGATCAGCGGGATGCCCAGGTTGCCCAGGACGTCGGCCAGTGCGGCGCCGATGCCGGAGGCGCGGAGCACGCCACCGAACATGCCGCCGGCGCCGGTGATCAGGATAACGGAGCAGACCGGGCCCAGTGAGGATTCGAGCAGCTTCTCGATGGCGCCCGAGTCCTTGCCGCGGCGGTTGCCCAGGACGTACACGGCCACCAGGACGGCGATCAGCAGGGCCACCGGGGTTTCACCGATGGTGCGCAGGATCTGGAACCACTGTTCCTTCTTGACCCCCTCGGACAGGACGCCTGAGGAGGCCAGGGTGTTCAGGCCGGTGTTGATGAAGATCAGGACGAGCGGCAGGAGCAGCAGGCCGATGATGGTGCGGAAACGCGGCGGGTGGGACTCGGCTTCGGCGCTGGCGTGGCCCAGGATCTCCGGGACCGGAAGGACCAGCTTCTTGCCGGTCCACAGGCCGAACAGGTAGGCGGTGACGTACCAGGTGGGGATGGCGGTGATGAGGCCTGCGATCAGGACCAGGCCGATGTTCGCATCGAAGAACGCGGCCGCGGAGACGGGCCCCGGGTGCGGCGGCAGGAAGATGTGCATGACGGAGAATGCGCCGGCAGCCGGGAGGCCGTACCGCAGCACTCCCCCGCCCAGGCGGTGTGCCACGGCGAAGACCACGGGAAGCATGACCACCAGGCCGGCGTCGAAGAAGATGGGGAAGCCGAAGATCAGGGACGCCAGGCCCAGGGCGAAGGGGGCGCGCTTCTCGCCGAAGACGCCGATCAGGTAGTCGGCGAGGACTTTCGCGCCGCCGCTGGTTTCAACGATCCGGCCCAGCATGGCGCCCAGGCCGACCAGGAGCGCCACAGTGCCCAGGGTGGTCCCGAAGCCGTTGATAAGAACCGGCACCACCTGGTTGGCGGGGATGCCGGTGGCGAAGGCGGTGGCGAGGCTGATCACGATCAGGGCGACGAGTGCGTGCATCCGCAGCTTGATGATCAGGAACAGCAGCACCAGAATTGCTGCCGCGGCGATGAGGAGCAGGGGGACTGCTCCCAGCGTTTGGGTCCATCCTTCGATGACCATGATTCTCCTTTGAAACTGAACTAATTGGGGATGTGAAAAGTTAGGACGCGTGCGGGGCGGGGAGCTTGAGCGCGGCGATGACCGCCCGGACGAGCTCCTCCGGGGACTGCGAGATGTCCAGGCGCAGGCTGCCGGCGGCGAGTTCGCCGCCGGTCAGTGGCTCCAGCGTGGCGAGCTGGCTGGGCAGGAGAGCGGGCGGCATGAAGTGTCCTTCACGGCCCTGCATCCGCTCGCCGATCAGCTCGGGGCCGCCGTCGAGGTGGATGAACAGCACGCGTCCGTCGGCTTCGGACAGGAGCCTGCGGTAGCTCTGTTTGAGGGCGGAGCAGGTCAGGACGGTGGACTCGCCGGCCTGGGCCTTGGCGGTCATCCAGTCCTGGATCAGCTGAAGCCAGGGCCACCGGTCCCCGTCCTGCAGGGGAATGCCCCGGGACATCTTGTCGATGTTGGCCTGCGGGTGGAACTCGTCCGCTTCGGCGCAGGCCCAGCCAAGCTGCCGGGACAGGGCTGCCGCGATGGTGGACTTGCCCGATCCGGCAACGCCCATCACCACCAGGTGGGTGGCTTGATTCTGCATGTTTTACCTCCGAAGAAGACGCCGTTGGCTTAGGGAAGAAGCTCGTAGCGCACGGTGGAAAGTGCGCCGGGAGATAAGGTATCACCATTTTCTGCCACAGATACTATCTTTAGGTGTCACAAGTCATACCTTTGGGTTATTTTTGGGTACGCTGGGAGGGCGCGCAGCGCAGAGGAAGGCAGGAAAGATGTCGACGGCGACACTTCAGGACGCGGATAACACGCACGACGGCGGGGCCTCCCCCGCAATGCACGAACGGGTTCTTGAGGCGGTTGGCTCAGCCATCGCCGGCGGCACCCTCGCTCCGGGCAGCCGCCTCACCCTTGATTTCCTGCAGCACGAGTACGGCATCTCCCGGACAGTAGCGCGGGACACCATGAAGGTCCTGGAGTCCATGAACCTGGTCTACTCGCGGAGGCGGGTGGGAATTGTCGTGCAGGAGCGCCGGCTCTGGAATGTGTTCGACCCCAAGCTGGTGCGGTGGCGGCTGGCCTCGGACCGGCGCGAGATCCAGTACAGCAGCCTCACCGAGCTCCGCATCGCCGTCGAACCCATCGCCGCGGCGGGCGCCGCCCGCCGGGCCAGCGCCGCTGAACGCGCCAGGCTCGTTTCCCTTGCTGCCGATCTGCGCCGCCTGGGCGAGGCCGGCGAACTGGAGGCCTTCCTCGCGGCCGATATCGAGTTCCACCGCCTGCTGCTGGCGAGCTGCGGCAATGAGATGTTCATGGCGCTGGACGCCATGGTGGCCGAGGTGCTGACCAGCCGGACGCGGCAGGGGCTGATGCCGTTCAAGCCGCGGAGTGAGGCAATTCAGGCCCACGAGGATGTTGCAGCGGCCGTGGCAAGCGGGGACGCGATTGCTGCCGAAACCGCCATGCAGCACATCCTGAACGAGGTCCGGAACGCCATGGGACTGCACTGACCGCGGCTGAGCTTGCCGAAACCCTTTCCGGGCGCCCCACATCCGAGTAGCCTGCAAAGTAAGGGCTCAGGAAAGGGGCCCCGACTGCTCTGCAGAGGGATCTGTGAGGTAAGAAATGGCCATTACCGGACATACATCTGAAGGCGTCGCAGCTACCGCCGCGCCGGCTGTAGTACCCCGGCGCAAAGGCAGCGTCGTGGTCAAGTGGATCACCACCACGGACCATAAGACCATCGGCTACATGTACCTGATCACGTCGTTCGTGTTCTTCTTGCTTGCCGGCGTGATGGCACTGCTGATCCGCGCCGAGCTGTTCCAGCCCGGCATGCAGATCCTGCAGACCAAGGAGCAGTACAACCAGCTCTTCACCATGCATGGCATCGCGATGCTGCTAATGTTCGCCACACCGCTTTTTGCAGGGTTCGCGAACTTTGTCATGCCGCTGCAGATCGGCGCCCCCGACGTGGCTTTCCCCCGGCTCAATGCGCTGGCTTTCTGGTTCTTCCTTTTTGGTTCCACCATCGCGATGTCCGGCTTCATCACGCCGCAGGGGGCGGCATCGTTCGGCTGGTTTGCCTACAATCCGCTTTCCAACACGCTGTTCAGCCCCGGTGTCGGCGGTGACCTGTGGGTCTTCGGCCTGGTCCTGTCCGGTTTCGGCACCATCCTCGGTGCGGTCAACTTCATCACCACCATCATCTGCATGCGCGCCCCCGGCATGACCATGTGGCGGATGCCGATCTTCACCTGGAACACGTTGGTCACGTCCATCCTCGTGATCATGGCCTTCCCGCCGCTGGCCGCAGCGCTGTTCGCCCTCGGTGCGGACCGCCGCTTCGGCGCCCACATCTACGATCCCGAAAACGGCGGCCCGATCCTTTACCAGCATTTGTTCTGGTTCTTCGGCCACCCCGAGGTGTACATCATCGCCTTGCCGTTCTTCGGCATCGTCTCGGAGATTTTCCCGGTCTTCAGCCGGAAACCGATCTTCGGCTACAAGGGCCTGATCTACGCCACGATTGCCATCGCCGCCCTGTCCATGACGGTGTGGGCCCACCACATGTACGTGACCGGCTCGGTCCTGCTGCCGTTCTTCGCTTTTATGACCATGCTCATCGCGGTGCCCACGGGCGTGAAGTTCTTCAACTGGATCGGCACCATGTGGGGCGGTTCGCTGACGTTCGAAACGCCCATGCTGTGGAGCCTGGGCTTTATCGTCACGTTCCTCTTCGGCGGGCTGACCGGCATCATCCTGGCCTCACCGCCGCTGGACTTCCACGTCTCCGACACCTATTTCGTGGTGGCCCACTTCCACTACGTGGTGTTCGGGACCGTGGTGTTCGCCATGTTCGCCGGCTTCTACTTCTGGTGGCCCAAGTTCACCGGCAGCATGCTGAACGAGCGCCTGGGCAAGATCCATTTCTGGATGCTGTTCCTGGGCTTCCACGGAACGTTCCTCATCCAGCACTGGCTCGGCGTCATGGGCATGCCCCGCCGCTACGCCGACTACCTCGTGGAGGACAACTTCATCTGGATGAACCAGTTCTCCACCATCTCGTCCTTCCTTCTGGGCGCCTCCATGATCCCGTTCCTGTTCAACGTGTACCTGACGTGGCGCCGCGGCCACCGGGTGGAAGTCGACGATCCCTGGGGCTTCGGCGCCTCGCTCGAGTGGGCAACCTCCTGCCCGCCGCCGCGCCACAACTTCACCTCCATCCCCCGGATCCGCTCGGAACGCCCGGCCCTTGACCTGCACCACCCGGAGATCCGGGTCCGTGAGCATGAGGCCGTCCACACGGCCGCGGCTGCCGCCCTGGGCGCTGCCGATATCGGCGACGAAGACGTGCGGAGTCCAAGCCCGGACGAGTGAGCGACGAATAAAGCAGCGACGAATAAAGCACACCTGGGTTAAAAGAACACAAAAAAGCAGGGCCGGTCAGTGACCGGCCCTGCTTTTGAAAATGAAACCCTAAGGCCCCAGAGTCTCTAATGAATTAGAGTGCCTGGATGTTGACGGCCTGGGGACCCTTGGGGCCCTGCTCGGTTTCGAAGGAAACCTTCTGGTTCTCTTCGAGTGAGCGGAAGCCGGAAGAGGCGATCGCGGAGTAGTGAGCGAAAACGTCCTGTGAGGAGTCATCGGGGGAAATGAAGCCGAAGCCCTTTTCAGCGTTAAACCATTTGACGGTACCAGTAGCCATTATTTTTGTCCTTCGTGAAGGTGGAGGAAAAGTCCCGACTTTCGGGTCCTCCGGTGTGGGGTGTTCAAAACCGCTACTTCAGAAGAACGCGGACTTTCGACCGCGCGTACTGCCTGAACTACCAACTGCATAAACACAACAACAAAATCAACTGTACAGGAGTTTCCGGGAAGTATTTACCACTGCCCATTCGGGGGTCCTGTACCTCCCTCTGCTGCAGGCATATCCTGCCAACAGGTCCACGCCGTACCAACCCTGGAGGAATTATGGAAATGGCCAAAGCGTCTGATGCAGACAAGGAACGCTTCCGTTCCGTCGTCCCGGAACATCCGCAGGTGGTGGTGAAGCCGATGTTCGGCAACCTCGGAGCGTTTGTGAACGGCAACATGTTCGCCGGCCTGTTCGGGCCCACCATCGGCGTGAAGCTGGCGGACGCGGACCGGGAAGTACTCGAAAGCACAGAGCGGACCGTCCCGTTCGGGCCCGCCGAGCGGCCCATGGGCGGCTACACCGGCCTGCCGGAGGTCTGGAATGAAGAGGGCGACGGCGACGACGCGCGCGTCCGCGCCTGGATCAGTAAGGCGCTTGACCACGTTGCCAGCCTGCCGCCGAAGGAACCCAAGACTCCCAGGGCTCCCAAAGCCAAGGCGCCACAGCAACGCGGGGTCAGATAAGTCCCGAAAACCGCGCTCAAAGTCAATGGGTCGTTGCAACTTTGGGGCTAGGCTGCGGCGGCGATGAGTTGGCGCATACGTTGTTTGGGGGTCTCGAGGTTCAGTGTGGGGCGTGGCCGGTTGTTGAGTTTGTTGG
>NZ_JBPZHC010000010.1:0-214567 GCF_051857465.1 Pseudarthrobacter cremeus | reverse complement strand
CGCCAACAAACTCAACAACCGGCCACGCCCCACACTGAACCTCGAGACCCCCAAACAACGTATGCGCCAACTCATCGCCGCCGCAGCCTAGCCCCAAAGTTGCAACGACCCATTGACTTTGAGAGGGAATAATGGGCCGTAAGTGACCCCGCGTTGCTTGACGGGCCTGACCTGAACCGGCAGGCCGGCCCGGGAAACCCGAGGACTTACTTTGACTGAACATCTCCACCTGTCCGGCGTTTCCCATGGCTATGGGGACCGCCAGCTTCTCGAGCGCATTGATCTGGTGATCAACGCCGGCGAACATGTGGCCATTGTGGGTGAAAACGGTGCCGGCAAATCCACGCTGCTCAGGATCCTGGCCGGACTCGAAGCGCCGGACGAAGGCACCGCGGGCAGCCACGGCCGTGTTGGCTACCTGGCCCAGACCCACGGACTGCCTGAGTCTTTCACCGTGGGCGCCGCCATCGACGCGTCCCTGGCCTCGCTGCGCGCCCTCGAAGCGGAGCTTGACCGGCTGGAGGCGGGGCTGGCCGATGCGGAGGACGAGGAGCTGGAGACCTACGGCAGGCTGCAGACCGAATACCAGCTGCGCGAAGGCTACGCGGCGGAATCCCGGGTGGAGGCCGCGCTGGACCGGCTGGGCCTGGGCGGCCTGGACCGGAACCGGACCCTCGGATCGCTCTCGGGCGGCGAGCAGGAACGCGTAGCGCTGGCCTGCGTCCTGGCTGATCCGGCGGACATCCTGCTCCTTGACGAACCCACCAACCACCTCGATGCCCGGGGAACCGCGTGGCTCGAGGACAGGCTCGCGGCCCACCGCGGCACCGTGGTGGTGGTCTCGCACGACCGCGTCCTGCTCAGGAAGGTCGCCACCACCATCATCGAGGTGGACGCCGAGCGCCGGGCCGTGACCCGCTACGGCAACGGCTATGACGGCTACCTCCGCGAGAAGGCAGCCGAACGCGAGCGCTGGGTCCAGCAGTACCATTCCTGGATCGATGAGATGGCAGCGGAAAAACGCCAGGCCGAGACCGTGGCCGGGACCATGGGCTACGGCCGTCAGCGCGACAACGACAAAGTGGGGTTCGACTTCAAGGCGGGCACCTGGCAGAAAGCAGCGAACAGCAAGGTCCGCAACGCCCAAGAGCGTCTGCGCCGTCTGGAGGCAAGCCCGGTGGACCGCCCGCCTGTTCCGTTGCGGCTGATGGCGGAGCTGGTGGCCGACGACGGCGCGTCACCTTCTGCGGCCGCCGACGATGGCGGACCTGTGCTGGCCGTCCGGGGGGCCCATGTCCCCGGCCGGCTGCGTGCCACAAATTTCCAGGCCGGCGCAGGCGAGAAGATACTCATCACCGGCCCCAACGGAGCAGGCAAGTCCACGCTGCTCTCCGTGCTCGCGGGAACCCTCGAACCCGCCGGCGGCACCGTGGTTCGGCCTGCCCGGGTGGGCTACCTGCAGCAGGAACTCGAACTGCCGCAGCGGCCCAGCCTCCGCCTGCTGCCGGCTTTCGCGGCCGGTCTGGGCGGGAACATCGATGAACATGCCGAAGCCCTCCTCCGCCTCGGCCTGTTCCGCACCAGCGAATTCCACGTCCCGGTGGGCAGCCTGTCCGCAGGCCAGCAGCGCCGCCTGGCCCTGGCCCGGTTGCTCCTGGGCGGCTACGGCACCCTCATCGTGGACGAACCGACCAACCACCTGGCTCCCGTTCTGGTGGAGCAGTTGGAGGAAGTGCTCGAGGGCTTCACCGGGACCCTGGTCATGGTCAGCCACGACCGCGCCCTGCGTGAATGGTTTGCCCGGTGCGCGCGGAAGAGCGAAAAATCGCGGACCGATGATGCCGGCCGCTGGCTCAGGTATTCAATGGACCAGGGCGTGCTCGCCCCGGCCTGAGCGCGGCCTGGCCTGGTGGTCAACTGGCCCTCGGTGCGGTCTGACCGGTGATTCTCCGCGCCGTGCTGGTCTGTACAACGGATACCCACGCACGGGAGACTGACGCCATGCGCAACCTGACCTTCGCGATGAACGTGAGCCTGGACGGCTACATCGCCGCTCCCGGCGACAACCTCGGCTGGAGCGTACCGAGCGACGAGCTGTTCCAATGGTGGTCCGACCGGGTGGGGGCGACGGCCCTGTCGCTGTACGGGCGCAAACTGTGGGAGACCATGAGCTCCCACTGGCCGACCGCCGACCAGCAGCCCGGCGCCACGCCGGCGCAGATCGAGTTCGCCCGCCGCTGGCGGGACATGCCGAAAATGGTGTTCTCCTCGACGACCAGCACGGTCGACTGGAACACCCGCCTGGTCACCGGCGACGCGGTCACCGAGATCACCCGGCTGAAGGCCGACGACGGCGGCTCCATGGACATCGGCGGTGCCACACTCGCCGCGGCGGCCATGCGGGCCGGGCTGATCGACGAGTACGCGATCGTCGCCCATCCGGTCTTGGTAGGTGGCGGCACGCCGTTCTTCACAGCCCTGGACCACTGGGTGAACCTGAGCCTGCTGGAGACCCGGAAATTTCCCGGCGGTGTGGTCCTGACAAGGTACGGGACCAGGCGCTGAGCACCCGGCGCCGCCCGGAGGCGGTGAGGTTTGCGTAAAGGAAAAGTTACGGGGTGACCGGCGTCCGGAAACATCGGCGGAGCAGGATAAGGCTGTGCCACTCTTTCCGCCGGCCGAAAGGATCCTGACGTGATCACCAAGAACCTTTTCCTGCAGGGCATCTACCCGTTCCAGGGCGTGGGCATGGAGAAACCTGTCCCCATCCACAGCGAGCTCTCCCACTACGTCCCCGACGGCGTCATCAACCAGACGCTCTACTTCCGGGGCGGGAACTCCAGCAGTGAACTTGTCACCGTGGTGCTGATGCGGAACGGCGTCCCCATGCGCTACTTCCCGATCGGGGCCAAGGGTGACGTCCATGTCCCGCTCCGGGTGGTGGAGGATATTGAGGGCGGAACGGTGATCGAGCTGTACCTGGTGGCGCCCGAAACGGCAGCCGGTTCCCTGGTCATCGACCTCGGCATGGTGGAGCACTGATGACCAGCCTCGCGGAACGGCACCGCGCCCGGCCGCAGGCAGTCAAACCCAACCGGGATACCCGGCGCCGCCTGGTGGTGATCGGCAACGGTATGGCCGGTGCCCGGGCAGTTGAGGAAATCCTGGCCAGGGGCGGTGCCGACCAGTTCAAGATCACCATGTTCGGCGATGAGCCGTACGGAAACTACAACCGGATCATGCTCAGCCATGTCCTGTCCAGGGAGGAGAGCGACGCTGATATCTTCCTCAACGCCCTGTCCTGGTACCGGGAGAACGGCATCGACCTGCACGCGGGTGTCCGGGCCGAGAGGATCGACAAGGCGACCAAGCATGTCTTTTCCAACGACGGCCGGGTCACACCCTATGACGTCCTGATCATCGCCACCGGCAGCAGCTCGCACATGCCGCCAATGGACGGCCTGTACACGCCGGGCGGCTCCGTAAAGCACGGCATCTTCGGCTTCCGGACCATCGACGACACCCGCAAAATGGTGGCCCACGCCCAGCAGGAGCACCACCGCCGGGCCGTGGTGATCGGCGGCGGCCTGCTCGGCCTCGAAGCAGCCTACGGCCTGCGGAGCTTGGGGCTCGAGGTGGAGGTGGTCCACTCCGCCGGTCACCTGATGAGCGCCCAGATGGGGCCCGACGGCGGTGCGGTGCTCCGCCGCAGCGTGGAGGCCCTTGGCATCGGGGTGCACACCGGAAGCCGCACCACCGGTGTCCTGGGAACCGACAGGGTCACCGGCGTCAGCCTCCGGGACCGGCCCGACATCGAGTGCGACATGGTGGTGGTGGCCGCGGGCATCCGCCCCAACGTGGACCTCGCGGTGCTCAGCGGCCTGCCGGTGGAACGCGCCATCGTGGTGGATGACCAGCTGCGCGTCCAGGACGAGGACCACATCTATGCCGTGGGCGAATGCGTCCAGCACCGCGGGCAGGTGTACGGCCTGGTGGCACCGCTCTGGGAACAGGCCGTGGTGCTGGCCAACCACGTGACCGGCGCCGATACGTCGTCGGCCTATCTGGGTTCCCGCACCGCCACCAAACTGAAGGTGGCAGGCGTCGAGGTGGCATCCATGGGCCTGCACGGTCCGGAACGGGACACAGACGAACAAATCGTTTTCTCCGAGCCCAGCCGGGGCATCTTCAAGTCCATCGTGGTCCGGGACAACAAGATGGTGGGCGCCACCCTGCTCGGCGACAGCCGCAAGGTGGCCTTCCTGACCCAGGCCTACGACCGCGGCATGCCCCTGCCGGAGGAACGGATCGGGCTGATGTTCGATCTGGGGACACCGGCGGAGGACGTCGGCGTGGCCGAACTCGACGACGACGCCCAGGTCTGCAACTGCAACGGGGTCAGCAAGAAGGCGCTGGTCGGCGTCGTCAAAGACGGCTGCAACACCGTGGCCGGCGCCATGGATGCCACCCGCGCCGGCAAAGGCTGCGGCTCCTGCAAGCTGCTGGTGAAGCAGGTGGTGGAGTGGGCAGCGGACGGTGCCGTGGAGGAGGACCCGGCCGCCAGCTACTACGTGCCCGGTATCCCGCTGGACAAAGCCGCGCTGATGGCGGAAATCCGTAAACGAGGGCTAAGGTCCGTCTCCTCGGTGTTCCAGGCCCTGGCCCCGGGGAGCGCCGAGGATGCAAAGTCCAAGATGGGGCTGGCCTCGCTGCTGAAGATGATGCTCGCGGACCAATACATCGACGAACGCGATGCCCGGTTCATCAACGACCGCGTCCACGCCAACATCCAGCGCGACGGAACCTTCTCAGTGGTCCCGCAGATGAAGGGCGGCGTCACGTCCGTCCAGCAGCTCCGCCGCATTGCCGACGTCGCCGAGAAGCACAACGTCCCGCTGATCAAACTGACCGGCGGGCAGCGCATCGACCTCCTGGGCATCCCCAAGGAGGACCTGCCGCAGGTCTGGGCGGAACTGGACATGCCCTCCGGCTACGCCTACGGCAAGAGCTTCCGGACGGTGAAGACCTGTGTGGGCAAGGACTTCTGCCGCTACGGGACCGGGGATTCCACCAAGCTCGGCATCGAGATCGAATCCCGGTTCCAGGGCATCGAAGCACCGGCCAAGCTGAAACTCGCCGTGTCCGGCTGCCCGCGGAACTGCGCCGAATCGCTGGTCAAGGACGTGGGGGTAGTGGCCGTGGAGGGCGGCCGCTGGGAGATCTACGTCGGCGGAGCTGCGGGCGCTCACATCCGCAAGGGCGACCTGCTGGCCACCGTGGATGACCCGGAGGAGGTCAAGGTCCTGACCGGCCGCTTCATGCAGTACTACCGGGAACGCGCCAACTGGCTGGAGCGGACCTACGCTTTCGTTCCCCGGGTGGGCATCGAACATCTCCGGGCCGTGATCGTGGAGGACTCCGAGGGCCTCGCCGGCGAACTCGACGCCGCCATCCAGGCCTCGGTCGATGCCTACGTGGATCCCTGGAGCGAGCGGGACGATCCCCTCACGCCGGGCCAGTTCCGAACGTCCCTGCCGCTGACGGTCCTCCCGCAGGTGCCGGTCCGATGAGCACCGGTCCGATGAACACCGGCCCGATGGACACCAGCCAGGCAAGCACCAGCCAGGCAAGCACCGGAACGCACGTCCTGGGGCCTGTTGACCAGATTCCGCTGGGCGAGGGCCGGGCCTTCGCCGTGGACGGCGAACAGGTCGCGGTCTTCCGCCTCCGGGACGGTTCGCTCCGCGCGCTCGGAGCAGTCTGCCCGCACCGGGGCGGCCCCATCGCGGACGGCACCATCGACAACGAGGTGGTGATCTGCCCGCTCCACCAGCGCGCCTTTGAGCTGGCCACGGGCTGTTCCACCACCGGCACGGACCCGCTGCGCGCGTACCGGGTGGGCACGGATGGGGACCGCAATCTGGTGCTGAAGACGGACCCGGTGTAGCCCGCGTCACGTACCACCCCACCCCGTCTTGTAGGATGGATACGCCGCGTGAAGCTTCGACAACACGGAAGATTCCGATCGCAATCGGTGGCCGTAGGCCCAGAAAACCGAATTTTGTGATCGGAATCATTCATGTTACGGCTGCGGCCAATCCCCCTACCCACAAGGAATTGTTGTGCCCCAAAGTACCCCCACAGAACTTGAGAGCCGCACGGCGCAACCCGCCGTCGTCGACTCCACCCTCAGCGCCGAGGGCTACGCGAAGTCCCTGAGCGGCCGCCAGGTCACCATGATCGCCATGGGCGGCGCGATCGGCGTCGGCCTCTTCATGGGAGCCGGCGGACGCCTGGCCTCCACGGGCCCCGCGCTCATCTTCTCCTACGCCATTGCCGGCGTCATCGCCTACCTGCTGATGCGGGCACTGGGCGAGCTCATCATGTACCGCCAGACGTCGGGTTCGTTCGTCAGCTATGCCGGCGAAATGTTCGGCAAAAAGGGCGCGTACCTCTCCGGCTGGATGTACTTCATCAACTGGGCCATGACCGGCATCGCCGAGCTCATCGCGATCGGACTGTACTTCCAGTTCTTCTTCCCCAACGTCCCGGTTGAACTGTCCGCCATCGCAGCGCTGCTCCTGCTGGTGGGCGTGAACCTCCTGAGCGTCAAGGCTTTCGGCGAATTCGAATTCTGGGCCTCCTGCCTCAAGGTGGGCGCCATCCTCATCTTCCTGGCCGTAGGCACCTTCATGGTCATCACCAACGCCCAGGTGGGCGGCGGCAACGCCTCGGTCAGCAACCTCTTCGCAGCCGAAGGCGGCATGTTCCCCAAGGGCGCCCTGGTGATGATCCTGGTCCTGAACGCCGTGATCTTCGCCTACAACGGCATTGAGCTCGTGGGCATCACCGCCGGCGAGATGCAGGACCCCGCCAAGGAAGTACCCAAAGCCATCCGCGCTGTCGTCTTCCGTATCTTCGTGTTCTACGTCGGGTCCGTGACGCTCCTGGCCATGCTGCTGCCCTCCGACCAGTACGTGGCCGGCACCTCGCCGTTCGTCACCGTGTTCGGCCAGATGGGCCTCGGCTGGATGGGCGACGTCATGAACATGATCGTCATCACCGCCGCGCTGTCCTCCTGCAACTCGGGCCTGTACTCGATCGGCCGGATCTTCCGCACCATGGCCAACAACGGGCACGCTCCGGAGTGGCTGACCCGGATGTCCAAGAGCCACGTGCCGTACGCCGCCATCCTGGCCATCGGCGCCGTCTACCTCGTGGGCATCCTGCTTAACATCTGGCTCGGCGGATCCTACGCCTTCGACCTCGCGCTGAACTCCGCGTCGATCGGCGTGATCTTCACCTGGGGCGCCATCTTCGCCAGCCAGATCGCGCTGCGCAAGAAGAAGGGGAAGGTCTCCTCCCTGCCCGCACCCGGCGGAACCTGGAGCAGCTGGGCCGGCCTGATCGCCCTGCTGGCCATCACGGTCCTGATCGGCTTCGACACCATGACCAGCAAGTCCGGCGAGGTCTTCCACCTGGGCCTCTGGACCCTGGCCACCATCCCGTTCTTCGCGCTGGTCCTGTGGCTGGGCTGGCAGAAGGTCCGGAACAACGAACCGAAGAGCGAGCTCTTCTGCTAGGTTCCGCTCCAGCGGAACAGCACCAGGCAGTACCGCACTGAGCAGTACGACGACGGCGGGTCACCCTCGGGCGGCCCGCCGTCGTCGTCGGTTCAGGCTGCCGGAACCGCGCACGTTGCCCGGGTCAGGAGTCTGCATCCTTGAGGTACCGGGCGAAGTGGTCCTCGATCCGCTGCCAGGCCTCGGGAGCGGATTCGGGGTCCGGGCCGACGCCCATGACCCGCATGAGCGGCCTGAGTAGCGCCGGGCCGGCGTCCGTGTCGTTGAGGAACGCGTGGCCGGCGGTGGGGAATTCCTTGACGCTGTGTTCGATGCCCAGGCCGGTCAGGGCAGTCTCGAGCCTGGCGGCGGCGCCCTTGAAGGCGGTGTCGCGGCCGCCGTAGTTGGCCACGATGGGGCAGGCCCCGCGGAGGGCCTCTTCGAGGTCCCGGGGCAGGCGGCCGTAGTTGACGGAGGCGGCGTCGAAACCGTCGCGGGCTGCCAGCAGGGCGAATCCGCCGCCCATGCAGAAGCCGATGACTCCGGTTTTTCCGGTGGACAGCGGCGAACGTGCGAGCCAGGTCCTGGCCGTCGCGATGTCCGTGAAGGCCCGGCCGGTTCCCCGGACCATGCTCTGCATGGTGCTGACCAGGCATCGCCGCGTGCCGCCCTCGCTGAAGAGGTTCACCGCCAGTGTCAGGTAGCCCGCGCGGGCCAGCCGGTCCGCATGCCGCCGCATCTGGTCGTTCAGGCCGAACGCCTCGTGAATCATCACGACGCCGGGAAAGGGGCCGGGCCCCGTTGGCGTTGCGAGATACCCGCCGAGGTTCTTCGAGCCCCCCATGACGGTGCTTTCGGCGCTCAGGTCGATGTAGGTCATGGGCCCAAGACTAACCGGGGACACAAAAAAGAACGGCGGCGAACCCCCCATGGGAATCCACCGCCGTCCGGTCGTTGGCGCTACGGGACTAGTCCCGCTTGAAGGTGTCCTTGACGTCCTCGCCGACCTTCTTTGCGTCAGCCTTGACCTGGTCAGACTGACCCTCGGCGCGCAGCCGGTCGTTATCGGTGGCGTTGCCGGCAGCTTCCTTTGCCTTGCCGCCCAAGTGCTCTGCTTCGTTACTGATCTTGTCTCCGAGGCCCATAGTCTGGCCGCCTTTCGTTCCGGTTGATCAAACAATGCATTTTCACCATAACACCAAAGCATGCTTACTACTTGGGCGGTGGGCCGCCGGCCGCCTGTTGAATTGTCGATCGCCCCGGCTAGGCTCAATGCATGGACCACCCTTGACCTGACCGGCGCACGGCTGAAGGACTTTGACCTTCGCACCACGGACTTCCGGACCATCAGCGGCCTGGGCAGCCTGGCCGGGGTGGTGATCGACGACTACCAGCTGAGCCTGCTGGCCCCTCTCCTGGCCGGGCATCTCGGCGTCGTCGTTCTCTGAAGATGGAAGCCGTTGGTCGGCTGGCGGCGGCAGTGTAGTCTTTACAGAACGAACGGTCGGTAAGTAGGGTCGGTCTTCACCGTCCTGCCGACACAGCTCCCTGGCGTAAAGGATGTTCTCATGGTCGAGGCTTTTCTTGTTGGTGGTGTCCGCACTCCTGTGGGCCGGTACGGCGGCGCGCTGTCGTCGGTCCGGCCCGATGATCTGGCCGCGCTGGTCATCCGGGAAACCGTCACCCGGTCCGGACTTGACCCGGACAGCATCGACGAAGTCATCCTGGGCAACGCCAACGGTGCCGGCGAGGAAAACCGCAACGTCGCACGGATGGCCACCCTCCTGGCGGGGCTTCCGCTCCACATCCCCGGCATCACGGTCAACAGGCTGTGCGCGTCCGGACTCAGTGCCATCATCCAGGCCAGCCACATGATCAAGTCCGGCGCCGCAGACATCGTGATCGCCGGCGGCGTCGAATCCATGAGCCGGGCGCCCTGGGTCCAGGAAAAGCCAACCGCCGCGTTCGCCAAGCCCGGCCAGATCTTCGACACCTCCATCGGCTGGCGTTTCGTCAATCCGCTGTTCCTGAAAGGCGGACTGGCCCGCGACGGCAAGATGACCTACTCCATGCCGGAAACGGCCGAGGAGGTTGCCCGGGTGGACGGCATCACCCGTGAGGATGCCGACGCGTTCGCCGTCCGCTCCCACGAACGGTCCCTCGCAGCCATCGCCGCCGGCCGCTTTGCCGACGAAATCGTGCCCGTGACGGTCAAGACCCGCAAGGCCGAAACCGTCGTGGACACCGATGAAGGCCCACGCGCCGGAACCACCCTGGAAGTCCTCGCGGGGCTGCGTCCCGTGGTGCCCGGGGGCTCCGTGGTGACCGCCGGCAACTCCTCCACCCTGAACGACGGCGCCTCGGCCATCATCGTCGCGTCCGAGGCTGCCATCGAACGGCTAGGCCTGACCGCACGCGCCCGCATCATCGACGGCGCCTCCGCCGGCTGCGAACCCGAGATCATGGGCATCGGACCGGTCCCGGCCACCCAGAAGGTCCTCAAACGGAGCGGCCTCAGCGTCGGTGACCTCGGCGCCGTCGAACTTAACGAAGCGTTTGCCACCCAGTCCCTCGCCAGCATGCGCCGGCTCGGCCTGGATCCGGAGATTGTGAACAACGACGGCGGCGCCATCAGTCTTGGGCACCCGCTCGGTTCCAGCGGCTCACGGATCGCCATCACCCTGCTGGGCCGGATGGAACGCGAAGACGCGAAAATCGGGCTGGCCACCATGTGCATCGGTGTCGGGCAGGGCACCGCGATGCTGCTGGAGCGGGTCTGATGCCGGCTCGGCAAAGCGCCACCGGGCACCTCAGCAGCCTCGACTTCACCACCCTGCTGGTCGAGGAGCGGGCTGACCGGGTGGTGGTCCTCCTCAACCGGCCGGAGGTCCGGAACGCCATCGACCAGCGCATGGTGGATGAACTTCATCTGGTGTGCGCCGCACTGGAGCAGAACCCGAAGGTCCTGATCATCGCGGGCGTGGACGGCGTGTTTGCCTCCGGGGCCGACATCGCCCAGCTGCGGGAACGGCGCCGGGACGACGCACTGCAGGGCATCAACTCCACCATCTTCGTCCGGATTGCCAAGCTGCCGATGCCGGTCATTGCAGCCCTTGACGGGTACTGCCTGGGCGGCGGTGCAGAACTGGCGTACGCCGCTGATTTCCGGATCGGCACGCCCGGTGTCCGGATCGGCAACCCCGAGACCGGCCTGGGGATCCTTGCCGCGGCGGGGGCGAGCTGGCGGCTCAAGGAGCTGGTGGGTGAACCGGTGGCCAAGCAGATCCTGCTCGCGGGCCGCGTGCTCAAGGCCGAGGAGGCTTTGGCCGTCAACCTCATCACCGAAATCCACGAGGCCCCTCAGCTGATGGATGCCGCACATGACCTGGCGGACAGGATCGGCCGCCAGGACCCGCTGGCCGTACGGATTACCAAGTCCGTTTTCCACGCCCCGGCCGAGGCACACCCGCTGATTGACCAGCTGGCGCAGGGGATCCTCTTCGAATCCCAGGCCAAGTTTGACCGCATGCAGGCATTCCTGGACAAGAACGCGGCCAGGAAAGCAGCCAAGAGCGCCCCCGAAGCAGAAAAGGCGAACCAAACATGAGCAACTCAAGACTGCCGGAGAACCTTCCCGCCACCGTAGGAGTCCTGGGCGGAGGCCGCATGGGAGCGGGGATAGCCCACGCCTTCCTGCTCAACGGCTCCAATGTCCTGGTGGTGGAACGCGACGAGGAGTCGGCCGAGGCCGCCCGGGAGCGGGTGGAGTCTTCCGCAGCCAAGAGCATCGAGATGGGCGCAACCGACGGCAACCTGGACGAAATGGTGTCGCGGCTTGCCGTCACCGTGGACTACGACGACTTCGCCGACCGGCAACTGGTGGTGGAAGCCGTTCCGGAGGACTGGGACCTGAAGGTGGCGTCCCTGCGCGGCATCGAGGAGCGGCTGCAGGCTGATGCGTATCTCGCCTCCAACACCTCCTCGCTCTCCGTCAACGGCCTGGCCCGCGAACTCAAACGGCCGCAGAACTTCCTGGGCCTGCACTTCTTCAACCCGGTGCCCGCCTCAACGCTGATTGAAGTGGTGCTGGGGGAGCGGACGTCTCCCGTCCTCGCCGCCGCCGCCAAAAGGTGGGTCGAGGCACTCGGCAAAACCGCCGTCGTCGTCAACGATGCCCCGGGCTTTGCCTCCTCGAGGCTGGGCGTGGCGATCGCGCTGGAGGCCATGCGGATGGTGGAGGAGGGGGTGGCGTCCGCCGAAGACATCGACAACGCCATGGTGCTGGGCTACAAGCACCCCACCGGCCCGCTGCGGACCACTGACATCGTGGGCCTGGATGTGCGGCTCGGCATTGCCGAGTACCTGCAGTCAACGCTGGGCGAGCGTTTCGCGCCGCCGCAGATCCTCCGGGACAAGGTGGCCCGCGGCGAACTGGGCCGCAAAACGGGCAAGGGCTTTTTCGACTGGCCGGCCAGCTGAGGCGTGAGGCTCGGGGCGCGGCTGATGTTGCCCTCCCCTTTAAAGCAACGCGGGGTCACTCCACGCTCAATCCTGGCCGCTCATCGGGCAACAAATGACCCCGCGTTGCTTTTAGTGTGACCGGATAACGCGGCGCGGGTGGGCCTAGGCTGGAGCCGTGACTTTTCTCGAACCTCTGACCCTGACCGGCAGGCACGTCATCCTGGAGCCCCTGCACCCGGAACATCACGATGGCCTGGTTGCGGCAGGCCAGGACGGCGGGCTCTGGAAGCTCTGGTACACCTCCGTTCCCGAGCCGGAGGGGATGGCCGCGGAGATCCAGCGCCGGCTGGCGATGCAGGAGAAAGGGTCCATGGTGCCGTTCACCACGCGCCTTATCGACCCCGCCACGGGCCGCCCGGGCCGCATCATCGGCATGACCACGTACTGCAATATCGACGCCGCCACGCCCCGGGTAGAGATCGGCTACACCTGGAATGCGGCATCGTCGCATGGCACCGGAACCAACCCTGACTCCAAGCTGCTGCTCCTCGGCCATGCCTTCGAAACCCTGGGCTGTCCCGCGGTCGAGTTCCGGACGCACTGGCTCAACCACCAGTCGCGGGAGGCCATCGCCAGGCTGGGCGCCAAGCAGGACGGCGTGCTCCGCAGCCACTCGCGGACCAGGGACGGCGTGCTCCGGGACACCGTGGTGTTTTCCATCCTGGAGCACGAGTGGCCCATGGTCCGTAACGGGCTCGAACACAGGCTCGCCAAGCACCGGTAGGGGTGCTTGGCGAGTTGGGTGGCGTTAGTTGCCGCGGCGCCCCTGTTAGGGGCGGGCCAACTGCTTAAGATTCACTGACGCGACCAGGGCCGCAGCATATTGAGCATGTCCCTCTTGGTTCGGGTGGAAGTTTCGGGGTTCGAAGGGATCCACTTGGGAAAGGAAAAGCCACGGGCTGAGTGTGTTGACCTCGTGGCCTGCAAACCTTGCCGTGACGTCTACATACTGGACCTGCGCCCCGTACAAGGTATTTGCCTCTGCAGCGGCCGATGCAATGGTGGCGTTCAGTCCCGCGGTTCCCGAGTTAATCAGCTCTTGCCGGTCCGCCGGAAGCACTGGGAAGCCGGCTGTATTGAACAGCATGGCGTAGCCAAGGACCACTATTCTGGCACGGGGAGCTTGGCTGTGAACGGCAGTAAAGGCAGCGATGAGGTTTGCGCGAACCTGCGGCAGAGCCTGCTGAGACGCCAGAACGGCTCCGCTGCAAGCATCCGACGTGGCCGCAATGCAGTTGAACAGAACATTGCTCACGCCGGCATCGTTAGCGCCCGCTGTCATGCTGACCAGTTCGGTGTCCTTGGAGAGATTGCCCTGCGCGGTCAGCTGGGCTATCTGATCCTCGACGCTGGTGACCCCGTCCCATGTCGGCTGTGCAAGGAGCGCTCCGTGGCATGCCGCGTTTTTCACCAGTACAACAGGGGTGGCCGTGTCCACCTTGTCGACGTAACCATTGGCAGTCTGCGTGCAGGGCAGCGTCGGCACGAAAGGGCCAGTCGCCGTCGTGCCTACGGTGTCCGCCCCGGTCCCCGCCGAGTACGAATCCCCGATCGCGACGTAATCGACGTCCCGCGGCGGTGGGGCTGTCTGGGCCGGAGCCGCGAGACTGACCGTCATAACAAGAGTGGCGAGGCCGGCCGCAAAGGTCGAGCGCCGCCGTCGTACTGTTGAAGCTGCCATCGAATTTCCCCTTTTTCTGATCAACGGAACAAAATGACACAGGCACGTAGTGTCACCGTACGCCTTCAGTGAGGGCCGGTCACTGGCACCGGGTACCTGATTTTCCTACCGGCTACCTGCCCGGGTACTTGCACGCCGGGCGTGCAGGTGGCTGCGGCCTTGTGGTTAGCTGGCCGAATGGAAAATGCCGGGGGAGCTGTGGGCTGGGACGGTGCCGTGAATGCGTGGCATGTTGCCGGCGGCGTCTTCCGGATGGGCCGCCGTGAGTGGCTCACGGAAACGGGCTGGCGGAACGCGTACGACGACGGCGTCCGCACGGTGGTGGACCTCCGTAACCCCCATGAGGCGCGGCGCCGGGACACCGATCCCTCCGTGGCCGGATCGGCTTGGTCCGGCGTCAGGATTGTCTCGGCCCCCACCGAGGAGCCCGACGATCCCCGGCTCTCCGCCGTCTGCGGACCTTACCTCAACGATCCGGCCCACTACCTGCATAATGTCCGGCTCTACCCGGAGAAATTCGTGGACCTGTTCCGCGCCATCGCGTCGGCACCAGCGGCAGTGGTCATCCACTGTGCGGCAGGCCGGGACCGCAGCGGGATGGTGGCGGCCATGCTACAGGACCTTGCCGGTGACTCTGACAGGCTGATCGCCGACGGCTACACAAAGGCGGCCCGCGGCATCAACGAACGCTACCGGACCCATGGCCCTCCCCACGCCCGCGAACGCTACATGGAGGACGACGAACTGGACCCTTTGCTGGAACGTCGCGGACGGGCGGTGGTGGAGTTCGCCCGGGGGCTGGACACCCGCTCGTTCCTGCTGGAGCACGGCCTGGGCGCAGCGGACCTGGCCGCCCTTCTAAAACTGCTGACACGTCAGGTACGGTTGTGACTGGTGTGACCCATGTGACGCCAGTGAGGTGACGGTGGCCCTGTTCGCGGCCCACGTCAAGGCGGACAGACGTGAGTGGGACGAACGGAAATGACGACCCGAATGAAAAAAGTTCTTGCCGCAGGTACCGTAGCCGGAGTTGCTGTTGCGCTCGGGCTTGGGGCCGTCCCGGCTGAGGCCTTTCCGGCTGCCGCTTTCCCGGTGTCGGCCGTTTCGGAAAGCCCGACGGCGGGCGAAACAGGGGCCGGCGCGACCTCCGTGAGCGCTCCGGAGGTTTCAAAGACAGGCCTTTCGAGCGCGGGCCTTTCAGAAGCCGGCCCTTCAGAAGCCGGCCTGAACGAGGCTGTCCTCCGGGATCTCGGCCTGACTCCTGAGGAGTTCAAGGCCGCCGGTGAGTTGGGCAAGCGCGCGGCCGAAGCGGTGGCCGCGCTCCGCGAGGTTCCCGGATACCTGGGGGTCCGGCTGCAGGACGCAAAGATCATCGTGACCGGCACGGGACCGGAACTGGGCGCGGCTGCAGCCAAACTCGCTGTGGCCATCCCGGGCCTCGAAATTGAATCCGCAGCGCCGGATGGACCGGCCGCCGCCCCCACGAACAGCGCCGTCCCCGCGGCACCGGCCCAGGGCCCCGGCCGCCCGGAGCTGGCGCTCACCACCGGGCAGCTCTTCCAGGACTACCTCCGCGAAGTGGGGCCGGAGGGACTGCAGGCGGTGGTCACGTCGGGCGGGAAGTTCGTTATCCGGACCGGCGGAACCAATGCCCCTGAGTCCGCGCCGGAAGCCGCCACCGGCCCCATTACCGGGACCGCAGGCGCCACGGGCACCGGAAAGATCTCCCCCTCGGAATTCGTCTCCAGGTATGCCAATGTATCGCTCGACGACGGCGCCCGGCTGGCGCCCGAGGCGGACCTTCCAGGGGGCCTGGGATACCGCGCGGATACCTGGGTCTGTTCCACCGGGTTCTCCGCCTTTGACCCGTCAGGCCTGCCTGCAGTCCTGACGGCCGGCCACTGCACCAATGACGGCGCCGCCAAGTCCGCAATCCTGGAATTCCAGGGTACGCCGGCCGGCCAGCTCGGACAGTTTGGTTTCAGCCAGTTCGGCGGCCCTGCCAATTCGCCGGTCCTGCGCCCCGGCAACCTTCAGGACCCGGGAAACGTGGGGACGGACATCGCCGTGATCGGCGACCTTCGCCAAGACCTGGACCCGTCGCCGGCCGCCAGCACCTGGGGCGCACCCCCTGCGCCGGACGTTAAAATCATCGGAACCGCGACCCCTGTCGTGGGCATGCCCGTCTGCCGCTCGGGCCGCTCCTCGGGCTGGTTCTGCGGTCACATAGCGGAGGTGGGGATCTTCGTAGCGGGAGGTGCCGGCTACGCCGCCAATCCGGCCGATCTTCGTGCGTTCACCGGCTTCCTCTCCTTCGACGTCCAGTCCAGCGGCGGCGATTCCGGCGGCCCGTGGCTCAGCGGAAACTACGCGGTGGGAACACACACGGCCGGTGACACTCCGGACAAGAACGGCAACGTCGTACAGAACTTCGCGGTGGCCACCACGCTGGAAGACGCCTTGAAGGTGTTGCCCGGCTACCAGTTGGAACTCTTCCTCAACAAGCCCGAACTCACCGGGCCGGCGGACCTCACGTTCGCCGCGGGCACGCGCATCACCGGGCGTGTTCCCGCAGCCCCTGCCACGGCGGTAGCGGCTCATTCAAAAGTCCGCATCACGGTTCCCGGCCATCAACCACTCGAGGTCCCGGTGGACGCCGCCGGCGAATGGTCCTTCACGGCTCCGCTGCCGGCCGGGCCCTTGACGTTCACCGCTGAAACGGTCAACGGTTTCAGCCGCTCCGGCACCGTCTCCCTGACCGCCGTCGTGGCGCCGGCGCCGCTCGCGGCCCCCACTATCACGACGCCGGCCGGTCAGCCCCTGACGGAACTCAGGAGCCTTGAGGGCAGGGGGGCGCCCGGGGCCACGGTGACGCTGACCGGCGATGTTGCGGGATCGGGAACGGTCGGTCTGGACGGGCAATGGTCGGTTTCCCTGACCGGTCCAACGGTTTACGGCAGCGTCGCGGCGGTCGCCGTGCTGTCGTCCCCGGGCCTGGCGGACAGCCCCGCGGCCTACGCCACATTTTCCGTGATCCCGCCGGCCCCCGTCCTGGCCGGCATCACCGACGGGCAGCACGTCAGGCAGGATCAGCTCCCGGAAACCATCGCCGGGAGCGGGGTTCGCGGCGCTGACGTGGCGGTGGTTATCGACGGACTTCCCGTGGCCAATGCCCGGGTCCTCGCGGACGGCCGTTGGAGCGTGCCGTTCCCGGCCGGGCTGGGCCTGGGCGCCCACACCGTGTCAGCCACGCAGGCCGTTGACGGAGTCACCTCTCCGCCGGCCGTGGTGTCCTTCACCATCGACGCCCCTGTGCCCGCCGCGTTAGCCCAGAGCCCGGCCCCGGCAGAAGCGCCGGCGGCCGCGGTGCAGGCCGCGCCAACCCAACCGACGGCTGCCGTTCCTTCCTCGCAGGGTGCCGTTACCCCGGCGGGTGACACCGCCGCCGTCGTCCGTTCCCCGGTGGAAAACCCGGCTGAAAATCTGGCCGCCACAGGCGCCAGCGGGCTGCTGCTGGCCGCCGCGCTGGCCGGCCTGGCCCTCGTGGCCGGCGGCGTGCTGTTGGCGCTCAGCCGGCGTCGGAAGCGGGCACGCGCCACCAACCGGTGATCCGGGAGCTAAGGAGCTACTTCCGGTCCATCAGCAGGTTGGTGATGCGCAGCGTGCACAGGCGCTGGCCGGCGTCGTTGGTAATCAGTACCTCGTGCGTGGTCAGCGTGCCGCCGAGGTAGATCGGCGTGGCCGTGATGGTGATCACGCCTTCGCGGGCGGAGCGGTGATGCGTCGCGGAAACGTCCACGCCCACGGCGGTTTTGCCCATGGTGCTGGCGTGGATGACGGCGGCCCAGGACCCCACGGCCTCGCCGACAGCCAGCGAGGCGCCGCCGTGCAGCAGCCCGAATGACTGCCGGTTGCCCTCCACAGGCATGGTGGCCACCACGCGTTCCACGGATTCCTCAACGATTTTTACGCCCATCTTCTCGTCAAGTTCGCCCAGCGTGATCTTCCACAGGTC
The DNA here is from genome assembly GCF_051857465.1 of Pseudarthrobacter cremeus. Taxonomy (NCBI): domain Bacteria; kingdom Bacillati; phylum Actinomycetota; class Actinomycetes; order Micrococcales; family Micrococcaceae; genus Pseudarthrobacter; species Pseudarthrobacter cremeus. The sequence continues at coordinate 196,788 of NZ_JBPZHC010000010.1, read as the reverse complement.
CGCGGTGGAGGACCCTTTGGATGATTCCGTGGTCATGATGTCTCCTCAAGAAGTGGATGGCAGCTGCCCGAAAAGCCTAACTGCCAGTGTGCAGTACACCGCGGTCATGTACTGTAGACATGTTACCGAACGAACGGTCAGTAAAGCGCTGGCCGTGTGTGTTTGCCCCGCGTTGGAAGGACCCGTCAACGATGACCACCACTGCAACAGCCGAAGCCACACTCGAGACCGTCGAGACAGTTCCCAGTTTTGTGCAGGACTCGTGGTGGACTCCCGACGCCGCTGCGGCCGCCGACGCCGTCCCCGTACGGGATGCGAGCACAGGCGAAATCCTCGCCAAGGTGAGCACCAGCGGACTGGACCTTGCCGCCGTCGTGGATTACGGCCGCACCGTTGGCCAGACTGAGCTCGGCAAACTGACTTTCCACCAGCGCGCACTCAAGCTCAAGGAACTCGCGCAGTACTTGAACGCCAGGCGCGAGCACTTCTACACGTTCTCGGCACAGACCGGCGCCACCAAGATCGACTCGATGATCGACATCGACGGCGGCATCGGCGTCCTGTTCACCTTCGGCTCCAAGGGCCGGCGCGAGCTGCCCAACTCCCAGGTGGTGGTGGACGGCCCCATGGAGGTGCTGTCCAAGGACGGCTCGTTCGCCGGCGAGCACATCTACACCCGCATCCCGGGCGTGGCTGTGCAGATCAACGCCTTCAACTTCCCGGTCTGGGGCATGCTGGAAAAGCTCGCGCCCGCCTTCATCGCCGGGGTGCCAACCATCGTCAAGCCCGCCACCCCCACGGGTTATGTGGCCGCGGCCGTGGTGAAGGCCATCATCGAATCCAACATCCTGCCCAAGGGCTCGCTGCAGCTGGTTTCCGGTTCCGTCCGCGGGCTTCTGGACGTCCTGGACTACCGCGACCTCGTGGCCTTCACCGGATCCGCGTCCACTGCGCTTTCGCTGAAGTCGCACCCCAACGTGGTGCAGGGCGGGGTCCGGTTCACCTCCGAAACGGACTCGCTCAACGCCGCCATCCTCGGCCCGGACGCCGTGGAAGGCACGCCGGAGTTCGACGCCTTCATCAAGTCCGTGGTCACCGAAATGACCGTCAAGGCCGGCCAGAAGTGCACCTCGATCCGGCGCGCTATTGTGCCCGAGGCACTGGTGTCCGCGGTGATTGGCGCCATTGGAAAGCGCGTGGAGGAGCGAGTGGTCCTGGGCGATCCCCGCGCCGAAGGCGTGACCATGGGGGCGCTGGCATCGGTGGAGCAGCTCGCTGACGTCCGTGCCGCCGTGCAATCAATGCTCGACGCCGGCGGTGAGCTCGCGTACGGAACCCTCGATTCGCCGTCGGTCACCTCTGTGGGTGGTGCGACAGGAGTCGTGGACGCGGGCGCGTATATGTCCCCGGTGGTGCTGAGCTGGGACGATCCCGAGGCAGACGCAATCCACTCGCTTGAGGCGTTCGGACCGGTCGCCTCCGTCATCGGCTACAAGGACCTGTCCGACGCCGTCCGGCTCGCCGCGCGCGGCGGCGGCTCGCTGGTGGCCTCGGTCTGCACCAACGATCCCGACGTGGCCCGTGAACTCGTCACCGGCATCGCCGCCCACCACGGCCGTGTCCTGATGCTCAACCGTGAGGACGCCCGCAGCTCCACCGGCCACGGCTCCCCGGTCCCGCACCTGGTCCACGGCGGACCCGGCCGGGCAGGCGGCGGCGAGGAACTCGGCGGCATCCGCTCGGTCATGCACCACATGCAGCGCACCGCCATCCAGGGCTCGCCCAACATGCTGACCGCCGTCACCGGAGTGTGGCACACCGGCGCGGACCGGAACTTCACCGTGGAGACGGAGGGAACGCACCCGTTCCAGAAGCCGCTGGCAACGCTGCGCATCGGCGATGCCGTCCGGTCCGACCTGCGCCAGGTGACCCTTGAGGACATCACTGCCTTCGCCAACTCCACCGGCGACACGTTCTACGCCCACACCAACCAGGAAGCCGCGGAAGCCAACCCGTTCTTCCCGGGCATCGTGGCGCACGGCTACCTGCTGCTGGCGTGGGGTGCCGGGCTGTTCGTGGAGCCGGCGCCGGGCCCGGTCCTGGCGAACTCGGGCCTGGAGGGTCTTCGCTTCGTCACCCCGGTGTCCGCTGGTGATTCCATCCGGGTGACCCTGACCGCCAAGCGCATCACCCCGCGCGAGACGGACGAGTACGGCGAGGTGGCCTGGGATGCGGTCCTGACCAACCAGAACGACGACATCGTGGCCACCTACGACGTCCTCACCCTCGTGGCAAAGTAACCCCCGGCCCCGACGCTCTGGCACTTCCTGCATGTTTTTGGCGGACGCTCTTTCACCGCTTTGTGGGTGCTGCCAGAGCGTTTGGGGGATTCTGACGGGTGCTGCCAGAGGGTTGGGGGAATTCTGACGGGTGCTGCCAGAGCGTTTGGGGGGTGCTGGACGGATCTTTCCGGGCGGCCCAGGCGTAAGATTTCCTCCGTAGGAGGTGGCGAAATGAACCTAGCCCTGACCACTGCCACAACCATCCTGCCAGTCGATGATGCAGCGCGCGCCCACGGTTTCTACACCGAAAAACTGGGCCTCCCGCACCGCGGAATGACAGACGATGGAAGCGAATTACTCGGTACGGACGGCGGCCCTATGCTGCAGTTGATGCCGGTCTCGGACGGCAAGCACTCCGAGCACACCGCCCTGAGCTTCGAGGTGCGGGACATTGAGCGGATCGTCCGGGACATGGAATCCAAAGGGGTCCATTTCCAGGACTACGACCTGCCGAACCTGAAGACGGAAAACCACATCTGCACGACGGACTCCGAGAAGTGCGCGTGGTTCATGGACACCGAGCACAACATTTTGTGCGTCCATGAAACCCTTGGCGCGGCCCAGGTTGAGTATCAGCTCTGAGCTGGCGAATCGGCGCTGAGAATCTGCGCTGAGAATCGGCGAAGCAGCAGGAGGGCCGCCCCAGCGAACGGGGGCGGCCCTCCTGCCTGCCGACGCAAGGGCCCTTAGGACTCCGCGCCGCCGTGGAGGCCGTCGTCGCTGCTGTCATCCGACGGGCCGGTGCCGGTGTCGGTCAGGTCCATGTTGCCGCGCGCTTCCTCCATGGTGGGGCCGCCGCGGGGCACGCTGTACGTGTCGGGGCGGATCCCGTGGGACTGCTCCTCGATCAGCGCCTGCTCCTCGCTGAAGCGGATGACGTTCGCCTCGTCACCGGCGTCCCCCGGGCTGTTCTCCCTGAGCTTGGACGGATCGGGAATGATGAATCCGGGATCTGCCTCTTTAGGGTTCGTCATGACGTGCTCTCCTTTATTGGGGATTACTGGCCTCTCGGCCGTTCGGTGAGTTCGGCTTTCAGATCCAGGTTCTGGTCTCCGCGCTTCACCTTAAACCCAACAGTATCCCCAGGGTTGCGGTTCCTGAGCTCAGCCAGCAATTTCTCAGGGGCTCTCAGTTCCACGCCTTCCATGGTCTCCAGGACGTCACCGGGCCGGATCCCCGCACGCCCGGCGGGTCCGTCATTGTCTACGGACAGAACCACGACGCCGGCGGTGGCGTCTATGCCCAACTGCTCGGCAATCTGCCGGGTCAGTTCGCCGGGCGTGAGCCCCAGGTAGGCGTGCTTGACGGTGCCGTTCGCCAGTAATTCCTCGGCCACCTGTACGGCGGTGGCGGCGGGGATGGCGAAGCCCAGGGCCACTGCCCCGGACGACGGCGGTATGTAGGCCTCGCTGATGCCCACCACCTCGCCGCGCATGTTGATCACGGCGCCGCCCGAGTTTCCGGGGCTGATGGGGGCATCGGTCTGGATCAGGTCCACCAGGGACAGGCTGTCCTGGGCCGAGCCGGGAATGGACCGGTGCAGGCCCGAGATGATCCCCGCCGTCGCCGTGTTTTCGAAGCCAAGCGGTGAGCCCAGGACTACGGCACCCTCACCCACCTTGGGCAGCGTGCTCTGGTAGGTGGGCTTGGGCAGGCCGGTCCGTTCAGCCTGTACCAGGGCGAGGTCGGTCACGGCATCCGTTGCCTTGACCGTGCCGGCCACCCGTTGGCCGTCCGCGAAGGCGACCTCAACCTTGGTGCTGCCGCGGACCACGTGCTCGTTGGTGAGGATCAGGCCATCCGCCGAATACACCACGCCGCTGCCCAGGCCGCCGTCGGTGAAGATGGTCACCACCGAGGGGGCGAGGTCCTCCACGATCTCCGTGATCGGTGCGGCGGTGCCCTGGCCGGTACCCTGGCCGGAGTCCTGGGTGGTACCGGGAGCGGGGCCGGGTGAGGCCAAAGCGGAGGCCGCAGGGGATGCGGGCGAGGAAGCCGGAGACGGTGCCGGAGCAGGTGTCCCGGTACAGGCGCAGAGGCTCAGTGCTGCGCACGCCGCCAGGGCCCAGGCCCGACGGCGTGGCACGCTTCGGTGCGAAAAGCTGGCTGGCGGCTTCATTGACAACCTCCCGGCGGACGCTGGCTCCCGCATCAACCGTAGCCCGCGGGAACCGGGCGCCGCCACTCCCGGGGGCTGACTGTCAGCGCTGGGCGTGGAGCCCGTCGAACGCGATGGTGATGACGTCGTCGGCCAGTTTCTCGGGGGAGAGGGAACCGCCCGGTTTGTACCATTCCACGATTGAGTTGATGGTGCCGAACAGGAGCCGCGTCACCGTGCGGGGGTCGATGTCCTGGCGCAGTGAGCCGTCGTCGCGGGCGGCCGAAATCAGTCCGGCCACCTTGTGGTCGAAGGCGCGGCGGCGTTCCAGGGCGTCCCGTTCAATCTCCGTGTTGCCCCGCAGCCGCAGCAGCAGCGTGACGAACGGCAGCCGGTCCACCAGCACTGCCACTGTCTGGCGCAGCACGAATTCCAGGCGGGCGTCAGCCGGTCCGCTCTGCGCCTCGGGCTGGTCAAGAATCGCCTCGAGGCCCCCCAGTGCGTGGTCGAGGGCCAGCTTGAGCAGGTCGCCCTTTGACGGCACGTGGTGGTAGATCGCGGACTTGGAGATGCCAAGGTTCTCGGCGAGGATGCCCATCGAGGTGGCGTCGTAGCCGTGCTTGTTGAAGACGTCGACGGCGATCAGCAGCACCGATTGCTGGTCGTAACCGGGACGGCCGCGCTTGCTGGGGGCTGCTGTAGTGGGCATACCGGCTATTTTCTCATGAACGTTCGGTAATTCATGCAACGGCACAGGCAAAGACGGCGGCCTCACCGGGTGGGCCGCCGTCTGTCCGTTTCGCGCTAGCTGGCGTTTTCCTCCAGCGTGAGGTCGCGGTCGCGGGTCTCAGGGGCCTGGACCGCCTGGAACAGCGAGATGCCCACAACGATCATCATGTAGACGGCGATGGGCCAGTAGGAGTTCGTGGCCCACGCCAGCAGCGCGGAGCAGATGATGGGGGCGATGCCGCCGCCGAAGATCGCCGAGAACTCACGGGCGATGGCCACACCGGCGTACCGGTACTTGGAGCCGAACAGTTCTGCGTACATCGCCGACTGTGCCGCGATGCCGCCCTCAACCGCGAAGGTGAAGCCCACCGCGTACACCAGGGCAATCAGCCAGATGTTGCCGGTGCTGCTGAGCCAGAACGCCGGGAAGGAGAACAGGAAGAGGAAGGCCAGGATGAACACGTTGACGGGCTTGCGGCCCCAGCGGTCGGTGGCGCGTCCTGCAATCAGCGCCGCGGGGATGGCGAAGAGGCCGCCCATGGCCAGCATCTGCGGGATCAGGGCCTTGTCGATGTTGACCACGGAGATCAGGAACGTGCCCAGGAACGCCTGGTAGATGTAGGAGTGGGCGTGGGTGCCCATGTTGATCAGGAAGACCTGGCGCAGCGGGCGGCGGCCCTTCTTGAGGACCTCCGAGACCGGGGAAGCAGCCTCGACGTGTTCCTTCTTGAGTTCGGCGAAGACCGGGGATTCCTTCATGTTGCGCCGGATCAGGTACGCGGCAACGGTCACGATGGCGCTGGAGAGGAACACCAGCCGCCAGCCCCAGGATTCGAGGTCCTCGCGGGGCATCATCTGCACCAGGATCCAGGCGCCCGAACCGAAGACGGAGCCCACGGCGGCGCCGGCCCAGACCAGGGAGGTCATGGCGCCGCGCTTGCCCTTGGGCGCAAATTCGGCGAGCAGGACGACGGCGCTGGCCATCTCGGCGCCCGCGCCGAAGCCCTGGATGAAGCGCAGGACGGTCAGGAGGATGGGGGCCAGGATGCCCACGGATTCATAGGTGGGGAGCAGTCCCATGGCAAAGGTCGCGGTGCCCATGAGGGCCAGCGTGGCCACGAGGACGAACTTCCGGCCGATCTTGTCGCCGTAACGGGAGAAGAACAGGCCGCCCATGGGCCGGGCAATGAAGCCGACGGCGTAGGCGCCGAAGCTGGCGATGAAACCCACGGCGGGGGAGACGTTCGGGAAGAACAGGGTGTTGAAGATGATGGCCGTGCCGACACCGTAGACAACCATGTCGTAGTTTTCCAGGACGGTGCCGATGAAGCCGGCCCAGCCGGCGCGGCGCAGTTCGGCTTTGTTGGCTGCGGCGGGGTGGAGGGCGCCGTGGGGTGGGGCTCCTGTAGGCAAGGGCGTGTGCGTCATTGCGTTTTCCTGTTCTGAAGGGGGCGCCCACGACTGTGTTGGCGCTGTCCCACCCTAAAGGAAAAGGCAACTCAGTGCAACCGGTTGCCAATAACTTGGCAACAAGTTGCACTGAGTCCGGCCGGCTACCCCTTCGGCCGCAGGTCGTAAATGCGGCGCAGCTTGCCGTTGGACCGCTCGAGCGAGCCCGGGTCCACCACGTCCACGCGGCACGAAGAACCCACGTGGATCTTGATCTGCTCCTGCAAGGTGCGCGCCGCCGTCGTGCTCTGCTCGATGGTGACGGTCTCACGGCGTTCGATCTTGACCGTCATCTGGTCCATCCGCTGGTTTTCCGGGCGGGTGAGTTCGAGCTGGAAGTGCGGGCTGAGCTCCGGGATGCGGAGCGCGATTTCCTCGATCTGCGACGGGAAGACGTTGACCCCGCGGAGGATGATCATGTCGTCGCTGCGGCCCGTGATGCGGCCCATCCGGCGGTGCGCGGGGCGTGCCGTGCCAGGGAGCAGGCGCGTGAGGTCCTTGGTGCGGTAGCGGATGATCGGCAGTGCTTCCTTGGTGAGCGAGGTGAACACCAGTTCGCCGTGTTCGCCGTCGCGGAGCACGTTTTCCTTGCCGACTTCAGGGTTGAAGGCGTCGATGATTTCCGGGCGGAAGTGGTCCTCCCAGATGTGGCTGCCGTCCTGCGTCTCCACGGCCTCGCCGGCGACGCCCGGGCCCATGACCTCGGACAGCCCGTAGATGTCGCACGCCTTGATGTTCATGGTCACCTCGAGCTCGTGCCGCATCTCCTCGGTCCACGGCTCGGCGCCCAGGACTGCGTACTTCAGGGAGGTCGACGTCGGATCGATGCCCATGTGCGCCATGGCGTCGGCGATGGTCAGCAGGTACGTGGGGGTGGCCAGGATGACGTCAGGCTGGAAGTCCTGGATCAGCTGGATCTGGCGCTCCGTCTGCCCGCCGGAGATGGGGATGACGGTGCAGCCGAGTGCCTCGGCGCCTGCGTGGGCGCCCAGGCCGCCGGTGAACAGCCCGTAGCCGTACGCGTTGTGGACCTTCATGCCGGGCCGGACGCCGGAGGCGCGCAGGGAGCGGGCCACCAGTTTGGCCCAGTCGGCGAGGTCCTGTTTGGTGTACCCGACCACGGTGGGCCGGCCCGTGGTGCCGGAGCTGGCGTGGATGCGGGACACTTCGTTCTGAGGCACGGCGAACATGCCGAACGGGTATTCCTCGCGCAGATCGTCCTTGGTGGTGAAGGGGAAGTTGCCCAGGTCGCTCAGTTCGCGGAGGTCATTCGGGTGGACGCCGGCGGCGTCGAACTTGCGCTTGTAGAGCGGCACGCGGTCGTAGGCGTAGGCCACCGTGTGCTGCAGCCGGGCAAGCTGAAGGGTCTCGAGCTCGTCGCGGGAAATGGTTTCCTCGCGGTCCAGGACAGCGTCGGTTGCCTGGGTGGCGGCGGTCCCCTGCGTGGGGGATTCGGGGGCGTGGAGGGTCATGATTGTCCTACTTCTTGGGGATGGTGCGGCTGCGTCCGCGGAACTCAGCGATGAGTTCACCCGGCTGCTGCGCATCGGCGTCGGCGGCGAAAATCTGGATGTCGTACAGGCCGCTGCGCCCGGCGCTGGAGCGGCGGTCGGCGACGGCGGTGACTACCTGGCCGCGGAATGCCGGCTTGAGGAAGTTGATGTCGACGCCGGCGGCAACGGTGATGCTGCCGGCGTCGCCGGGGCCCGGGTTCACCGGGTTGCAGGCCAGGGCGAAGGCGGTATCGGCGAAGGCGAAGATCATTCCGCCGTGGGCCATGCCGAAGCCGTTCAGCATTTCCTGCCTGAGGGTCATGCGGATGGTGGCGTGCCCGTCGCTGAGCGCGAGGACCTCGATGCCCATCCATTCGGAGGCGTAGTCGTTTTCCAGGATGGGGTGTGTGGCCCCGGAGAGTGCTGCTTCAGCCATGCGTCATTGCCTCCAGCTTTATTTACCGAATGTTCATTAGGTAATCCCATCGGCCGGGTATGTGTCAAGGCCTGTCCGTGTTTCAAGGCCGCCACCACGTCCGCGATCCGGCCAAACGCTGCCGCATGCCCGGCGGAAAGTGCAAGGATGGTTGGACCTGCACCAGCACACCAAAGGGCGGACCATGGCCAAAGGCATTTACGTCAGCGCAACCACTCCGGGCTCGGGCAAATCGCTCGTGGCACTGGGGCTCGCTGACACCCTCCACCGGCATGCGGACCGGATCGGCTTCTTCAAGCCCGTTGTCCACGGCCCCGATGCCGCGAATGACCCCATGGTGGCGCTCATGAAGGCCCGCTTCGCGCTCGACGACGAAAGGTGCCGCGGCGGGTTGACGTTCGCCGAGGTGCGGGCCCTGCTGGCCGAGGGCAGGCGTGCCGACATCGATGCCCGGTGCGTGGAGATCTTCGCCGAGATTTCCCGGCATTGCGACGTGGTGATCGTGGAGGGGACGGACCTCACCGGCCAGGACGCCGCCGTGGAGTTTGACCTCAACGCCCGGCTGGCCAACAACCTGGCCGCACCCGTGGTTGCCGTGGTGGGCGCGAAGGGGCGGACCGTCGCGGAGACGGCTGCCGCCGTCGAGGTTGCCCGCAAAGAACTGGTGGCCGAGAAGTGCACACTGCTGGCCATCATGGTGAACCGCGCCGACCCCGAACTCCTCGAAGCGATCACCGCCGAGATCAAGCCGGGTGCCTCCAAGCGGCCGGTGTACGTGCTGCCGGAGCTGGAGGAGATTGCCCGCCCCACCACGGGCGAAGTTGCCACAGCCCTGGGTGTCCGCCAGATCGCCGGCCGGGCCGACATGGAACGCGACGTGCGGGACATCAAGGTTGCGGCCATGAACGTGGGCCACTTCCTGAACGTGCTCGATGAGGGCGCCCTGGTGATCGTCCCCGGTGACCGTGCGGACGTGATGGTGGCCTGCCTGGCGTCCTCGTTCTCACCCGAATTTCCGGTGCCCTCGGCGCTGATCCTGACCGGTGGCCTGGCCCCGGATGACAACATCTACCCGCTCCTGGCGCAGGCTCCCTTCCCGGTTTTTGCCACCACTGACGATACGTACACCACCGCCAAGCGCGTCTCCGAGGTCCGCAGCGAAATCTGGTCCGGGCACCGCCGCAAGGTGGCATCCGCGCTGGGCCTGTGGTCAAAGCGCGTGGACGAGGCCGAGCTGGTGGAACGCCTGCACCTGCCGCGCCCCGAACGGATGACCCCGCTGCGCTTCCTCCACGACCTCATTGAACGTGCCCGCTCCCAGCGCCGGCATGTGGTCCTGCCCGAAGGGACTGACCCGCGGATCCTGCGCGCCGCGGAAATCCTGCACCGCCGCGACGTCTGCGATCTGACCGTCCTGGGCCCGGAATCGGACGTCCGGGAGCTCGCCGCCTCCCGCGGGATCGACCTGTCCGGGATCAACATCGTGGACCCGGCCACGTCCGATCTCCGGCAGAAGTTCGCCGAAAAGTATGCGGAACTGCGGGCGCACAAGGGCGTCGACGTGCCCAAGGCCCTGGAAATCATGCAGGATGTCAGCTACTTCGGCACCATGATGGTCCAGCTCGGTGTGGTGGACGGCATGGTCTCCGGCGCCGCTCACACCACGGCGCACACCATCCGCCCGGCCCTGGAATTCGTCAAGACCCGCGAGGGCGTCAAGATCGTCTCCTCAGTGTTCCTGATGCTGATGCCGGACCGGGTTCTGGTCTACGGCGACTGCGCCGTGAACCCTGACCCCAACGTGGAGCAGCTTGCCGACATCGCGCTCGCCTCCGCCGAAACCGCCCAGCAGTTCGGCGTGGAGCCGCGGGTTGCCATGCTGTCCTATTCAACCGGTGGTTCGGGGGCGGGGGAGGCCGTGGACGAGGTCCGGCAGGCCACCGAACTGGTCCGGAGCCGCCGCCCCGATCTCGCCGTCGAAGGCCCCATCCAGTACGACGCCGCCGTGGATGCCTCCATTGCGGAGTCCAAGATGCCGGGCTCGTCCGTGGCAGGGCAGGCGACCGTTTTCATCTTCCCCGACCTGAACACCGGCAACAACACGTACAAGGCGGTGCAGCAGAGCTCCGGGGCAGTCGCCGTCGGGCCTGTCCTGCAGGGGCTCCGGAAGCCGGTCAACGACCTCTCGCGCGGGTGCACGGTGGAGGACATCGTGAACACCGTGGCCATCACGGCCATCCAGGCGCAGTCGCCGGCGTCGTAAGCGTTTCCAGGAGCAACGCGGGGTCACTCCACGCCCGATGTGGGTCCTTTATCGGGCGTGGAGTGACCCCGCGTTGGGGTGGCGGGTCAGCTGAGGCCCTTGCTTCTAGCCGTTCCCGTTGCGGCGGTTGTCGCGGGCCGCAGGGAGGTCGCCGAGACGGTCCACCTGCTCGGCCAGGGCGTCGATCACAGCGCGCAACTGGACCTGCGCCACCTTGGTGTAGGTGCGGACATACTCGATCTCCTGAATGGGGGTGGTGTACTCCGGTTCAGGGGCGGCCTGCACCGGAACGCCCTGGCGTGCAGCCACGGACTCCTCAGCGCGGCGCAGGATTTCGTTGTACTGGGTGCGGGCGCTGGAGACGAGGTCTTTCGAATACTGCTCGGCCTCGGACACAAACTTCTCCGCGAGCATCTGAGCCTGCGTGATGACCTTGACCATTTCGTCCTTCGCGGCGGGGCTGCCCGCCGCCGGATGACGCTCATCGGCTTCCAGTTGCTCCGCAACATTGCGAAGGAACTCGTGGACGGCGTTCCTGTCGTACCCGTGTCCCACTACCTCAAACGAGGCGTTGCGGATGTCGGAAGGGCTGATGCGGCCCTGGGGGCTAGCGGTGCTCATGATATACCTCTTCCTGGTCTTCGCCGGTGGCAGAGGAATTGTCCTCGACGCCGGCGTAGTCTTCGTATCGAATGTCGGCGCGCGGCGTGCCCGCGGCCGCGAGTTCGCTGATGGTGTGCCCCACCATCGCCGTCGATCCCGCCACGAGGGCCAGACGCCGGGATGCCTCAGGGTGTGCCGCGGCCGCGGTGCCCACATAGCCCCGGGCGCCCGGGAACGTCGCGTCGTCTGAGACGACCGGGTGGTAGCTGAACCACGGCTCCACAGAGGCCAGGCCGGCGAGCCGTTGCTGGTCGTAAAGGTTCCAGGGGACGCGTGCCCCGTGGAAGAGATCCACCCGCGGTCCTGTGCCATGCTCGTGCCACTGCTGCCGTGCGGCGTCGACCATCGCGGCCATCGGGGCGAGCCCGGTCCCGCCGGCAACCATGAGCACGTCCCGTGAAGCCTCGAGGGCGAGCTGGTCCCCCACGGGAGCGCCGATGCGCACTGCGTCGCCCACCTTGGTGCGGCGGACGGCAGCGGTGCTGAAGAGGCCGCCAGGGATCAGCTGGACATGCAGCTCGATTGTGCCGTCAGGGCGGGGAGCATTGGCGGGACTGAGGTAGCGCCAGGTCCGGGGGAGCGCGGGAACCTCCACCGCGGCGGACTGGCCGGGCGAGTAGGTGAAGCCGTCCGCCACACGGATCTCCAGGACTGTCACGTCCAGGCTGCGGCGCTCGACGGCGGTGACCTCGCCTTCCCACCACGGCGGCGTTGTGTCCGAGGCCTCCTCGGCAGCCATGACCATGACCTTGGCGATCAGTCCGTAGGCCTCGGCCCACGACTGCGCAACCTCTGGGGTCCATGCCGAACCGAGGTACTTCTCCAAGGTAGCGAGGAAGGAAGCCCCGACCATCGAGTATTGCTCGGGCTTGACGGAGAAGCGACGGTGGTCGCGGCCGAGCTGGCCGATGAACCCGGCCACCTCGTCAATCCGGTCCGCGTGGCTGACTATATGCCCGAGGGCGGCGAAGAGTTTGTCACGCTGCCCGGCCATCGACACCGGGAACATTTCGCGTAGCTCCGGGTGGGACATGAACAAATGCGAGTAGAAGTATAAGGGGACCTCGTCCCCTAGAGCGGCCGCTAAGGACCACGTCCTCTTCAGCCCACCGGCGTCCATCGAAAGGCCCTTCTGTTGGGGTCGGCGTCCGCCGGTTCCGGCGGAGCGGGCCCCCCACAGCACCCCGGCAAACCTACCGCATTCCCGACGGGAAGGTCCAATACACAGATGCCTCCGGCACTCGGTCCGGAAGCCCCTTTCCGGCACCCCCAATTGGACAGCGGCCGGCACTGCCTAAATAGGCCGACGCTGCTTTAAACGCACGACGACGGCACTCAAAAGAGTGCCGTCGCCGAGTCGAAGGTCAGCTGTTGTCCGGCTTGGCCAGACTGTCATCATCCTCTTGTTTGGCGGGCTCGTCGGACAGTCCCTGCGGAGTGAGATCCAGGTCCTCGGGGTTTTCCGGCGGCTCGGGCGCCTCGCCCACTTCCGCCGCCTTGAGGTTGCCGGTGTCGTCGAGGGCAGGGTTGGCGCCTTCGACGCCGGTGGGGTCCTTGGTGCCTGAGCCTGAGCCTGACTCCGATCCGGCTCCCGTGAGGGGCGCGGTGCTGCTGGACCCCGTGTTCGTGGGGTCGTTGTCCTCGGCTTGAGTGGTTTCGTTCGTCATGGAATGTCCTCTCGGCGTAGGTGCAGCTTGTCAGCCGACTCTAGGCGCAGCCGTCCCGTGTCCGCAAGGAACGTCCTGCCCGCGGCGGCAACTCAGTGCGGCAACTTATAGTGGGAGCGGTTGAACTGCAGAAGCAAGGCTCAGGAGGCCCCCATGCTCGTGCTCGTCATCAATTCCGGCTCGTCCTCGCTCAAGTACCAGGTGCGCGACGTCGCGGCCGGGTCGGTCCTGACCGAGGGCCTGATCGAGAAGATCGGGATGGGCAACGGCGGCGACGGCGACGGCGAGATCGAGGGGCCCCGGGACCATGCGGAGGCGTTGGAGCAGGTTGACGCGGCCATCCACCAGGAACTCGGCGAGCTCGAACTGGCAGCGGTGGGGCACCGGGTGGTCCACGGCGGCGAGCGGTTCGCAGAGCCGGTGCTGATCGACAACGAGATCACCCGCGCCATCGAGCGGCTGAACCCCCTCGCCCCGCTGCACAACCCGGCGAACGTGCTGGGCATCCGCGCCATCAGCAAGAAGTGGCCGGACATGCCGCAGGTTGCCGTGTTCGACACCGCTTTCCACCGCACCCTGCCTGAACACGCGTGGCGCTACGCTGTCCCGGACGAGCTTTACACCAACCACGGGATCCGCCGCTACGGCTTCCACGGCACCTCCCACGAATACGTCACGCACCGCGCCGCCGCGCTGCTGGGACTTCCCGTGGAAGAGTTCGACGGCGTGATCGCCCACCTGGGGAACGGCGCCTCCGTCACGGCCATCCGCGGCGGTCATTCGGTGGACACGTCCATGGGCTTCACCCCGCTGGAGGGCCTGGTGATGGGCACCCGCTCCGGCGATCTGGACCCCTCCATTTTGGTGTTCCTGGGCCGGGCCGGCTGGACCCCGGAGGACCTCGACACCATGCTCAACCGTGAATCCGGGCTGAAAGGCCTCGCCGGAAACAACGACATGCGCTCCGTGGTGGAAGCTGCCGAAGCCGGCGATGCCAAGGCCGCCACCGCGCTCGCGGTAACGTCCTACCGGCTCGCCAAATACATCGGCGGCTATCACGTGGCCGTGGGCGGCGCGAAAGCTCTCGTGTTCACGGCCGGCATCGGGGAGAACTCGCACCAGTTCCGCGCCCTCGTCGCCGACAAGCTGGGAGCCCTGGGGATAGAGCTCGACGCCGGCCTGAACGGCCAGCGGTCCAAGGAACCGCGCGTGATTTCCACGCCGGAGTCCGCCATGCCGGTTCTGGTGGTGCCCACCGACGAGGAGCGCGCCATCGCGGAGGCAACTGCCGCCGTCGTCCGTTCATCGGTCGCTTCGTAACCGCCTTTTCGCCGGCCCCAAGAAGGGCGTCGTGAGGGCCGCCGGCGGTTCTCACAGCGGGTCTTTGTGCCCTATGTCAGCCTCCGGGCCGGACCTAGCCTGAGATAGGCAGAGCAGCGCGGCCGCCTGCCGAATCCCGGGAGGCAAACAGTGAACTCTGCAAAGACAAGCATCATCGCAGGCATAGTCCTGATGGCGGTCGGCGGGCTGTTGCTGCTGGACCTGCTCAACGTGGTCGAGAGTGCCGCCTACATACCGGCGCTGATCTTCGCGGCGGCCGGGGTGGTTTTCCTGTCCGTCTTCAGCCGCAGCCGGGAGAACTGGTGGGCCGCCATCCCCGGGTCGGTGTTCCTCGGCCTGGCCGCGGTCATCACGGCAGCGCAGCTCACGGCCGGCCGCTCGGGCGCAGCCTTCCTGTTCCTGTTCATGGCCGCCGGATTTGCCGCAGTCTATTTGCGCGAGCAGGCTAACTGGTGGGCCCTGATCCCGTGCGGGGTGATGTTCACCCTGGCAGTCATCGTGGCACTCCCTCAAGGCCTACCGGGCATGACCGTACCTGCCATCCTGTTTCTTGGCCTGGCGGCCACCTTCGGTGTGCTTTCCCTTGTCCCGGTCAGGGCAGAGGGGCACACTGCCCGCATGAAGTGGCCCCTGATTCCGGCTGCCGTTCTCGCCGTTATGGGCGTGATCTTCGGGCTCCAGGCGGCGGCGCTGCTCATCTCCGGTGACTTCGCCGTCCCGGCCGTCATGATCCTGGCAGGGATCGCGTTGCTGGTCTACGCGTACTTCGCCCGGCACGACCGGCAGCACAAGGCGCCTGGCCAGCTGGGACCTCCGTATTCCCGGTAACGACGGACGTACCGGACGGACGGGGCCCGGACGTCCTAGGCCCGGCCCTTGAGGATCAGGTTCCAGTAGACCTGCGGGAAAACGTCCCGGTCCACCACCCAGGCGGCGCGGCTTTCCTTCCACAGGGGCACCTTGGGGATGGTGGGCATTGGCTGGTATGTGGCGTCGAACTCGGCAAACACAACGGTGGACCGGGACACCGTGAACGGGCACACCGCATAGCCGTCGTACTTTTCCTTTATTGGAGTGCCCTTCCGTGCAGCCACCAGGTTCTTCGCCAGCACCTTGGCCTGTTTGCGCAGCGCCCCGCCGCACTTGGAATTGGTGGTGGCGGCGGCGTCGCCCAGGGACCAGACGTTCGGATAACGCACATGCCGCAGGGTTTCCGGGTCCACCTGCACGAACCCGCCGTCGTCGCCGGCGGCCGGCAGATCCGTTGCCTTGAGCCAGTCCGGCGCGGACTGCGGCGGCACGGCGTTCAGGACGTCGTAACGCAGTTCCTCAGTGGAACCGCTGGCGTTGTCCCGGATCAGGACAGTCTGGGCGCTGGGATCCGCCGCGGTCACCTCGCTGTTGAGGCGAAGCTCTATGCCATACGCGCCGATCTTGCGGTCAAGCTCCTCATCCACGCCGGGTACCCCAAACACCGTGGGATACGGCTGGACCATCACCACGCGGATGTCCTTGAGGACACCCTGCTCCCGCCAGTAGTCGCAGGCCAGATACATGGGCTTCTGTGCCGCGCCTGCGCACTTCGCGGGGCCGGCCGGCATGGTGAACACCGCCGTGCCTGACTTGAGGCTGCTGAGCAGGGTCCAGGCCTTGGGTGCAAGGTCGAACTCGTAGTGGGACGCCCCGTGCGGCGATTGGACGGCCGCCGCCAGCCCGGGGACCATATCCCAGTCCAGCTGCAGCCCGGGGCAGACCACCAGTTGGCCGTACGTGAGCACCGTACCTGACGCCAGCGTCACCGTGTTGGCCGCGGCGTCGATGCCTGCGGCGCCGTCGCGGATCCATTCCACTCCCTGGGGAATGACCGAGGCCTGGGGGCGGATGGCCTCGGCCGCCTTCGCCCGCCCGCCGGCGATGTGGGAGAAGAGCGGCTGGTAGAGGTGGTGGTCTTTGGGTTCCACCACCGCGATGTCCTTGACGCCGTAGCGCTGCAGGCGGGCGGCCAGGGAAATCCCCGCGTTGCCGCCGCCAATGATCAGCACTTCGTGGTGCTTTTGGTCCGGCATTGCGCCTAGTCCTTCTCGGTCAGGGCGGATGCCTTGTGGGCGGCGCGGGCCCCGGTTTTGGCGGACTCCACAACGTACTGCGGTTCTGATTCAGTGGCCCGCTGCTGGTTCCCGTCCAGCTCGAAGTCGCTGGTCTTCTTCTCCACGATCTTCCCGTGGGTGGGGCCCTGCGGCGTGTTCCATTCCACGGACGTACCCTTGCGTAGCGACATCCCTGCTCCTTCGGCCGGACCCGGACCTGACACACAATAGTAAGCATGATGAGTTTCGCGGGTCACTGCCGAGGGGGTTATTTCAGGCCGGCACCCGGAAGCAGCTCGGTGGCGCCGAGTGAATCGGCGATGAAGGCGTAGTCCCAGGCCCGTTCGCGCCACTGGACGTACCGGCCGGACGCACCGCCGTGGCCGCCGTCCATTTCGATCTTCATCACGATCGGCTCCGTACCAGTGGTCTTGTTCCTCAGTTCCTGGACCCACTTGGCCGGCTCCACGTACAGCACACGGGTGTCATTGAAGGACGTGACCGCGGCGATCTTGGGGTAGGCCACCGCCCGCACGTTCTCGTACGGCGCGTAGGACTTCATGTATTTGTAGACCTCGGCGTCCGTGATGGGGTTGCCCCACTCTTCCCATTCCAGGGCAGACAGCGGCAGCTCCGGATCGAGGATGCTGGTCAGGGGGTCCACGAACGGCACCTGCGCCACCACGGCGGCGTACTTCTCCGGCGCGAGGTTGGCGATGGCACCCATGAGCAGCCCTCCGGCGGACCCTCCCAGCGCGGCAATCCGGGCCGGGTCAACCCAGCCGGACCTGGCCAGCCAGTCGGTGGCGTCCACAAAGTCGGTGAAGGTGTTCTTCTTGGTGAGCTTCTTCCCGTCCTCGTACCAGTGCCGGCCGAGCTCGCCGCCGCCGCGGATGTGGGCGATCACAAACACCACGCCCCGGTCCAGGAGTGAGAGCCGCGCAATCCCGAAACCGGGGTCCATGCTCAGCTCATACGAGCCGTATCCGTACACCAGGCCCGCCGCCGTCGAATCCTGCTTGACGGCCTTGTGCCGCAGCACCGACAACGGGATTTTGGTACCGTCCGCGGCGTCGGCCCATTCACGGGTGGCCACGTAGTCGGCCGCGGAGTAGCCGCCCAGCACGGGGCTTTCCTTGCGCAGCAGCAGTTCCCCGGCCGGCTGCGCCGGCGTAGGCAGCACGAAGTCGTAGACACGCGACGGCGTGAAGTAGGACGTGTATCCCAGCCGGATCACGGGGGCCTCGTAGTCGGAACCGCCCACCCCGGCCGTGTACAGCTCTTCGTCGAAGGCGGGCTCCACCGGTGCCTCCTGCGCGGGCGTGCCGAGCCCGGCAAGGCCCATCACCTGGACGCGTTCGATGGTGTCCTTGCGGACGGAAACGATCAGGTGCGTGGACGTAACGCCGGCGCCGTTGATACGGACGTCGTCGGAATGTTCGACGACGGTGTCCCAGTGCTGCTCGGCCAGCGGCTTGGTGAGCTCGGCCGGGTCAACGAGGGAGACCATGGAGTTCACGGCATTCCGGTTATGCGTGACGATGATGCGCTCCTGCTTTTCGCCGTCAGGTCCGGTCAGCAGGAACGGCTCGGCCTCGTAGAGCACGCGCTCGTCCCGCGAAACCACGGTGGTGAGGGCCGCCGCCGGGTCGTCAAAACGGAGCAGGCGGGTCTCGCTGTACTCGGAGCAGCCGATGCCCAGCACGAGGTGGCGCCGGTCGGAGGAGAGCTCAAAGCCCAGCCACATGGCGACGTCGTCCTCCTGGTAAATCACCTCATCATCGGTGACCGGCGTACCCAGCACGTGGGACTTGACCTGGTACGGGCGCCAGGACTCGTCCACCACGGTGTAGAAGATCCGCGTACCATCGGGGGAGAAACTGACGCCGTAGAAGACGTTCTCGATGACGTCCGGCAGGAGTTCGCCCGTGCGGAGATCCTTGATGCGGAGCGTGAAGCGTTCGTCGCCGGAGTTGTCCACAGCGTAGGCGTAGAGGTTCCCGTCCACCGTGACCGCCGAGCCGCCCACCGAAAAGAACGGCTTGCCCTCCGCCTCGATGTTGCCGTCCAGCAGCACCTCCTCGCCGGGGATCCCGACGCCCGCCTCCACGGCCGGGGGAGTCCAGTCGGCCACGGGGTTGCCGGTGTCCGCGGCCCTGACGCGGCACTGGATGCCGTACTCCTTGCCCTCGACCGACCGGCTGAAGTACCACCAGCCGTCCTTCCGGTTTGGGACAGACAAGTCTGTCTCTTGGGTGCGGCCCTTGATTTCCTGGAAGATGGCCTCGCGCAGCGGCTCCTGGTGCGCGGTGACCGCCTCCTGGTAGGCGTTCTCGGCCTTCAGGTGCTCCACCACCTCGGGGGATTCCTTTTCGCGCAGCCACTCGTAGTTGTCCACGAAGGTGTCGCCGTGGTGCGTCCGCTCGAGCGGAACCTTCTTGGCGACGGGAGGCGCTGCCGGCGCGGGGGAAGCGGCGGCGGCGGAACTGGCGGAATCCTGCAGCGGAGTCTGGGTCATTCCTTCAATATATAGAGCCGGACCGACAATGGCGGCTGCGTTCGCTACCGGGGGAGCCCGCCCCGAAACGCTCTTTCACTTCCTGCGGCTTTTCCGGCGACGCTCTTTCACTTCCGGCACCAGGCCGCGGTTCCCTGCGCCCGCTCCCGGACGGCTGTGGCCCCCGGAAGGTGCCAGAGGGTTTGGGAAAACACGGCAGAAAGTGAAAGAGCGTTGGAACCGGGTGGCGGCAAATTGTCCTAGAGCGAAAAAGACGGACAGGCGTATCCTGATCACGCGAAGGCGCACCCGCCCAGCGTGAGAGGGGAAGTTCCATGACCATCCCGCCAGTGCACGAACCCGAGCCGTTCCCGCCGGAACCCGGCCCTGACCCGTTTTCGCCGGATCCGACCCAGCCGGGGCACCCGGGTCCGGAGCGGCCAAGCCCGGTCCCGACCCCGGAACCGCCGGGACCGCTGCCCGTCCCCGACCCGGGCCCCGCCCCACTCCGCCCGGACCCGACGCGGAGCTGACCCGGCGCAACACTGACACCACGCAAACTGAGCCAGCGCGGACTTTCCCTGCGCAGGCCTCAACGTGTTGAAGGCCTTGCGTTGAAAGGGAACAAGTTGGCCAGGACAGCCAAAAAGGCCCTTCGGACCGCTTGCAACAACCTGCTGTCAGTGCTATAAAAAATCTACATCAGCCAATACAGATCGGCTGGTGGATGTGTTGGACCGTCTCTTACGAGGAGGGAAGCCATGTTGATGCGAACCGATCCGTTCCGTGAGCTGGACAGGCTGGCCCAGCAGGTACTCGGTACGGCAGCGCGTCCCGCAGCGATGCCCTTGGACGCGTGGCAGGAGGACCAGGAGTTTGTGGTGGCCTTTGATCTGCCCGGTGTGAAGCTGGATTCATTGAATCTGGACGTGGAGCGGAACGTCCTGACGGTGCGGGCCGAGCGCCCTGATCAGGCAGGCGAGAACACCGAGCTGATCGCCTCCGAGCGGCCGCGCGGCGTGTTCAGCCGCCAGCTGATGCTCGGGGACACCCTGGACACGGACAACGTCAAGGCAACGTACGACGCCGGTGTCCTGACAGTGCGGATTCCTGTCGCCGAGAAGGCCAAACCGCGTAAAATTGAGATCGAGGCGAAGGGAGCAAAGCAGCAGATTGCCGCGTAACCTGAGCGTCCTTCAACACAGGACCGGGAGGTCCGGACGCTATAGTTGACTGCCTTTTGGGGCGATTAGCCACTGCGTGCACGCCACAGCGCCATTCAGCGCACCGGCAGCAAGCGTTGAACCTCCCTTAGGATGGCCCCCGGATTATCCGGGGGCCATCCCCATGGGAGCTAGCCTTGCTCAGTCCGGTGGTGGAGCCCCGGCCAGGGGGCGCATGCCAGTTCGTTCTCATCCGGGACCCATGGTGCCGGCGGCTGCTCCCGGATGCTCATCCATGGTTGCACATCGCGTCTGTCCTGGGGATCACGCGTGGCACGCAGATCAGGCTGCGGGTGCAGGGGTGCCGGTCATCAGGGCGGCGAGATCATCCGGCTGCAGGAACGACGGCGGCGGCGTCCGAGGCCGTTATCACGACGCAGCGGCCAAGTCAGCAGTGCCTGGTTCGTCCGTCCCGTAAGGAGATCGCCATCGCATCAGCTGCTCACTTGTCGGAGCTTGAACACGATCGAATCGAAGACGGCGCGTGCCTCTCGTGTCAGCTCCGGATTGATCGATTCGTGGAATTGGACCACCCAGAACATGGCGCGCCGGCCGTTCAGGTTGACCACCCGGTAGGTTTCGCGCTCAGCGACGCTCGAGTACCAGCGGGTGCATAGGTTCGAATATTCTGAGTGAACGCAAAACTGACCATTGTCGCAGGCTTTGATATCCACGTCGCCCTCGACGGAGTGGTCGAACTCGACGCCGGAGTAATCGCCCACCACGACCTCGACGGGAGGGGTGCTCGCCGTTGACGTCTGCGCCGTCAACGCGTCGACGAACGCCTTAGCCGATGGTTTGACCTCGACGAGCGCGCCCTGCCATGCGCATGCGTCCCTCGGCACATGGTCCGAGGGCCACCAACCCACGAAGGCCGCCATTTCATCCGGGTGATCCGGGTCGTCCTTTTCCACGCCGGTGCCGTCTTTACTCACCCAGCCGTCTGGGACGGTGATCTCGAAATTCTCTGCGAAGCTGGTGACGAGGTATGTACCGGCGTCGATGTCGCCGCTCTCCGGCAGCGGTGGGACCGTGGGCAACGGCGGGACCGTGCGGGCCTCCGTAGTCGGTGCGGGGGATGGCGCCTCGGCGACGGTGCAGCCCGAAAGGCCAAGGCAGACGGACAAGATTAAGGTCATGGAGATGAAATGGCGTAGCAGCACACGCATGGAGGCCTCCAAAGGCAACCCTTATGCTGCGGACGTTACGCCCAGCCAACACTGACCGCAAGAGACGCCAGAAGCCAACGCTCCCCCATTTTGGATAACGGGAACGGATGGTGAGTCCCGCCGCCGGATCCGCTACGGGAGAGCGAGGTCCATGATCGGTGTGAAAACCATCTCCTCGGTAGGATCGCGCTCTTCATAGCTGGTCACATGACCCCGGACCCCCGAGCCGTCCGGAACTAGCACCTCGAACTCATGCCACTCGGGAAGTAGCGCGCGTTCGTCGCTGACGAAACAGCCGGCATCGTTATCAACGCAGCAGCACTCAGGGGAGTCACGTATCCCGACGACCTGCCCGTCCTGGCCTTCCTGGCTGACGACAAGTCAGGCTCGATCGCCACCAAGGCAGCCGCGACGCAAGACCTGCTGAAGAACGTCAAGAGGCAGGAGATCCTCACCCTGGAGGGCGGGCACTACCAGCACTGGACCCAGGCCAAGCCAATGGCGGACGCCATCCGGGCTTTCCTGTCCGGGACGGATTAGCCGGGTCTGTTGAAGTACGGCTAGGCAGCCTTGACGAGCGGAAGCTCATCCCAGTGTGTGGTGTACCGGGGCGAGAGCATGTCCCGTTTCATGGTCCAGTCCGGCCCGCCCCTGATCCCGGCGTGGCCGAGCCCGATGGAGCCGCGTCCGTACCGGCGGGCCACGTCCTCCAGGAGGGAACCGACGCGGCGCTCCTCGTGCGGATTCTCGAACAGCGGTAACGGCGCCTGGTTTCCGGTGGGCCGGAGATCGGTGACCATGATTCCGGCCCTGGCATACTTCACGCCTTCGTGGATAAGGGGCAGCAGGGCGTGGGAGGCCTTGGCCAGGGTCACCGGATCCGCCGTGGGCATCGGCAACGGGATGCACACCGAGGGATAGGAGGTGTCCTTGGCATTGAAGTGCGACGTGCCGGCGAACGCGGTGAGGACTTTGGCCTGCAGCCCGTGTTTGGCCAGCCGTGCCGAGGCCTGCTGCCCATAAACGCTCAGGACCTGCCGGATCCCTGCTGCCGTGGTGATCGGCGTGGCGAACGAGCGGGAAAAGATCAGCTGGTCCCGGCCGATCCGCTCTTCCTCCATCGGGATGCAGGGAGTTCCCTGCAGTTCGAGGACCGTGCGCATCATGACCACGGAGAAGCGGTCCCGGATCATGACCGGATCGGCCCGGCACAGGTCAAGGATCGAAAAGATGCCCAGGACGTTCAGCCGTTTGGTCAGCCGGGTGGCCACGCCCCAGATTTCGATGACCGACAGGCGCGCCATCAAACCCTCCCGTTCGACGGCGGGCACCGAGTCCCAGTGGCAGACCCCATCGAACCGGGGGTTGTTCTTCGCCCATTTGTTGGCCAGCTTGGCCAGGGTCTTCGTCGTCGCGATCCCTACACAGACCGGGACGCCCACGTTCCGGCGGACGGCGGCCTTCATGGCCCGGCCCAGCGTCAGGAGCTCGGCCGGGGTGCCTTTGACGCCAAGGAATGCCTCGTCGATGCTGTAAACCTCCAGCCAGGCAGAGTAGCGGCCCAGCAGTTCCATCACCCGGGCGCTGATGTCCCCGTAGAGCTCGTAGTTGCTGGACAGGGCAACCAGGCCCCATTCCTTGGCCCTCGGGGCGAGCTTGAACCAGGGCTCACCCACCGCGATGCCCAGGGCTTTGGCCTCGGGGGAGCGGGTGACCGCGCAGCCGTCGTTGTTGGACAGCACCACCACGGGCCTGCCTTCAAGTGACGGATTGAAGGCCCGCTCGGCCGAGGCATAGAAACAGTTCACGTCCACGTGGGCGATCTGCGGCAGCCGCCGCATCACGGCCGGCTTAGACATGGCCGCCAGCTGAAGGCGAAGGACCGGAAAGGCCCCGAAGCAGGCAGCCGGACTGCCCGCAGC
The DNA here is from genome assembly GCF_051857465.1 of Pseudarthrobacter cremeus. Classification (NCBI taxonomy): domain Bacteria; kingdom Bacillati; phylum Actinomycetota; class Actinomycetes; order Micrococcales; family Micrococcaceae; genus Pseudarthrobacter; species Pseudarthrobacter cremeus. Next base: position 173,409 of record NZ_JBPZHC010000010.1, on the reverse strand, counting down.
CCTCGGTAGAGTTTCGGTTATGAATACCCGGTTCACGGTCCGTCGCGCCCGCGTCGAGGACGCCGCGGAAATGGCCCGCGTGAATGTGCAGTCGTGGCGTGAGACCTACCGCGACGTGATGTCCGACGGCGTGCTGGACGACCCGGGCCTGCCCGCCGCCCGGGAACGGTTCTGGACCACCGTGCTCAGCGATGAGCGCTACTGCGCCAACCGCGTGGCAGTGGCCGAGCACGGTGGCGGCATGATCGGAATCGCGATGGCGGGGCCCTCGCAGGGCTCCGGTTCGCAGGGCTCCGACCCGCAGTGGGGCACGCACCTTTATGTGCTGTACGTCCTTGCTGCTGAGCACGGGACCGGCGCCGGCGCCGCCCTCCTGGACGCCGTCGTCGGCCCGCATGACTCGGCAGCGCTGTGGGTGGCCGATCCGAATCCCCGGGCACAGGCGTTCTACCGCAAGCACGGTTTCGTGGCGGACGGGACGGTGAACGTGGACGACGGCGTGCGCGAGCTCCGCATGGTGCGCCTCCTTTCCGGGCGCGGCGGGCGCCCGGACCCGTCCTCTGGCCCGGACCCGTCCTCCCGGTCCCCTAAACATGGTGAAGGCACCGCGTAGCAACACCCCAGATAACCAGGTCCGCCAGGGCCGGGACCCGGATGTCCGGGTAGGCGGGGTTCTCCGCCTGGAGCACGACGCCGGTGCCCGTGATCCGGAGCCGCTTCACCGTGAGTTCCCCGTCCAGGACCGCGACGACGACACATCCGTCGCGTGGTTCCAGGGCGCGGTTGACGATCAGTTCGTCGCCGTCGCTGATGCCGGCACCCTCCATGGAGTCCCCGGACACCCGCACAACGTACGTGCTGGTGATGTCCTTGATCAGGTGCTCATTCAGGTCGATCCGGCCATCAAAATAGTCTTGCGCGGGCGACGGAAACCCCGCCGCAACCGGGACGGGTGAGATCAGTACCGACAACAATGACATGCCCGCGTCTATCACACGGGGACCCACGATAACGCCCACAACACACCTTTATTCGAATATATGTTCGATTCATTCAGTGTAGCGGCAGGCGCAGACAAACAGCAGACTCCGGCTGGTTGCATCCGGCGGCACGGGCACTCCGGAAGTGCCCGCGGGCGGTTTAGGCGGCGGTCAGCTGAAGAGGCCTTCGCCGACGAACCCGCCCGGCTGGATGCCGGGAGGCACCGCTGCGAGGGCCGAGCCGGTGTGCTTGAGGTACTCCAAGGCAAGCGTGTCCTGCTTGGCCATGGCCATCTGCATCGGAACGTAGTGCGTGCGGGGATCCTTGACGAAGGCAACGAAGAACAGGCCGGCGTCGAGGTGTCCCAGCCCGTCGGAACCGTCGGTGTAGTTGTAGCCGCGGCGGAGCATCCGCACGCCGTCGTTCTGGTCAGCGTGCGCAAGCCGCACGTGCGCGTCCATGCCGATCAGCGGCTCGCCGTCCTTGCCTTTGAGGGAGAAATCAGGAGACGTGAACTCCTTGCCCCCGGACAGCGGCGATCCTTCGGATTTGGTCCGTCCGATCAGCCCCTCCTGTTCCCGCAGCGAGGTGCGGTCCCAGATTTCGATGTGCATGCGGATGCGGCGCGCCACCAGGTAGCTGCCGCCCTGCATCCAGGCCTCGCCGGACCGGGTGCCCGGGCCGGCCCAGACGTGTTCGTTCAGCAGGTCCGTGTCCTCGGCCTTGAGGTTGTTCGTGCCGTCCTTGAAGCCGAAAAGGTTGCGCGGGGTCTGCTGGTTCCGGGAGGTGGAGGACGTCCGGCCGAATCCCAGTTGGGACCAGCGGACCCGGGCCTTGCCGAAGCCGATGCGGGCGAGGTTGCGGATCGCGTGGACGGCCACCTGAGGATCGTCCGCGCAGGCCTGGACGATGATGTCGCCGCCGCTGCGGTTGGCCTGCAGGTCGTCCCCGGGGAAATGCGGGAGGTCGATCAGGGCGTCGGGACGGCGCCCCTCGAGGCCGAAGCGTGCCTTGCCGTCTTTTTCGAACAGGCCGGCGCCGAACGCGAAGGTCACGGTGAGTTTGCCGGCGCTGAGGCCCAGCGCTTCGCCGGTGTCTTCGGGCGGTGCGTCATAGGGACCGTCCACCGCACCGGTTGCTCCGGTTTCGCGGCCCTGGGTCATGGCCTCGGCCGCGGCTGTCCAGTCCTTCAGCAGGCGGATGAGGGCAGCCCGGTCCTCGGTGGTGACGTCGAATGCGGCCATGTGCAGGCGGTCCTGGGCGGCGGTGGTGATGCCGGCCTGGGTGGACCCGTGGAACGGCACAAGGTCACCGGTTCCGGCGTCGGCCGGGGCGGCCACTGCAGCCAGGGCGTCCTGGGTGAGCAGGCCCGCGGCCAGGCCGGCGACGGCTCCTGCGCTGCCCACCCCTGCCAGGGCCAGCAGGCCCCTGCGGGACAGGCGCGACGCCGGTGCTTCACTCTGTGCGGGGTCGGTAGTCTGTGCGGGGCCGGGCTGGCCGCCGCTGAATGGGCAGCCGCTCACAGGACGACGGCGGCGGTCAGGTTGGACAGCGGCTCACCCAGCGCATCCACCAGGGAGGCGAGCTTCTGCACCTGTTCCGGGGTCAGCTGGTCGTAGTATACGAAGCCGTCACCGCGGCCGTGCTGGGTGAGTTCGGCCTGGAGTGCGGCGAACTTCCCGTCCAGCGAGGCGGCCAGTTCCGGGTTCTTCTGCTCAAGCACGGGCTTGAGGTTCTCGAACGCGATCCGCGCGCCGTCCACGTTTGCCTGGAAGTCCCAGAGGTCCGTGTGCGACCAGATTTCCTCCTCGCCGGTGACCTTTCCGGTGGCAACCTCGTCGAGCAGTTCCTTGGCACCGTTGCCCAGTTTGTCGGCGGTGAGTTCAACGGTGCGGGTGCGGCCGGCCAGGTCCTCGGTGTCGGCGACCAGCTGGGCGGCGAGGGTGCTCCGTTCGGCGGCGGTCAGGGCGGTGAAACCGGCGGGCGGGAAGAGGTCCTTCTCGGCGCGGTGCCAGCCGGTCCACTCCTCGCCGGGAGCGAGGTCCGCTTCCCGGGCGTCCAGCTTCGGGTCCAGGTCCCCGAAGGATTCGGCCACCGGTTCAATCCGTTCCCAGTGCATGCGTGTGGCGGCGTAGAGGTCACGGGCCTTGGCCGCGTCCCCGGCGGCGTAGGCTGCGGCGAACTCCTTGGTACCGGCCAGGAGCTGTTCGGTCTGGTCCTTGACGTAGGCCAGGTACTGGGCCGTCGCGGTGTCCGTGAGGGCCTTGATGTTGGTGTCCGCCGCGGGCTTGTCGCCGGATTCGGTGATCTCGAACGCGGACCGGATGCCGTCGCCCTGCATGCCGGGCTTGCACGCCGTCGTGTACTTGCCGGCGGGTGCGGTGAGCACCAGGTTGCGGGTCAGGCCCGGGCCGATGTTCTCCACTTCGCCGACGATGCGCAGGCCGTCTTCGGCCAGGAGGTAGAACTCGGTGACCTGGTCGCCGTCGTTCTGGATCGTAAACGTGACGTTCCCGCTCTTGGTGGTCGGGCTGGACAGCGAGCACACGTCGTTGGTGCTGGACACTTTGATGGGGCCGGTGGCTGCCGGCGCACTGTTTTCAGTACATGCGGCGAGCGCCAGCGGCAGGACGGCGGCGGCCAGCACGTACCGGAGGCGGGTGGTCTTGGCGAAATTGGGCACAGGGTATTCCTTTGGGGATGTGATGCGGGTGGGGAGGGGTGGATCAGGAGACGGCGGAGCTGCGGACCGGTTCCGGAATGGCGGCCGCTGTTTGGTTGCGGCGGTGGGACCGGAAGTAGAAGAACATCACCGGCGGGACGTAAAGCAGCCAGGCGGCCGCTTCAAGCCAGGTGGTGGCGGGGGAAAAGTTCAGGGTGCCTTTGAGCAGGGTTCCGTACCAGGACGACGGCGGCACCGCGGCTGAGACGTCGAAGGCCAGGCTGTGGAGGCCCGGAAGGATGCCGGCCTCCTGGAAATCGTGGACGGCGTACGCCAGGACCCCGCCGGCGATGATGATCAGGGCGGCGCCGCTCCAGGTGAAGAACTTTCCGAGGTTGACCCTCAGGACGCCGCGGTGCAGCAGGGCGCCGAGGGCAACGGCTGTGGCGAGCCCCAGCAGCGCCCCGACCAGGGGTGTCGTGGAAGAACCGGTGGACCGCGCCGCCGCCCAGAGGAACAGGGCCGTTTCGAGGCCTTCGCGGCCCACTGCCACGGCACCGACAACCGCAAGCCCCCATCCGGATCCGGCGGACTTCCGGTCCACCCGGGAGCGGAGGTCGCTGCCCATGGTCCGGGCAGTACGCGCCATCCAGAACACCATCCAGGTGACCAGGCCGACGGCGATGACGGACAGGGTGCCGCCAATGGCTTCCTGCGCCTCGAAGGTCAGGCCGCGCGGCCCGAAGCTGAGAAGGGCCCCGAAGGCCGCCGAAGCGGCCACGGCGATTGCGACGCCGGTCCACAGCCTGGGGAGCAGGTGGGTACGGCCCGTCTTGGCCAGATATGCCATCAGGAGGACGACAATGAGCGTCGCCTCCAGACCTTCGCGGAGGCCGATCAGGTAGTTCGCGGTCATAGGGAAGTGCACCTCGGCTCGTGGCAGCCAAGGTTAGGCTTACCTAAAGGTAGGTTACCGAGATTCGGGAATTAAGCAACTTTAGTGTGCGCTAATTGATTTGTGTGACATCTTCAGCCGGTTACCCCTTGGCCGGCTCCACCCAGTAGCGGCGTTTGCCGTTGCGTGTGTCCTCGTAGTGGCCGCCGTTCTTTTCGATGGTCGCCCGGGAACCGGCATTGTCCTCATCGCAGGTCACCAGGACGCGGGAGATTCCCAGGTCCCGGGCGATCGGCAGGGCCGCGGCCAGCGCGGCGGACGCGTGGCCGCGGCGCCTCGCGGAGGGCCGCACGCTGTAGCCGATGTGTCCGCCCTGTTCGAGGAGGAATTCGTTCAGCCGGTGCCTGATGGCCAGCGAGCCAAGGAACGTCCCGCCCTCCACGATCCACAGGTAGGTGCACGGCACGAGCTCCGGTTTCCGCGGGCTCTCCGGCAGCGCGTCGTTGACGAGGGTGTCAACGAAGCGGCGGAACGCCCTGGCATCTTTGAGCTCGTCCAATGGCCAGCCGTCTGCTCCCGCGCCGTCCTGCCGGGCGCCGTCGAATTCCGCGGCCCCTTCCAGCCATGAGGAATGGAAACGTACGTCGGGAGCTATCAGGAGAGGCATGACAAAAGCGTATTCGAAGGCTCCGCGTTTCTGCGCCTAATGCTTGCCTTTGCGGGGCTGAAGGTAGTCCAGCAGGAGATACGTGGTCTGTCTGGAGCACTTCGTGATCGGGCGCAGGTGCTCTGTCGCCAGTCTGGGAAGGACCGTGCCGGGTTCGTTGTCCCGTGTTTCGTCGCGGAGGGACAGTTCCAGGTCGAAGGCAAGTCCAGCCAGGCGCTCCGCACCCACCATCTGGCTGGAGGTCTTGAGGCTGAGGACCGCATCCAGGGCACCGGTCAGGTCACCGGTGGTCAGGGCCATGCGGAGTTTCTCGATCCTCTGGGGCAGGGCCGCGATGAAGTTCTGCACGAACACCTTCCAGACCCCTTCATCGTCGTCGAGCTCTTCGCGCAGCCGGCTGAGCACGGACGAATCAAGGAGGGGCGCGACGTTGCCGTCATTCTGCGTCATGGCCGTCCTTCCCAGAAGGCCCCAGTTGCTGCTTCATCCCTTGAAATGGGTGGCGGGAGGTCCGCCTGGAAGGTCCTTCAGAATGGTGTCCGCGACCACCCGGGCCTTGACGTTCCGGTGGCTGGACGCCCTGGCAAGGATGTTGAAGGCATCCTCGTACGAGCAGCGGTTCTGCCCCATGATGACCCCGCACGCGACGTCGATCGAGGTGCGGCCCTCCATGGCCGCGCGCAATTGGCCGGCCGTGGTGAGGGCTGCCCTGATCTCTGTCGCCATCCGGAAACTCCTGCCGGCAAGGTGGCTGAAGGCCATGACGTCGGCCAGGACGGCAGGGGTAAAGCGGTTGGCATCCCCGGCCAGAAGCGTCAACGCCGCGGAGCATCCGGGCTCCAGCGCCAGCGGAACAGAGACCGCGGACCGGTACCCGGCGTCACTGAACGGCGCCTGGAATCCGGGCCACCGCGGATCCCGGGAATAGTTGTTGGCGATGATGGCCAGCCGCCCGGTCATGGCCTGGGAGACGGGGCCGACCCCATGGCTTTGATCCCACCTGGCGAGGCTGGCCGCGCCATCGGTGGTCCCCACCGTCAGCGGTGTCAGTCCTGGGCGGGCCACTGACAGGGCACAGTCCAGGGCCGGCCCGGCACCCCGTGCGAGGGCAGCAACTGCGGACGAGGCCAGAAGACGCAGCGATTCGTATTCACTGTCGGCCCGGAAGTCCAGCAGGAACTCCGGGCCCTGGGGGCCGGGATCGATCCACGGCTCGCGGATGCCCCCATGGGGCTGGACGTGGCCGGACTGGCCGCCGGTCCCGGTCCGCTGGCGGGAACGGACCGTGCCTTGTTCCGAAATCATGGGCCGCCCCCCGAAAGTCGTGGTGCGCAGGATTACCGCACTGTTCCATGAACGCTACGGCGCAGGGGAGAAGCAGGGCATGCGTAGCGTGTACTCGACTTTCAAGGGGGCGACACTTGGAATCCGACAGCGTGGCGCAGTCGAAAATCAGGTATTCAGTTCCAGCATCAGGGCGGGCAGCTGGTCGGCCAGTTCGCGGGCCAGGAACCCCAGCGGGCCCAGCCGGCTCGCCAGCCTGTCGGCGGCGGCCGCGTGGAGGTGGCTGCCCCAGCAGGCGGCCTGCGCATCGGTGGTGCCCCGGGCGCGGAGACCCGCGATGGCTCCGGCCAGCACGTCGCCGCTGCCCGAGGTCCCCAGCCCGCCATAGCCCGTGGTGATCTCCCACAGCGAGGTGTCTTTAGGGCCGTCGCCGCCTGCGCCGGAGCCCGCGGCCTCGCCGCCGGGCGGCCTGGCGACGAGGCCCTGGCAGCTCACCACGGCCTGGTAGCGGCGGGCGACCTCAACGACGTCGGCCCTCAGGTCAGCGACGTCCCGCCCCAGCAATACCCCGGCCTCCGTGGGGTTCGGCGTCAGGATCAGCCGGCCCCGCCACGGGTCCAGCCGGTCCTCCAGCTTCGGCAGGCAGCCCAGGGCGAAGGCGTCCAGGACGATCGCGGCGTGGCCGGAAACGGATCCGTCCCGCAGCAGGGCGGCCAGCAGTTCCCCGGTGAGATCGAGGTCGTCCAGGCCCGGCCCGACCAGCAGGGCGTCACACTTCCCCAGGTCTGCGGAAAGCCGGTCCAGCCCGTCCGGTCCCAACGAGCCCTGGGGGTTCTCCGGAAGTCCCGTCACGCCGGCTTCGGGCAGCGCCACGGCCAGCTGCACGGCCACCGATTCCGGAACGGCCATGACCAGCTTCCCTGCACCGGCGCGGAGGGCTGCGGTTCCGGCCAGCAGGACAGCCCCCGGGGTTGACCGGGCGCCGCCGATCACCAGGACGGAGCCGCGGGAGTACTTGTCCTCCCCGGGGGCAGGCAGCGGCCAGGAGCGCAGCAGCGACGGGGTGACCGGGGTGGCGTCACTGGGGATGGACACTGGCATCTCCGGCATGCTCGGTGACCTCCACGCCCTGCTCCCTCAGGTGGCTGGCCACGTTGAAGCTGTCCAGTTTCCACGGGCCGGCGCCGTGGGGGCGTACGTACCTGGTGATGGAGGCGTTGAGGATGGTGGTTCCGGCGGCGAGATCCAGGAGCTCCTGCTCGCTCATCCCTTCGAGCACATACCGGCAGAGCAGGATCAGCGCATCGTGGCAGACCAGCATGACGCGGTGGCCGGTGTCGAGGCCGTTCAGTTCGCTGAGCACCGATCGCAGCCGCAGCACCACGTCCGCCCACGATTCGCCCCCGGGCGGCCGGTAGTAGAACTTGCCCAGCCACCGCCGTCGTTCGGCTTCTTCGGGCAGGCGCTGCTCCACGCCGAACCGGGTGAGCATGTCCAGGACGCCGAGTTCACGGTCCCGCAGCCGTTCATCCGTCCGTACGGTGACCGGCCAGCCGGCCGTTTCCACGGCGATCTCAGCCGTCTGGCGGGCGCGGACATACGGGGACGACACCACGGCGTCGGGCCTTAACTCCTCGGCGATCCCGGCCAGTGCCCTGCCGAGCGCCAGGGCCTGGTCCTGCCCGGTGGTGGACAGCGTGACGTCGGCATCGCGGGCGGGCACCGGAATCACCTCGACGCCGGCCAACGACGCCTCCGTGGCTGCCACATTTCCCTGGCTTTCGCCGTGCCGGATCAGGATGAGCTCCACCGCGCCGGGTGCCCGGACAGCCTGTGTCATGCCATCGTTTTCCATCAGCGTCCATCCCGTCGTCCACTTTCCGCGTCCCGGCTGCATGCCGGATGCGCGGGCATCACTAGGGCGTTACCCACATCTGCGGGCAAAATAACGGACGACGGCGGCACCCGCCCCGGGAGCGCGGCTTACGGCACAGCGTACTGTCCGATGGTTCCGTCCCGCAGTGCGGCTCCCACGGCGTTGATGCCGCCGTAGTCAGGGAACACCACGGACTGTCCGGCGGCGAAGCCTGTCCCTGCGGTGGGCAGGGTCATGGTGCCGATGGCGTTCACGTCTAGGTTCCGCAGGCTGTAGGCCAGGATGGCAACCTGCACGGGATCGAAACCCTTGTCCACGGTGAGGCAGCACGCCGCGAACCCTGCGAGGGAGCGGACGGCATTGACATCGTTCAGCGCGCCGCCGGCGGTCAGCTTGGCCAGGATGGCCCGGAGCATGATCCGCTGGTTCTGGACCCGCTGGAAGTCGCCGTCGGCAAACGCGTAGCGCTCGCGGCTGAACTCCAGCGCGGCCTGGCCGTCCAGGTGGTTCACGCCGCCGGAGAACACATGCCCGGTATCGTGCGTGGACTGGAAGGGGAAGGGCACGTTCACGTCGATCCCGCCCAGCCCGTCGGTGAGGGCCCTGAAGCCGTTGAAGTCCAGCATCAGGGTGTGGTCGACGTGGATGCCAAGCAACGACTCCACTGTCTGCGCTGTCAGGTCGATGCCGCCGATTTCCAGGGCCGCGTTGACTTTCGAACCGCCGTAGCCGGGGATTTCCACCCACAGGTCACGCATGATCGAGATGACGTAGAGGGTGCGGCGGTCGGCGGGAACATGAACCACCATGAGCACGTCCGAGCGGTGGTCCTGCGACTCACCGGTCGCTGCGGTGTGGGCCGCCTGGTCCCGCGCGTTGTCCCGGCTGTCGCTGCCGATCACCAGGATGTTCATCGTCCCGGCCGGAAGCTCCGGGATCGGTTCGGGCGGCGGCGGAGCCACCGGTGCCGGCGGGGGCGTCGTCTCCGACGGGGTGGGCGTGGCGGTGGCCGTGTCAGAGGGACTGGGCGCCGGGGCCGCAACCTCCGCCGTCGGACGCGTGAAGATCAGGGCGGACACCGCGACGACGGCCACGAGCACCGCGGCCAGCACCAGCGCGACGATCTGCCGGCGTTTCAGGCCGGCAGGTGCCGTGGGATCGGGACCAGACCGTCCTGGACCGATGGGATCATGACCGCCCGGGGTGCTCACCATGACTTAGTGTCCGCCCACGGGACGGGTCGTGGCTACATCATGGACTGTGTCGTTTCCGCAACGTTTCCACAAGAATGACGACGGCGGACGCACGGGCCCGGTGGGCCGGCTCGCCGGGGAAGCAGGCGGGGAAATCAGGCCGGGAGGTTCACGCGGGCGTGGCGCAGAACGGACACGATAGCGGGGGCCAGTTCGTCTTCCATCTGGCGGTAGACATCGGGGCTGCGCCGGTAGGGGTCGATGATGTCGTTCTCCGAGGAATCGGCGGGCAGCGACAGGTGGCGGACGGACGCTGCCCGGGCGGGGAGCCCCCGCCAGAAGGCGGTGTTGGCACTGAGGGGATCGCCGCCGTCGGCCGCTGCAGGACGTTGCGCGGCACTGTCCGCTGCAGTGCCCGCTGCAGTGTCTGCACGGTCGTCCAGGACGTCGAGCATGCGCGCGAATTCGCGGATGGTGAAGGTGCGTTTGAGCAGGGAGGCGTCCAGCTGGAGGACCTCGCCGCGGTGGCCGGAGGTCATGGTGAGCACCAGGTCCACGCCGCGCAGGATCTTGCTGGTCAGCTGCCGGGACACGAAGCCGTCCGGGTTCCCGCCGTAGGTGCGGACGATGTCGCCGGACAGCGGCTGCATGGGGTCGCCCACCATGGCCCGGGTTCCGGCGCTGGTCACCACGAACCCGCCGGGCATCACCTGGTCCAGCCCTGCCTGCAGCAGCCGTTCGGCCACGGGGGAGCGGCAGATGTTGCCGGTGCAGACGGTCAGGATCCTCACTGGTGCGGGGGCAGATGCGGTGGATGCCACGGAGCTTCTCTTTCCAGCCGGGACGGCCGACCGGTGCGGCCAGACGTATCTTTCAACTTAACACGCCTCAACACGCCCGGCGCCCCACACCCTCCCCCCAACCCCGACCCTCTGGCACTTCCTGTCGCCTTTTCCCTGACGCTCTGGCAGGTCCTGTCGGCTCTTTCGGGACGCTCTGGCAGGTCCTGTCAGAGCCGGAGTTCCATGAAGACGCTGTTCGGATCCGGTACGTAGTCGGCAAAGGGCGGGCAGGGGGTGAATCCGTTCCGGGCATAAAGCCGCCGTGCGGGAGCGAAGTAGTCCTCGGTCCCCGTCTCGAGATAGATGTGCGCGAAGTTGCCGCCTCGAGCTTCCTCGAGGATGTGGTTGAGCATGAGGGTGGCGACGCCGCGTCCGCGCGCACCTGCTGCGGTGCGCATGGACTTGATCTCGCCGAGTTTGCCTGCACGTTGAGGGGAATCGAGCAGCTTGAGGGCGCCGCATCCCAGAAGTTCGCCGTCCTCCCGGGCCGTCCAGAAGGTGATGGACGGTCCGGACAGCGCCGAAGGGTCCAGCGCGTGCACACTTTCGGCCGGCGAAGTGGCAAACATATCTGCCAGATGCTCGCTCAGGAGTTGGTAAACGTCCTCGCGGGGAGGGTGGTCACGGTCGATGATTATCACCCCCAGAAATTTACCCGACCCTCTCGCGGGTAGTGCCAGAGGGTCGGGCAAAAGGGACAGGAAGTGCCAGAGAGTGGTGGGGGTCAGAGGCCGGCGAGCAGCGCCTTCATCTCCACGATCTCCGCTTCCTGCGAGGTGACGATGTGCCGGCAGAGTTCAATGGCTTCCGGGTACTTGCCGGCCGAGATCTCCTGCTGTGCCATGGTGATGGCGCCCTCGTGGTGGCCGATCATCTGGGTGAGGAACAGCCGGACAGCTTCCGTGCCGGAGGCTGACTTGAGCTTGGCGATGCCCTCCGGATCCACCATGCCGCCCATCGAGTGCCCGGGCATGGCGGTGCCGCCCATCATGCCGGTGGGCTGGTTCCAGGTCTTCAGCCAGCCAGTCATCGTCTTGATTTCAGGTGCCTGGGCGTCCTTGATCCTGGTGGCGAGGCTGGTGACGTCGGCCGGGATGCCGGGTTTGGCCAGCATGATGTCGCTCATCTCCACCGCCTGGGCGTGATGCGGGATCATCATCTGGGCGAACATGATGTCGGCCTGGTTATGGTCGGCGTTGGCGTCCGGCATCATGCTGGCCATGGGGCTTGAGCTGCCGTGCATGCCGGGCATGGTGTTCCCGCCGGGGGTGGAGCCGGCCGCGCAGCCGGCAAGGCCGAGCGACGCCGTCAGGGCAGCGGCGATCGAGATGTTGCGAATCTTGGTGTTCATCGAAGGTCCTTCAAAACGTAGGGGACTGTGCCATGGGTGGTTCGTGGTGGCGCAGTCCGGTCTACGTCCGGCTGATGGACAATTCGCAGGGCGTTGGGCTGGGTGGAGTGAAGGCTTCCGCTCTGGCCAGGCCGCTGGGTGTTTCCGCGACGGAGCGGAAGGAACCGCTGGTCTCGTGAGGAGGGAAGACCGTGAGTGAGCTTGTATTCGCGGACGGGACGCAGGCCCCGCCGGACTCCTGGAGATCCGGGCAGGAGCCCGCGCAGGAGTCGGAGACGAAGGAAGGTGCGGTGACCGCGCCAGCCCCGGAATGCTCGGAATGGCCGGTGTGCTCGGAATGGCCCGCATGGGCCGAAGCGTCCGCATGCGCCGCATGCCCGCCGGCACCCTGGTGCACCCGATCCACCGACGCGGCCGCCGCATGGTTGCCGCCGGAGCCGTGCACGCCATGGTTCCCGGTCATCACGTGCATGCCGAGGATTCCGGCGATGATTGCCAGGAGCCCAGTGATCAGGGCGCCCCGCTGCAAGAGCGTCCGGGAAAATCCCGCAGGATGTGAGAGAGCGTTGGCAGGAAAGCTGCAGGATGTGAGAGAGCGTCTGATGGGGGTCAACGGACTTCCGCCGGGTTGAGTTTCACTCTACGCAGCAGCTGGGCGTTGAGGGCCACCACGATGGTGGAGAGGGACATCAGGACCGCACCGGCGGCGGGGGAAAGCACCACGCCGGCGAAGGTCAGGACGCCGGCGGCAAGCGGCACGGCCAGGATGTTGTAGCCGGTGGCCCACACCAGGTTCTGCCACATCTTCCGGTAGCTGGCGCGGGACAGGTCCAGCATGGACAGGACCGCCCGCGGGTCGTTTCCGGCCAGGACCACGCCTGCCGATTCCATCGCGACGTCGGTTCCGGCGCCAATGGCGATTCCCACCTCGGCCCTGGCGAGCGCGGGGGAGTCGTTGACGCCGTCGCCCACCATGGCCACTTTCAGGCCGCGGGCCTGGAGCTCGGCCACCTTCTTGTCCTTGTCTGCGGGCAGGACCTCGGCGAAGACCTCGTCGATGTGCAGGTCCGCCGCGACGGCCCGGGCCACCTGGCGCGCGTCACCGGTGATCATGGCAACCTTCACGCCGCGGTTCTGAAGGGCTGCCACGGCCTGCCGCGACTCGGTCCGTACGGCGTCCTCGAGACTCACGGCACCCAAGACGCGGCCGCCGTCGTCGATTACATGCAGCACCGCGGCACCGCGGTCCATCCACGCCCGGGTGGAAACGGCAACAGTGTCAGGCTCGACGACGCCGAGCTCGCGCAGGAGCGCGGGTCCGCCGACGTGGACGGTGCGTCCGTCCACGCTGGCGAGGACGCCGCGTCCGGTCAGCGAGCTGAATCCGGTGGCCGGCGGGAGCGTGAGGTTCCGCTGGCGGGCGGCCCGGACGATGGCCCGCGCCACCGGATGTTCGCTGTCGGATTCGACGGCGGCGGCGAGGGCCAGCAGGGTGTCCGGGTCCACGCCCGGTGCCACGGCGACGTCCTTGAGGTCGGGTGCGCCGGTGGTGAGGGTGCCGGTCTTGTCGAACAGCACCACGTCGACGGTGCGCATCCGTTCCAGCGCCATCCGGCTCTTGATGAGGACACCTGCCCGGGCCGCCTGCTCGGTGGAGATGGCGATGACCAGCGGAATGGCCAGGCCCAGGGCGTGCGGGCAGGCGATGACCAGCACCGTGACGGTCCGGGTGACGGCTTCGGGAACGCTGCCCAGCATGGTCCATACGATGAACGTGATGACACCAGCGCCGGCGGCGAAGTAGAACAGGAACGCGGCTGCCCGGTCGGCCAGGGCCTGGGCCCTCGACGAGGAGGCCTGCGCTTCGGCGACCAGGCGCTGGATCCCGGCCAGTGCCGTGTTTTCGCCGACGGCGGTGACCCGGACGCGGACGCTGTTGTCGGTGGCGACGGTCCCTGCCACCACGGAATCACCCACGGTGCGGGGGACGGTTTTGGATTCGCCGGTGATCATGGACTCGTCGAATTCGGCCTGGCCGTCCACCACTGTGCCGTCGGCCGGCATCCTGGCCCCGGAGCGCACCAGGACGGTGTCGCCTTCGCGGAGTTCGGAAACGGGAACGGTCTCGGTGCCGTCGGCGGTGACGCGGTCGGCTTCGTCGGGGAGCAGCGCGGCGAGGGCATCAAGGGCGCCCTGTGCCGAGCCGAGGGCCCGCATTTCGATCCAGTGCCCCAGCAGCATGATGGCCACCAGCAACACCAGTTCCCACCAGAAGTCCAGATCGAATCCGCCGATTCCCAGGCTGGTGACCCACGATGCCACAAACGCCACGGTGATGGCCATGGCGATCAGCAGCATCATTCCCGGCTGGCGCTCCTTCAGCTCCCGGACGCCTCCCTTGAGGAACGGCTGGCCGCCGTAGAGGAAGACGACGGTTCCCAGCACGGGCGGGATCCAGGCCGAACCGGGGAAAACCGGCGCCATGTAGCCCAGGATGTCGCCCATCATGGGGCTGAAGTAGACCACCGGAACCGACAGGACCAGTGTGAGCCAGAACCGGTTCTTGAACATGGCTGTGCTGTGGCCTGCATGCTGCCCATGGCTGTGGACGGCGTGGTCGTCGTCGGGGGCGTGGCCGTGCGGGGGCTCGTGGCCACCGTGGTGCGCGTGCATGGTGGTTGGGGATGGTGCCTTTTCGGCAATCTCGGCGGAAGCGTCGGGTGCCATGGTTCCGTGCCCGGCGTGCGCGTGGCCGGCGTGGTCGGCGCCGCTGCCGTGCCCGGCGTGGCCGGCATGGACGGCGTCGCTGCCGTGCCCGGCGTCGCCGGTATGCCCGGCGTGACCCGTGTGGTCTGAGGGGTGAGTCATGATTGCGCCTCCACGCCGCTTCCGGAGAATTGCCCGACGGCGGTGTCCGCCTCAGCCGGGATCCCGGCGTGGTTCGTTCCCACCGAAGCGCGGGAGACGCCGGCGTTCCCCGCGGGGGAGCAGCAGCTGCAGCCCGCGACGGCAGTCCCCAACAGTGGCAGCAGGGCCCGGTCCGGCCGATTGTCGGTGCGGTGTTCAGTTCCACGCATGTCAGTTCCATTCCTTGGGAGCGGATCAATGGGTGCTGGGGTTGAACGGCTGTGAAGGCCGGCGCCTGGGCGCCCGCCGGGACATACCACGTCACTGACAACACCTTGAGGATACCCCCAGGGGGTATGCAAGTCAAGGACTTTAAGTGTCTCGCGGGCCCAGGGAGCTGCAAATGAGGATCGGCTGGCTATGAATGCGAACAGCTTCGTGTCCATACTGGGTGGATTGCTGCACGCTGGCTGCCAATGGCGGTGGCCGGATACTGTTTGGAGGCGCCCATATGGCTGAGCTCAGTAGCCCCGTGACCTATTCCAGTGCCCTCGGGGACGCTTCATGCCTGGCCGGCACTTTCAAAGTGAAGTTTCCCTCGTTGACGGTGGAGTGGTCGGATGGAATGTATCAGGTCCACGGATACCGGCGCGGCGAGGTGGTGCCCACCCTGGACCTGCTCTATTCCCACAAGCATGCCGACGACAGGCAGCATTGCCAGGAGATCGTGGCAAAGGTTTTGCAGACCGGCGGTTACTTCTGCATGTATCACCGGATTGTCGATGCCCGGGGAGTAACCCGCCATGTCCTCACCTCCGGCGATGCGATCCAGGGCGAGGATGGCCAGGTGACTGCGCTGGAGGGCGTCATGCTGGACTTATCCTCCACGCTGCGGCGGGAAACGGAGCACATTGCCCGCGCCGCAGTGATGGCGGCCACGGCAACCCGCAGCATCATCGACCAGGCCCGCGGCATCCTGATGGGCAGGCTCCTGATCGGTTCCGAAGCGGCCTTCCAGCTGCTCGTCACCCACAGCAGCCACCGCAACCTCAAGCTCGCCGTGGTGGCGGCCGAGATCCTGCGCCTGGCCGGGCTACCGGAAGGACCTGCCGAGCTGGATGCGGCCATCCGGGAGATGCAGGCGAGGGCGCTGAAAGTTGAGTCTTCCCGCCGCAGGTGACAGTATCTGCGTATGAATGCAGATACGAAAGCTCAGGAACTTGGCCCCGACAGCCAGTATGTTGAACTGGCGGTGGAGGTCTTCGCCATGCTCGCCGACGCCACGCGGGTACGCCTGATCCTGGCCCTCCGCGACGGCGAACTGTCCGTCAACGCGCTCGCCGGGATCGCCGGCAAGTCGGCCCCGGCGGTGTCCCAGCACCTGGCAAAAATGCGGCTGGCACGCATGGTGTCCACCCGCCAGGAAGGCACCAAAGTCTTCTACCGGCTGGAGGACGGGCACGCCTGGCAGCTGGTGGCCGACGCCATCCACCAGGCCGAACATGCACTGGGAACAGCGCCGCGTCACGGAATGACGCCCCACGCACGGCCGGAGGCAGGGAAATGAGCCACCGGCCGGCGGATACCGGCAGCCATGTGCACGGGCACGGTGAAGCGGACGACGGCGGCCATCACCACAGCCACGACGGCCACCCGCACGACGGCCACTCGCACAGCCACGACGGTCACTCGCACGACGGCCACTCGCACAGCCACGACGGTCACTCGCACGACGACGCCCACGTCCACGCCACGGGGTTCAAGGGCTGGCTCAAGGAACTGTTCATCCCGCACTCCCACGATTCCGCGGACTCGGTGGATGATGCCCTGGAGAGCAGCGCCCAGGGCATCCGCGCCGTCAAGGTCTCGTTGCTGGGCCTCGGCGCAACCTCACTGTTCCAGCTGGCCATCGTCCTGATCAGCGGCTCCGTGGCGTTGCTGGCGGACACGGTCCACAACTTCTCCGACGCCCTGACCGCCGTCCCGCTCTGGATCGCGTTCGTGCTCGGGCGCAGGCCGGCTTCCCGGACGTTCACCTACGGCCTGGGCAAGGCGGAGGATCTGGCGGGCCTGTTCATCGTAGCCATGATCGCACTCTCGGCGGTGGTGGCCGCCGTCGAATCCATCCGCCGCTTCTTCGAGCCGCAGCCCGTGCACAACCTGGGCTGGGTGCTGGCTGCCGGCCTGGTGGGCTTCGCCGGCAACGAGCTGGTGGCGATCTACCGGATCAGGGTGGGCCGCCGGATCGGCTCCGCTGCGCTGCTGGCGGACGGGATCCATGCCCGGACGGACGGCTTCACGTCGCTGGCTGTCGTGGCCGGCGTCGTCGGCGTCTGGCTGGGATTCCCGCTCGCGGACCCCATCGTCGGGCTGCTCATTTCCGCCGCCATCGGCGTCCTGCTGTGGGGCACCGTCCGCGACGTCGGACGTAGGCTCCTGGACGGCGTCGATCCTGCCCTGTCGGAACGGCTCGCCGCGCTGGTTACGGAGAGCGCGCCGGAGGGGAGTACCTCCCGGCTGCGGTGGAGCGGCCACCGCCTGCACGCGGAAATCACGGTACCGGCCGACGGCGGCACGCACCTGGCGGAGTTCGCCGTCGTCGTTCGCGGGCTGGAGGAGAAGGTGCGCGGCTCACTGGGCAACCTCGGCTCGGTCACGGTGGTTCCGTTGGTGAAGCGGCCCTAGTTCCGTCGTGGCGACGACGGGTGTACGGGCCGTCCTGCCATCAGCCAGGCGATCGCTCCCAGGGCATTTCCGAAAATCAGGATCACCAGCCACACGGGCCTGGTGAAAGTACGGATCTGCCGCTCGTCCGTGCCCGCGAAGTCAACCAGTCCGTAGGCCCAAACGACTATCGCCGCGGCAAGGACAATGAAAGGGAACCAGAAGACAAGTGCGTCGCCCATGATCCAAGTATGCGCCGGTATCCTGGGTTTCCGGCCGCCCGGAACATGACGGCCGACGGCGGAGCGGCAACGAGCCGGCTCCCCGCTGAAGGAATAGGCTTCCGGCATGGGAATGGTCATCACGCTGCTTGGTATGTGGCTTGTTCTCTTGGTCCAAGGCTTTCGGCCTGAGCCCGCGTGATGGGTGTCGAGGAGAGCTGGGCAGGAATCGCCGGTTGGCTGAATGGCAACGCCCCGGAGACGGCGAACGCCATACGGCCGCCTGCCGCTGAGTCCTTGATCCGCTCGTTGGAAGGGGAGTCGCCGAACGGCTGGCCCGGCGGGCTGTCCACCCTTTACCGGCTGGCTGACGGCGCGGAACGCTCGACGGCGGGCTACATTTACCCGGGGTATCGGCCACTTCCACTGGAAGAAGCCGGGAGGACGCGTCGGATGCTGCTCGGCATCGAGGCGCAGATCGGGGAGGCAGCGAACGCCGAGTTCGATCGGCAACGGAACTCGCCCCTTTACCGGAACCTGAGGGCTGTCCACCAGGCCGGCAGCGGTGTCCCTCTGCCGGAACCTCAGAAACCCTATGACCCGGCAAAGGCTGAAGCCGACGACGCCGGTACCAGGGCTTCCATGTTCATCCCGCCCTTCCTGCCAATCGCCGAAGACGGTTCCGGCGACGTTCTGTTCGTCGACCTCAGGGCCGGGCATCAGCACGGCTGCGTTGGCGAGTATTTCAAGGGCGAGGCCGACTGGCGTCCCGCGATCTGGCCCTCGGTCGAAGTGCTCCTGGACGAGACGCTGGCCAGCCTCGAATCCGGGCAGGCCGCCCTGTCCCGCAACCCCGGAGTGGTAAACGGCGCGCTGACGTGGGAGTACTCGGCTGGCGCCTGAGGCGGCCCAAAAGCGTGCAGGGCGTGACGAGTGCCGCCGTCGTCCGCCCTGCCCAAACGCTCTGGCACTTTCCGCGGCTTTTTTTGAGCAACGCTCTGGCACCTCCTGTCGCTTTAGGCGCAACGCTCTCTCACTTACGGACGCTTTTAGAGCAACGCTCTGGCACCTTCGGTCGAATCCGGACGTGCCAGAGCGTTGGGGAAAAAGCGACATCAAGTGAAAGAGCGTCGGGGGAAAGGCGGCGGGAAGTGCCAGAGGGTGTGACGGGTGGGGTGGGGTGGGGACCGGGGGGACTGTGACGATGATCCCGGCCGGAAGAATTGCGGGCCGGCCGGAACCCCGCTAAGCTGTGAGGCGTGTCACGGATGACGTGACACATGCTTTTGATCTGCGGCGGGAGAGTCCTGCCGGTACGTTCAGCAGGCGCCGTAGGAGCAAACCCTCCCCAGGAATCTCTCAGGCACACGTACCGCCGCGGTTAGGCAACTCTGGAAAGCAGTCCGGCAACGGGCTCACCGACGGTGCAAGCAGCACCCTGCGAACAGCAGGTGCCGCGGAAACTCTCAGGTCCAATACAGAGCGGGGAGGAACCCGAATCAATGTGGCGTACCCAGCACGCCACCTGAATTATGGAGTTCCTTCATGACAGTCCAGTCGTCCCCCACCACCTTTGCCGATCGGCATATCGGTGCCCGCCGCCAGGCCGACATCGACACCATGCTCAAAGCCGTCGGCTACGACACCGTTGACGGCCTCGTGGACGTTGCCGTTCCCGACTCCATCCGCCAGGAGTCCCCCCTCAGCCTGGACAGCGCACTGAGCGAAGTCCAGGTCCTTACCGAGCTCCGTAAGCTCGCGGGCAAGAACAAGACGGCCGTGCAGATGATCGGCCAGGGCTACTACGACACCGTCACTCCCGCCGTGATCCGCCGGAACATCCTCGAGGCCCCGGCCTGGTACACCGCATACACCCCGTACCAGCCCGAAATCTCCCAGGGCCGGCTCGAGGCCCTCCTGAACTTCCAGACCATGGTCCAGGACCTCACCGCGCTCCCCGTGGCCAACGCTTCCCTCCTTGACGAAGCCACCGCCGTCGCCGAAGCCGTGCTCCTGATGCGCCGCGCCAACAAGAACAAGACGGCCAAGGACGGCAAGACCGTCCTGGACGCCGACTGCCTCCCGCAGACCATCGCCATCGTCCTCGGCCGCGCCGAGGCACTCGGCTTCGAGGTGGAGGTCGCCGACCTCTCCAACGGCCTGCCCGAGGGTGAGATCAACGGTGTGGTCCTCCAGCAGCCCGGCGTTTCCGGCCGCGTCTGGGATCAGTCCCCGGTCATCGCCGAAGCCAAAGAGCGCGGCGCCCTGGTCACGGTCGCAGCCGACCTCCTGGCATTGACCCTGATCACGGCTCCGGGGGAGCAGGGCGCGGACATCGCCGTCGGCTCCACCCAGCGCTTCGGTGTCCCGCTGTTCTTCGGCGGACCGCACGCCGCCTACATGGCCGTCCGCGAAGGCATGGAACGCACCCTCCCCGGCCGCATCGTGGGCGTCTCCAAGGACAACGCGGGCGTCCCCGCCTACCGCCTTGCCCTGCAGACCCGCGAGCAGCACATCCGCCGCGAGAAGGCCACCTCCAACATCTGCACCGCGCAGGCCCTCCTGGCCATCGTGTCCTCCTTCTACGCCGTCTACCACGGCCCGGACGGGCTGAAGGCGATCGCCGAGACCGTCCACAACAACGCCCGCACCCTCGCCGCCACACTGAAGTTCGCAGGCCGCGAACTGGTGAGCGACTCCTTCTTCGACACCCTGACAGTCAAGGTCCCCGGCAAGGCCGCCAAGGTCATCTCCGCCGCCGAGGCCCGGGGCATCAACCTCCGCCTGATCGACGCGGACACCGTTGGCGTGTCCGTTGATGAAACCACGACGCCGCAGGTCCTCTCCGCGGTGGCAGTCGCCTTCGGCGCCGGTCCCGTTGGGGAGGCGGAAGGCCTCGAGCTGCCCGCGGCCGTGCTGCGCACCTCCGAATACCTGCAGCACCCGGTGTTCAACACGCACCGTTCCGAGACTCAGCTGCTCCGCTACATCCGGAAGCTCTCCGACCGGGACCTGGCACTGGACCGCACCATGATCCCGCTGGGCTCGTGCACGATGAAGCTGAACGCCACCGCCGAGATGGAAGCCATCTCCTGGCCGGAGTTCGCCTCCATCCACCCCTTCGCCCCCGATTCGCAGACCGTGGGCTGGCGCGAACTGATCACCGGCCTGGAAGCTGACCTGGCGGAGATCACCGGCTACGACCAGGTCTCCATCCAGCCCAACGCCGGTTCCCAGGGCGAGCTCGCCGGCCTGCTGGCAATCCGCGGCTACCACCACTCCCGCGGTGACGTCCAGCGCAACGTCTGCCTGATCCCGGCCTCGGCGCACGGCACGAACGCCGCGTCCGCCGTCCTGGCCGGCATGAAGGTGGTCGTCGTCGCCACGGCCGCCGATGGAACCATCGACCATGCTGACCTGCAGGCCAAGATCGAGACCCACAAGGACGTTCTCTCGGCCATCATGATCACCTACCCCTCCACGCACGGTGTCTACGACGCCGATGTCCGCGAGGTCTGCGACGCAATCCACGCCGCCGGTGGCCAGGTCTACGTGGACGGCGCCAACCTCAACGCCCTCGTGGGCCTCGCACAGCCGGGCAAGTTCGGCGGGGACGTCTCGCACCTGAACCTGCACAAGACCTTCTGCATCCCGCACGGCGGCGGCGGACCCGGCGTGGGACCGGTCGCTGCCAAGGCGCACCTGGCACCTTTCATGCCCGGCGATGCCAACAAGGCCGCACACGAAGCAGGGCACGGCGTTGCCATCTCCGCGTCGCGCTTTGGCTCGGCAGGGGTCCTGCCGATCTCCTGGGCGTATGTGAAGCTCATGGGCGGCCAGGGCCTGACCGAAGCCACCAAGTCGGCACTGCTTGCGGCCAACTACATCGCGGCCCGGCTCAACGACTACTTCCCGGTCCTCTACACCGGTGAAGGCGGACTGGTTGCGCACGAGTGCATCCTGGACCTGCGCGACCTGACCGCCAAGACCGGCGTGACAGCTGAGGATGTGGCCAAGCGCCTCATCGACTTCGGCTTCCACGCCCCCACCCTGTCCTTCCCGGTGGCCGGCACCCTGATGGTGGAGCCCACCGAGTCCGAGGACCTGGCCGAGATCGATAGGTTCATCGAGGCCATGGTCATCATCCGCAAGGAAATCGACCAGGTCGCTGCCGGTGACTTCACGGTCGCGGAGTCGCCGCTGCGGAACGCACCGCACACCGCGGCCGCCGTGATCAGCACCGAATGGGACCGGACCTACCCGCGCGAACAGGCAGTCTTCCCGGTCCACACGCTCCGGCAGGACAAGTACTTCCCGCCCGTAGGCCGGATCGACGGCGCCGCCGGCGACCGCAACCTTGTCTGCTCCTGCCCGCCGCTGTCCGAATTCGAAAACTGAAGGGTTTTGACATGACTGAGAACTACACGGCTCTCTACGAAGAGCACAAGAAACTCGGCGCCTCCTTCACCGATTTCGGTGGCTGGCAGATGCCCCTGAAGTATTCCTCCGAGCTGGCAGAGCACCACGCGGTCCGCAAGGCCGCCGGCCTGTTCGACCTCTCCCACATGGGCGAAGTCTGGGTCACCGGCCCCGAAGCCGGCGCGTTCCTGGACTACGCCCTGGTGGGCAAGCTCTCCGCGATCGCGGATGGCAAGGCCAAGTATTCGCTCATCTGCAACCCCGACGGCGGCATCATCGATGACCTCATCGTCTACCGGTTCGGGGACGGGAAGTACCTCGTGGTCCCCAACGCGGGCAACGCCCCCACCGTCGCCGCCGCCCTCGCCGAGCGCGCAGCCAACTTCGACGTCACCGTCAGCGACGTCTCTGCCGAGACATCGCTGATCGCCGTACAGGGCCCGAAGGCCGAGGCCATCCTGCTGAAGCTGACTGCTGAGGCCCAGCACCCGCTGGTGACGGACCTGAAGTACTACGCGTTCAACGAACTCACCATCGCCGGGCACCGCGTCATCCTGGCCAGCACCGGCTACACCGGCGAGGACGGCTTCGAGCTGTTCATCCCGAACGCCGACGCCGCGGACCTGTGGGCGAAGGTCGCCGAAGCCGGGGAAGAGTTCGGCATTATTCCGTGCGGCCTCGCCTCCCGCGACTCGCTCCGCCTCGAAGCCGGCATGCCGCTCTACGGCAACGAGCTTTCGCTCGAGCGTTCACCGTTCGACGCCGGCCTCGGCCCCGTAGTTGCGCTCAAGTCCAAGGAAGGCGACTTCGTGGGCCGCGCCGCACTCGAAGCCGCCAAGGAGGCCGGTCCCAAGCAGAAGCTCGTGGGCCTCAAGGGCCTCGGACGGCGTGCAGGCCGCGGCCACTACCCGGTCCTCAAGGACGGCGTCCAGGTGGGCGAAGTGACCTCCGGCCAGCCTTCACCTACGCTGGGCTACCCGGTCGCGATGGCCTACGTCGACGTCGCCTACACCGAAATCGGCACAGCCCTGGACATCGATCTCCGCGGCAAGGCAGAGCCGTTCGAGGTCGTCGCCCTCCCGTTCTACAAGCGCGCTAAGTAACCTCTCGCGCCCTGGGTCCGGAACCGGGACCCGGAGTTTTCACGCGTGCTGCTCCTCCGTCGCTCTGACGCACGCTTTCGAAAACCCCGGCCCGCCGGTTCCTCGGGGGGTCCGCGGTATCCGGCAGCATGCGTCAAAGCGAGGAACGAGCAGCATGCAGAGGATACCGGGGACCACCCGGCCCAACCCGACCACCCACAGATTTCTAAACTTAAGGAAACACACACATGGCCAAGGTTGCCGCTGAACTGAAGTACTCCGTCGAGCACGAGTGGATCTCCACGGATGGCGACGGTCCGTCCGTGATCGGCGTGTCCGCCGTGGCCGCAGAGGCACTGGGCGACATCGTGTACGTGGACCTGCCCGAGGTTGGTTCCACCGTGACTGCGGGGGAGACCTGCGGCGAGATCGAGTCCACCAAGTCCGTCTCGGACCTGTACTCACCGGTCACGGGCGAGGTCACGGAAATCAACGACGACGCCGTCGCCGATCCCGCCCTGGTTAACAGCGACCCCTACGGCGCCGGCTGGCTCTTCAAGGTCTCCGTGACCGAAGAGGGCCCGCTGCTCTCCGCCCAGGAATACGCAGAAGCCAACGGCGGCGAACTGTGACCGCCCCCGCGGACGTCAAAGTCTTCGAGCAGGTCATCTCCCCGTCCCTGGACGCCGACCTGTCCGTGCTGGACCCCGAGATCGCCGTCAAGCTCGACGACGAACTCACCCGCCAGCGCAACGGCCTGGAGATGATCGCCTCGGAGAACCACACCGCCGTCGCCGTCATGCAGGCGCAGGGCTCAGTGCTGACCAACAAGTACGCCGAGGGCTACCCGGGCAAGCGCTACTACGGCGGCTGCGAGCACGTGGACGTCACCGAGCAGCTGGCCATCGACAGGGTCAAGGCCCTGTTCGGTGCCGCGTTCGCCAACGTGCAGCCGCACTCCGGCGCCCAGGCCAACGCC
This sequence comes from Pseudarthrobacter cremeus, assembly GCF_051857465.1. NCBI lineage: Bacteria > Bacillati > Actinomycetota > Actinomycetes > Micrococcales > Micrococcaceae > Pseudarthrobacter > Pseudarthrobacter cremeus. The sequence goes on along the minus strand of NZ_JBPZHC010000010.1, from coordinate 149,446 downwards.
TCGGTCATGCACGCGCTGATCAAGCCGGGCGACACCATCATGGGCCTGAACCTGGCCCACGGCGGGCACCTCACGCACGGCATGAAGATCAACTTCTCCGGCAAGCTCTACAACGTGGTCCCGTACCAGGTCCGCGAAGACACCCACACCATTGACATGGCCGAGGTGGAGCGCCTGGCGCTCGAGCACAAGCCGCAGCTGATCGTCGCCGGCTGGTCCGCGTACGCCCGGCAGCTGGACTTCGCCGAGTTCCGCCGGATCGCCGATCTGGTGGGCGCCTACCTGATGGTGGACATGGCCCACTTCGCCGGTCTGGTGGCAGCAGGCCTGCACCCCAGCCCGGTGCCGCACGCCCACGTTGTCACGTCCACCACGCACAAGACCCTCGCCGGTCCGCGCGGCGGCATCATCCTCTCCAACGACGCCGACATCGCCAAGAAGATCAACTCGGCGGTGTTCCCGGGCCAGCAGGGCGGGCCGCTGGAGCACGTCATCGCCGGCAAGGCCGTGGCCTTCAAGATCGCCGCGTCGCCGGAGTTCAAGGAGCGCCAGGAGCGTGTGCTGCTCGGCGCGAGCATCCTGGCCGAGCGCCTGGTCCAGCCGGACGTCACCGCCAAGGGGATCAACGTGATCTCCGGCGGTACCGACGTGCACCTGGTCCTGGTTGACCTGCGCAACTGCGAGCTCGACGGACAGCAGGCCGAGGACCGCCTCGCCGCGATCGACATCACCGTCAACCGCAACGCCGTCCCGTTCGACCCGCGCCCGCCGATGGTGACCTCCGGTCTCCGTATCGGCACCCCGGCGCTGGCCACCCGCGGTTTCGGCGAGGCTGCCTTCCGTGAAGTTGCGGATATCATCGCCGAGGCCTTAACGGCCGACGCCGATGCGGACCTTTCGGGCCTGCGTCACCGGGTGGAGGCACTCGCCGCCGCCCACCCGCTGTACCCGGGGCTCTAGTCGCCTCCGGTGCCGGCGGACCGGAGTTTTCACGCGTGCTAGTCCCCACCGTCCCCCTAGCCTCGCAAGCTCGGCCAGGGAACCCGGACGGTGTGGGCCCAGTTCCTCGCTTCTGACGCACGCTTTCGAAAAGCCCGGCTCCGGCCGGCACCTCGTGCAGCACCGTACTGCGGTGCCGCATCATGAAAATTAGTTAGTTAGGAACCTTCATGGCTGTTGGAGTCTTTGATCTCTTTTCGATCGGGATTGGGCCGTCGAGCTCTCACACGGTGGGGCCCATGCGTGCTGCTGCGGTGTTCGCCGAGGAGCTGAAGTCCTCCGGCGCGCTGGAGAAAGTGGCCGGGCTGCGGGTTGACCTGTACGGGTCGCTCGCGGCCACGGGCCATGGCCACGGCACCATGACGGCCATCCTGCTGGGCCTGGAGGGGTTCCACCCGGAGAAGATCCTGCCGGCCGAGGTGGAGGAGCGGCTCGCCGCCATCTCCGAGACGGGGACCCTCCAGCTGGCCGGTTCCGTGCCGCTGCCGTATGGCGTCACGGACATCATCCTGCGCCCGCTGACCATCCTGCCGCGGCACACCAACGGCATGACCTTCACCGTCAGCGACCAGGAAGGCGAGGTCCTGCACAAGGCCACGTTCTTCTCCGTGGGCGGCGGCTTCATTGTCCGCGAGGGCGAAGAGGACGCTGCCCTGAAGGAACTGGACGAGTCCAAGAAGGAGCTGCCGCTGCCGTTCCGGACCGCCGCCGAGCTGCTGGGCAGGTGCCAGTCCAAGGGCCTGTCCATCGGTGAGGTGATGTTCGTGAACGAGCGGGCCTCCCGCTCCGAGGAGGAGATCCGTGAGGGCCTGCTGCACATCTACTCCGTCATGGAGGAATGCGTGCAGGTCTCCCTCAAGCGCGAAGGTTTGCTGCCCGGGGGACTGAAGGTCCGCCGTCGTGCGCCCGACTGGCATGAGCGGCTCGAAAAGGAAGATAAGGACCGGGACCCCAAGTACTGGCAGGAATGGGTGAACCTGATCGCCCTGGCCGTGAACGAGGAGAACGCGTCCGGCGGCCGGGTGGTCACCGCGCCCACCAACGGTGCGGCCGGGATCATCCCGGCGGTCCTGTACTACGCGCTGCATTTCGCGCCCGGCATGGACAAGGCAACGCAGGAAGACCGCGACGACGTCGTGGTCAAGTTCCTGCTCACCGCGGCGGCCATCGGGGTGCTGTACAAGGAACAGGCGTCCATTTCGGGTGCCGAGGTGGGCTGCCAGGGCGAGGTGGGATCGGCGTCGTCGATGGCGGCCGGAGCCCTCGCCGAGGTCATGGGCGGCACACCGCAACAGGTGGAAAACGCCGCGGAGATCGCGATGGAGCACAACCTGGGCCTGACCTGCGATCCGATCGGCGGGCTGGTCCAGGTCCCGTGCATCGAACGGAACGCGATCGCCGCGGCGAAGGCCATCAACGCCGCGAAGATGGCGCTCTGGGGCGACGGGACACACCGGGTATCGCTGGACGAGGTCATTGTGACCATGCGCGAAACCGGCAAGGACATGTCCTCCAAATACAAGGAAACGGCCATGGGCGGCCTCGCCGTCAACGTGGTCGAATGCTAGGCGACTGCAGAATGCTAAGGGAAGAGAACTGATGACACTGGCACCAGAAGGCCGCAAGCTGCTCCGGGTTGAGCAGCGTAATTCGGCGGTTCCCGTGGAGCGGAAGCCTGAGTGGATCAAGGCGAAGGTCCAGATGGGCCCGGAGTATGTGCAGCTGAAGAATTTGGTCAAGAAGGAAGGCCTGCACACGGTGTGTGAGGAGGCTGGCTGCCCCAACATTTTTGAGTGCTGGGAGGACAAGGAGGCCACGTTCCTGATCGGCGGGTCCGAGTGCACCCGGCGCTGTGATTTCTGCCAGATCGATACGGGCAAGCCCTCCCCGGTGGACATGTTCGAACCCACCAAGGTGGCCCGCTCGGTCCAGGCCATGCAGCTGCGCTACGCCACCGTGACCGGGGTGGCCCGGGATGACCTGGCCGATGAGGGTGTCTGGCTGTACGCGGAGACGGTCCGGAAGATCCATGAGCTGAACCCGGGCACCGGTGTTGAGCTGCTGATCCCTGACTTCTCCGGCAAGCCGGAGCACATCGCGGCGATCTGTGATTCCAAGCCTGAGGTGTTCGCGCACAACGTGGAGACCGTGCCGAGGATTTTCAAGCGGATCCGGCCCGCGTTCCGGTACGAGCGGTCCCTTGATGTGATCACGCAGGGCCGGGCCCTGGGCATGGTGACCAAGTCCAACCTGATCCTGGGCATGGGTGAGACCCGCGAGGAAATCTCCGAGGCCCTGAAGGACCTGCATGAGGCCGGGTGTGACCTGATCACCATCACCCAGTACCTGCGCCCGTCCGAGCGGCACCTGCCGGTGGACCGCTGGGTCAAGCCGCAGGAATTCGTGGACCTCCAGGACGAGGCCACCGAGCTCGGCTTCCTCGGCGTCATGTCCGGTCCTTTGGTCCGGTCCTCCTACCGTGCCGGCAGGCTCTGGGCCACCGCGATGCGGAAGAAGGGCTGGGAAATCCCCGCCGAACTCGCCCACATCGAGTCCTCCGGCAGCACCCGCCAGGAAGCCAGCTCACTCCTGGCAGCCCGGGCCAGCTGACCGGCGGACCAGGATCGATATCCAGAAAGGACCAAAGGTGTTCCCTACGAGAATCGAAATCGTCCCGTCAACAGGGATCCTTGAGCAGGTCCGCGCCCATGTTCCGCTGACCACCACGCTCACCGTGACGTGCCTGCCCCACCACGGCATCGAACGGACCATCCGCGTGGCGGTGGAGCTGGGCGGCCTCGGCTACACCGTCATCCCGCACCTCGCGGCGCGCAGCATCCATGACCGGGCCGAAACGACGCGGATCATGCGGGAATGCGACGCCGCCGGCATCCGCGAAGTGTTTGTGATCGGCGGCGACCGGAAGCAGCCGGCAGGCTCCTACGAACACACCCTCCCGCTGCTGGAGGACATCGCGCAGTACACGGGCGGCCGGATGCGCGCCGGCGTCGCGGGTTACCCGGAAGGGCACCCGAAGGTGCAGCCCCTGGACCTGCTCGACGCACTGCTGGCCAAGCAGCACCTGGCCACGTCCATCGTCACCCAGATGTGCTTTGCCGCGCCCAAAATCACCGACTACGCGGCGCTTTTGCGCCGTGAAGGCGTCAAGCTGCCGGTCTGGGCGGGAGTGGCGGGGTCCGTCCCGCGGACCAGGCTGGTCTCGCTGGCCACGCAGATCGGCGTCGGAAGTTCCCTGAAGTTCCTGAGCAGGAAAGGCCCGTTGGCGCGCAAGCTGCTCAGCGGTGACCGCTACTCGCCCGCCAGCCTGGTGGCCGAGCTCGAAACCACCAATACCACTAGTCCTGAAACCGGCAACCTTGCCGGCATCCACCTTTACAGCTTCAACAACCTCGATGCGGTCCCCAACGAAGCGGGCCCCGCGTCATCCCCAGCAGCACTCCAGCCAGCATTGATTCGAGGAGCAGCACGTGAGCAGTAAAACCGTCACCACCCCCCAAACCCCGCATCTTGAACGCCAGCTCAGCAACCGGCACATCCAGCTGATCGCCATTGGCGGCGCCATCGGCACGGGCCTGTTCATGGGCTCCGGCAAAACCATCTCCGCAGCCGGCCCGTCCGTCATCTTCGTCTACATGATCATCGGCTTCATGCTGTTCTTCGTCATGCGGGCCATGGGCGAACTCCTGCTGTCCAACCTGCACTACAAGTCCTTCAGCGACTTCGCCGCGGACCTGCTGGGCCCCTGGGCCGGATTCTTCACCGGCTGGACCTACTGGTTCTGCTGGGTGATCACCGGCATCGCTGACGTGATCGCGATCGCCGGCTACTCGGAGGAACTCTGGCCGGGGCTGCCCCTGTGGATCCCGGGCCTGGTCACCGTGGCCATCCTCCTGCTCCTGAACCTCGCCACGGTGCGGGCGTTCGGTGAGACCGAGTTCTGGTTCGCGCTGATCAAGATCATCGCCATCGCGGCGCTGATCATCGTGGGCCTGTTCATGATCTTCAGCGGTTTCCAGTCCGACGCCGGCCCTGCCACCTTCTCCAACCTGTGGAGCCACGGCGGATTCTTCCCGAACGAATTCATGGGCTTCGTGGCCGGCTTCCAGATCGCCGTGTTCGCCTTTGTGGGCATCGAACTGGTGGGCACCACCGCGGCCGAGGCCAAGGACCCGGAGAAGAACCTGCCCAAGGCCATCAACTCCATCCCCATCCGCGTCCTGCTCTTCTACGTGGGCGCCCTCATCATCCTGATGTCGGTCACCCCCTGGACCCAGTTCCAGGCCGGCCACAGCCCGTTCATCGCCATGTTCTCCCTGGCCGGCCTCGGCGCCGCCGCCACCGTGGTGAACCTGGTGGTCCTCAGCTCGGCCATGTCCTCGGCCAACTCCGGCATCTACTCCACCTCCCGCATGGTCTACGGCCTGGCCCAGGAAGGCGACGCCCCCACCATGTTCAGCCGCCTGTCCCGCCGCAAGGTCCCGCAGAACGCCCTGTTCCTCTCCTGCGTCCTGCTGCTCTCCGGCGTCATCCTGATGTACGCGGGCTCGGACATCGGCAAGGCCTTTGACATGGTGACCACCGTCTCCGCCGTCTGCTTCGTGTTTGTCTGGTCCATCATCCTGGCCAGCTACCTGAAGTTCCGGACCCGCCGCCCGCACCTGCACGAGGCCTCCAAGTACAAGATGCCCGGCGGCATCCCCATGGTCTGGGTGGTCTTCGCGTTCTTCGCCTTCGTGCTCTGGGCTCTGACCACGCAGCCGGACACGCTCCTGGCACTGCTGGTCACACCCATCTGGTTCATCGTGCTCGGCGCCGCCTGGTTCATCATCCGCCGCCGCCCGTCCCACCTGGCCCGCTACGCGGAGTTCCAGAAGGATCTGGCCGGCGAGCAGGTCGTGGCCGAGGAGAAGGCCGCCGCCCACGAGAAAGCCCTCCGGGGGAACTAAATGGCCACCGAACACGTCCTGACCGTCAACTGTGCGGAGTCCCCGGGCATCGTCCACGCGGTCACCGGGTACCTGCTGGACCACGGCTGCGACATCATCGACACCAAGCACTTCGGCGACCGCCAGGCCCGGCAGTTCTTCATGCGCATCCACTTCGAATCCGGTGCCAGGGAGTTCAGCACCGACGAGCTGCGCAGCGACTTCGCGCCGCTGGCCGAAACGTGGGCCATGAACTGGCAGCTGGAGCCGCACGGCCGCAAGCGCCGGGTCCTGGTGATGGTGTCCAGGTTCGGGCACTGCCTGAACGACCTTCTGTTCCGGGCCCGCACGGGCGATCTTCCCGTGGACATCGTGGCCGTGGTCTCCAACCACACGGACCACGAGGAACTGGTCAAGTGGCACAACATCCCGTTCTTCCACCTGCCGGTCACCAAGGAGACCAAACCGGCGCAGGAGGCGCGGCTGCTGGAGCTGGTGGACGAATTCGATGTCGAGCTCGTGGTCCTGGCCCGCTACATGCAGGTCCTCAGCGATGAGCTGTCGGCGAAGCTCACCGGTAAAACCATCAACATCCACCACTCGTTCCTGCCCAGCTTCAAGGGCGCGAAGCCGTACCACCAGGCCTATGACCGCGGCGTGAAGACCGTGGGTGCCACGGCGCACTACGTCAACGCGGAGCTGGATGAGGGCCCGATCATCGCCCAGCAGGTCATCGAGGTGGACCACACGCACACGGCGGAGGACCTGGTGCGGGTGGGCCGGGATGCCGAGTGCAAGGCGCTGAGCAACGCCGTGCGGTGGCACTGCGAGGGCAGGGTAATGCTCGACGGCGGCAGGACAGTCATTCTCCGCTGACAGTTCATGCTGCACTCGCTTCACAGAGATGGCAGATGGCGCTGATGTTTTCTATCAGACGCCATCTGCCATCTCGCGTTTACGCCTGAGGCAAGGACCCAGCCCCCTTGCCTCAGGCCTCCTGCATCACTGCGGGCTGCTCCAGGTGCGTGGCCGCATCCGCGTGCGTGGCGGCGTCGGCGTCCGTCTCCGCAGCCGCCTGCGCAGCCACAACACTGCCCGAAGCCGGCACGTCGCCGGCCAGTGAAAGAATGATGCTTTGTGCCACCCCGCGGATGCCCAGGCTCCTGGCTCGCGCCGCCTGGGTGAGGGAGCCAAGAGCTTCGTCGTAGGAGCACTGGTCCTGCGCCATGATCACGCCGCAGGCGGTGTCGATCTCGGTGCGGCTGGCCAGGGCCGTGCGGAGTTCCGCGGAGAGGACCAGGTCCGCCCGGATCTGCAGTGCCAGTGTGAGGCTGTTGGCCGCGACGTCGGAAAAAGCCAGGAGACGCGCGGCGACGGCAGGGCTGAACACGTTCCCCGCGGCGGCATAGAACGTCAGGGCCGCACGGTATCCGCGTTTGAGCCCCAGCGGCATGGCGACAGCGGACCGGAAGCCGGCACTTCTCAGGCTCGCCGCGTAGCCGGGCCAGCGGGCGTCCTTGCAGTGCTCGTTGAGCATGATGGACAATCCGCCGTTCAGCGCCCGTGCCGTGGGGCCCCGCCCGGTGCGGTGCTCCCAGCGCGAAAGTTCGCCGGCGCCGTCGTCCGTTGCTGCCGTGCAGGGTGTGGCCTGCGGCCGCAGGAGTGTCACTGTGCATTCCACGGGTGAGCCGGCAACGTCACTGGCCATCGTGGCCGCGATCTTGGCAAGCGAGAACGCCAACGCGGCCTCGGAGTGCCCGCGGATGTCCAGTAGGACGCCTGTGTCCCGCCGTTCTGACTGAGATGCAGTTTGCATGGTCCAACCCCCAGAGTCGGTATCCATTTATTGTATGAATTCCGTCAAGAGGACACCCGAGTAGTGAGTACTCGCTTTTTCAGGCGACCCTGGAGGCGCCGCACGCGGTCAGTCCGAGGGACCCTTCGGCGGGATCTCCTGGATGACCCAGCGGTTGCCGTCAGGGTCGCTGAAGTGGGCGAACATGAACCCGCCGAGGTCCTGGGCCTCGCTGATGGGGGCGCCGCGGCCGACGAGTTCGCTGCGCGCCCCGGCCATGTCCGGCACCACCAGCTGGAGGCCTTCAAGGCTGCCCGGCACCATACCGTTCATGCCCGTGCCGATGACGATCGATGCCGCGGATCCGGGCGGGGTGAGCTGGACGACGCGCATCCCGGGGATGTGTTCGACGTCGTGATCAAGCACGAAGCCGAGCTGGTCGGTGTAGAAGGCCTTGGCGCGGTCGACGTCGGACACAGGCACCTGAACAACTTCAAGTCGGAGTTCCATGCCGCCAATCTACGGCACTGGCCGGACTATTTGTCGAAGTAGGTGACCGGCTCTTCGCCTGAGACCTTCAGGACGATCTCCTCGGCTATGTCCCGGAGTTTCTGGTTCCGGTGGCTGGAGACATTGATCAGGATTGCCATGGCCTCGGCCTGGCTGCACCGGTTCTGGCCCATGACGATGCCGCAGGCGAGGTTGATGGCCGTGCGGCTGGTCATCGCCTTGGCCAGGTCATCCGCTGCGCCCTCCGCGGTGCCGATGCGGACGGCCAGGCGCACGGCCCGGCCGGCGACGTCGGCGAACCGGGCCGCCTCGGCGATGGTTTCCTCGCTGAACAGGCCGGTGGCAGGCGCGAAGAAGTTCAGGGCTGCGCTGGCGTCTTCATTGAGCTGCATGGGCACGCCGAGGACGCTGAAACAGCCTTCCTCGATCAGTGCCTTCTGGTAGCCGGGCCAGCGCGGATCGGTGCGGGCGTCGGCCATCAGGACCGGCTTTTTCACCTTCAACGCCAGGATGCACGGGCCGTCGCCCACCCGCTGTTCGATCATGTCCAGGTGCACGGCGCGTTCAGTGCTTCCGCCTACCGTCGCGGTTTTCTTGCCGTGCTTGAGCGTGACGCCGCATTCAATGTCGGCCCCTGCTGACCGGCTGATCGAGGAAGCCGCAATGACGGAGAGCCCGCCAAGGAAGTCCGCCACCGAATCCGTGCCGATAATCAGGTCCTGCAGCTCAAGGAGCAGCTCATGCTCAGGCGAAACAGTCATCCCTCATTCTAGGCAGAACCCGGTTCAGCCATCTGCTGGACGGCGGCCGGATCCTGGGTAATCACGATCTCCAGGGCCTCCGGGTCCAGCAGCTTCCGCGTGCCGGTCCGTGCGTCCCTGATCCAGATCAGTTCCAGTGAACGTACGACGTCGGTGACCCGGCCCCGGTGGAACAGCTTCCCGTTGTGCCACGCCTCGATGTAGTCGCCCGGCTGGAGCTTTACCTTCTGTGCCTGCTGTGTGCTCATGCTGTGCCCCCTGCTGATGATGTCCCCGTAGTCACAGCATGCCCGGGGCAGGTTGCCGGGGTGTTTCAGCGCGGTGATTTTTCCGTGACGGCTTCGGGCGGCTCCGGCCTTGCCCGTCCCCGCCGGTGCTGGGACTTGCGGGGACTAAAGCCTCTGACACCGGAAGCCCTCCGGGACGAGAATGGATTCAGGGGTATGGCGGGCCGGCAGCGGGGAAGCAGTGATGATGTTCTGGGACGGGCATATGGGTGGCTATGACGGGGGCGTACCCCGTTACCGCCTCGCTGAGGACCGCCTCGCCGCGCTCCGCCGAGGCCGCGGAACGTGATGGACCTCCGCCTCGTCTCCCGCGTGCTGTTCCTGCGGGCGGCCTGGCGCAGGCGGGACCACTGGGACGCAGCCCGGATCGCCCACCACCAGGAGCAGGCCCAGCAGGAACTGCGCCGGGCAGCCTATGCCGGCTCGGAGTTCTACCGCCGCCATCACGCCGGACTGTACGACGCACCCCTGGACCAGCTGCCGCCCGTGACGAAGGCGGACCTGATGGGCCAATTCGACGAGGCAGTCACCGCACCGGACCTGCGGCTGGCCGATCTGGAGAAGCACTTGCATGCCCTGGTTGAGCGCGGGGGAGACCCGGGTGTGCCGTGGAAGGGCCGCTGGTGGGCTGCGGCCACGGCAGGGACAACAGGCCGGCGCGGAACCTTTGTCTGGGACCGGGCCGAGTGGGCGACCGTCCTGGCCTCCTATGCGAGGGCGAACGACTGGGCCGGCATTTCCGCGGGGCCAACCCACCCTCCGAAGGTGGCCATCATCAGCACCCTGGTCCCCACCCACCAGTCAGCGGTCCTGGGCGCCTCCCTCCGCTCCAGGCTGGTTCCCACCCTCCGCCTGGACGTCACCGCGCCCTTGGCGGGGACGGTGGCTGCGCTGAACCGGTTCCAGCCCAGGGTCCTGGTGGGCTACGCCTCAGCCCTGAAACCGCTCGCGGCCGAGCAGCGGGCCGGACGGCTGCACATCTCCCCGCAGGGGGTGATGTCCGCCTCCGAAGTGCTCAGCCCGCACACCGCAGCCGAGCTGGAGGCGGCGTGGGGGAGCACGCCTTTCGATGTGTACGCGGCCACCGAAACGGCCGGCATCGCTTCACCCTGCATTTACCGGAACCGCCACGTCTATGAGGACCTGCTGATTGTCGAACCCGTGGACCGGGACGGGAAACCCGTTCCGCCCGGGACCACCGGGGCAAGAGTCCTGGTCACTGTCCTGTTTTCGCGGACCCTTCCGCTGATCCGCTACGAAATGTCGGACACCGTGCGGCTGGGCGGGCGGGGCTGTGCCTGCGGACGCTCCTTTGCCCTGCTGGAGGACATCGAGGGCCGGATCGAAGACGTCCTGCACCTGCCGGGCACAGCCGGCACCGTGGATGTCCACCCGATGGTGTTCCACGATGTTCTGGACCAGGCGGCCCGCGCAGGATGGCAGGTCATCCAGGAACCTGCGGGCCTGAGGGTGCTGCTGGTGGGCCTTCCGCCGGGCAGGTCGGTAGAGCAGGTGAGGGCTTCAGTCGTTGAAGCCCTCACGAGGGCCGGCGTTGTGCAGACCGCAGTGGACCTTCATCTGGTGGACACGCTCGAACGGACACCCCTCGGCAAAGCGCCGCTGGTGCGTGGCCTGAAGAAAGACTTTCGTGGCTGACGAGGCGCCCCGGCGGTAGAATTCAACCGGCCGTCGTCGGGCCGCCCCTCGCAAAGGCCTGGCGCTAGGGACTGGACGAAATCATGCTCAGAAAGCTGCTTTGCACGTTGAACGTGGGGCACCACTGGCTGGCCGAAACGGACCAGGACGGGACGCTGCGCCGGCACTGCATCCATTGCGGAAAATACGATCACAGCGGCGCCAGATGGTCTGGACGGCGGGTCGCAGGCGACTATCCGGCCGAGCCAGGCGGGACCGACTTCCCGGCCAGCCCCTTTAGCTGATAGTCGTCCTGCGCCGAAGTGCTTCCCTTTGGCGCTGGTCTGTGGGATTGCTCCGTCAGAAAGGGACTCCGCAGCGCAGGATGACGTTGGCATAGGGCGTCGCTTCGCCGGAGCGGACCACCACCTTGGCAGAGGCGACAAGGTCCTTGAGCTCTTCATGCGAAACGTAATCCACGCCAGGGAATCTCTCGGTTATCCACCCGCCCGCTGTTTTGCCAATGGCTTCGGAGGCGGCAACGCACCCTTCGAAAACCACGTCCTCACACAGGGCATCGAGTACCTCAGTGAACCGAGGCACGCCAAAGACCAGCGCCAGGTCCACCGTGGGCGTGCCCAGGGGGATGGGCAGGCCGCAGTCGGCAACTACCACGAGGTCCCCATGACCGAGCCTCGATATATGGCCATTGAGTGAAGCATTCAGAATGCCGGTTTTCTTCACAGGGTCACCACCGGAAGTGCGTCGGCAGCAGTGGGGTAGGAAGCCTGGGTCCCGGAACGTTGGACCGAATAGGCCCCCACCCGTGAAGCAAACTCCACGGCCTTACCTAACGTTGAGCCCACAGCAAGGGCTGCCGCAAGTGCGCCGACAAAAGCATCTCCGGCGCCCGTGGTGTCCACTACTTCCACCCTCGGGGCAGGAACTGATTCGACCTTGCCGTCCTCTGTGTACATAGCCCCCAAGGATCCTCTGGTCATGATCACCGAGCGGGGACCGACGGCGGCCAGCACGGACAGCAGTTCCGCATGGTCAGCCGGAATCGGGTGGTCAGGGTTCAACTGGTGAAGGACCAAGGCGGCTTCATGTTCATTCACCACCAGCGGGTCCGCCGCCTTTATTGTTTCCAGGGCCACATGGATCACCGGTGCGAGGTTCAGGATCACCCTTCCGGTCGCGAGGGCAACCGCTGCCTCAGTACCGGTCCGGGGGATTTCGCCCTGAACCACGAGTATTCCGGCATTGGCTATGGCATCCCTGTGCCGAAGAATGGCTTCTCTGTCGGTGACCGCGTTTGCTCCCGGGATGACGACGATGGTGTTCTCACCGTTGGAATCAACCGTCACAAACGCCGTTCCGGTGGCTCCCTCCGTGGCACCGATGCCGGAGACGTCCACACCTGAGTCCCTGAGCAATTGCAAAGCCAGGGCAGCATTAGGGTCCTGCCCCACAGAACCGATAAGGACGACGTCGGTCCCCAGACGTGCGGCCGCCACCGCCTGGTTCGCCCCCTTGCCTCCCGGCACAACGTGGGACTCCCGTCCGGCCACGGTCTCGCCGGGCGCCGGCAGCCTGTCAACACTTGCCAGGTAGTCCACGTTGATCGAGCCGACCACCGCGACGTGGAGCTTCGGCGTCGCGCCTTTTTCCTCTGACTTCATCGAATTCACTCCCTGTTGGAACGGACTGGGCCCGTGGTGTTGACAGTGTTATATCTCACAGCTACGTTTATTTGTAACACGGTTCAGCCCCAAGATCACATAGTTCTAACATGCTGACCACACCGTTTCCTCCCGAAACACCGGCGGAAACAGCAAGAGCACCGAATCAAAGCCGAGCCGGTGCGTCCTAGGAAACAGGAGCGTCAAGGTAGATGCGCGCAATAGTCTTTGAAGGTCCAGGAAAACTCGGGCTCCGTGAAGTGCCGGACCCCGTCCCCGGGCCAAAGGAAGTGGTTATTGAAGTTGCCGCAGTGGGTATTTGCGGCACTGACACCCATGTCCTGGACGGCGAGTTTGAGGGGACCGTGTTCCCCCTCGTCCCGGGCCATGAAGCCTCCGGTACAGTGACCGCCCTCGGTGAAGGCGTCACCAACCTGGCCGTCGGTGACCGTGTGGCGATCAATCCCAGCACCACCTGCGGTGAATGTGAGTACTGCCTCACGGGCCGCGGAAACCTGTGCCGCAACTGGAATGGCCTGGGCGTTGTGGCCAGCGATGGGGCTGCAGCGCAGTTCCTGAAGGCGCCGGTGAGCAACGTTTTCAAGTTAAAGCCCGAAACGGATCTCTACCAGGCAGCCCTCATTGAACCGTTGGCCTGTGCGATCCGCGGCTACGACATCCTTCCCCGCAAGATGGGCGAGCACTACCTCGTCTACGGTGCCGGCACCATGGGGTTGCTCATGGCACAGCTTGCACCCCGCGCCGGGGCGGCCAGCGTCACCATCGTCGACCTGAACGAAAGCCGCCTGGATGCCGCCCGCGAAGTCGGCATCGAAAATGTTTATGCATCAGCCGACGACGCCGACCGCGACCTGTGGGACGTGGTGATCGACTGCACTGGCGTCATCCGCGCCATCGAGGACGGACTGCCCCGCGTCAAGGCAGGCGGCACCTTCCAGCATTTCGGCGTGGCTCCCGTGGAAGCAAAGGCCGGTTACTCGCCGTTCCGTGTGTACCGCGACGAAATCAGCATTGTGGGCACCATGGCGGTACTGAACACCTTTGGCCGCGCGGTCGAAATGTTCGAAGCCGGCGCCATCAAGAGCGTCCCCATGATCAGCCACTCCTTCACCCTCGATGACTACAACGAGGCCCTGGACAAGTTCCGCCAGGGAACCGGGCGGAAGCTGCAGATCCGGCCCAACGACGCCAGGTCCCAAGTCCTCTAATGGAAGCACCCACCAACCTCTCCCAAGAGGCCGACAAAGCAAAGTCTGCACCCATGAGCACTCGCAAAGCACCAGCAAAAAAGCGCGGCCGGCTGATCTTCGGCGGCGCAGCATTGGTCCTGATCATCCTGATGTTCCTGAGCACCAAGATCGTCTCCACCTCAGACAGCACCGGCACGGCGGCCGGCACGTTCAGCCCACAGCAGTTTGCTGAGCAGAAGTACGAAAGCGAAATTGCGCCGGACATTGAGTCCCGGGCTGAGGACATCGCCGTGGTGAGCAAGGCCCTGACCGCCGATCCGGCAGCCGCGGCCAAAGAGTTCGGTGTGGTCTCCGGGTCCTCCCCGGCCGTCTATTCGGTCAAGCTGAAGGGCGTCGCCGGCCAGCCCGACGCGAACGGTCTCCTTCCGGTCCAGGTCGAAGGTGTACCGGCGGAGGTCAAGGTCTTCGTCCAGATGGGCCCGGCCGTCAACGGCACCGCCATCCGTGACGCCACCGGCAAGGTCGACTTTGCGCAGTTCAAGAACCAGATCGAATACCAGAACGTCGGCGCCGAACTGAACAAGCAGGTCAAGAAGTTTGTGCTGGACAAGATGGACAAGGCCACCCTCGTGGGGAAGACCGTCTCGGTGACTGGCGCGTTCCAGCCGATCAATCCCGCGGCCTACATCATCACGCCGGTGAAGATCGAGGTGACGCCATGACCGGCAATATCATCCTCCGGGCCACCAACGTCGCCAAACGCTACGGCGGAACCCAGGCCCTCAAGGGTGTTGATTTTGAGGTCGTGGAAGGTAAAGTCACCGCGCTCTTCGGTGAAAACGGCGCCGGCAAATCCACCCTGATGAAGATTCTCTCCGGCATCGAGGCGCCCACCTCGGGCGGCCTTGAGCTGAGGGGCGAGCCGGTCCAGTTCGCGAACACCGTTGAAGCCCGCGATCAGGGCATCTCGATCATCCACCAGGAACTGAGCCTGTGCCCGAACCTGAGTGTGCGGGACAACATCTACATGGGCCGGGAGATCATCGGCCGGGCCGGCGGCGTTGACTACGCCACGGAACGGAAAAATGTCCAGGAGCTGATGGTGCGGCTCGAGGAGCAGATCGATCCGGACACACTGGTCGCGGATCTCCGCCTTGGACAGCAACAGATCGTTGAAATCGCCCGGGCAATATCGGTCAACGCCAATATCCTCATCATGGACGAGCCCACCTCCGCACTCAGCGCCAGCGAAGTGGAAGTCCTGTTCAAGGTCATCCGCGACCTCACCGCCGCCGGTGTCTCGATCGTCTACATCTCGCACCACCTCGAAGAGGCCATCGAGATCTCCGATTACGCCACCGTCCTCCGGGATGGGCTGATCGTTGCCCATGAGGAGACCCGTAACGTCGACCTTGACTGGATCGTGGGCAACATGGTGGGGCGCAACTTCGATCTGGGTCAGCCTCCGGCCAGGACCGACTTCACTGACGCTGCACTGGAGATCGACGACGTCCAGGTCGCCGATCCCTCCAACCCCGGGCGGCTCGCGGTCAACGGGGTCTCACTGACCGTTCACGCCGGTGAGATCGTCTGCATCTACGGGCTCATGGGGGCCGGCCGAACAGAGATGCTCGAAGCCGCAGCTGGGCGGGTGCCCCTTGTCGGCGGCCAGGTAAGGGTCCAAGGCAAGGACCTCGCGAGCCTCACCATCGCCGAACGGATCGGGGAGGGCCTGAGTCTGGTCCCGGAGGACCGGCAGCGTGACGGACTGGTCCAGACCATGACGGTGGGACGGAATCTGTCCCTCGCCAGCCTCGGCTCGTTCATCAAGCGGGGGATCCTCTCCAACACGGATGAAAACAAGCTCGTCAAGCAGGGAATCCAGGACGTCAGGGTCAAAACCGCAGGTCCGGGTGCCGCCATCGGGTCCCTCAGCGGCGGCAACCAGCAAAAGGTGGTCATCGCCAAGATGCTTGCCACCAACCCCAAAGTCATCCTGCTTGATGAGCCAAGCCGGGGGATCGACGTCGGGGCAAAGGCGGAAGTTTTCGGCCTGTTGGCGGAGCTGGCGGAGAAGGGCCTGGCAGTCCTTTACTCAACATCCGAGGTGGGGGAGTGCCTGAGCATCGCCCACCGGGTCATTGTCATGAGTAAGGGCAGGATCTCTGCCGAATTCGACGCTTCCACCACCACCAAAGAACAAATCATGGCGGCCTCCGGTGAATCCGCCACTGCTTCGACCACGAACGGACACTAGACATGAGCTCCACACGCACGCCGGCCCAGAGCCGGCCAGGATGGCTTTCCGGGGGTTTGGACATCCCCCGGCTGCTGCTCGAAGGCCGCGCATTCATCGCCCTGATCGTTATTACCGTGGTTTTCTCGATCCTGTCGCCGAACTACCTGAGCGTCAATAACCTCCTGACCATGTCCGCGCACGTTGCGGTCTTCGCAATCCTTGCCGTGGGCATGCTGATGGTCATCCTCAACGGCGGCATCGACCTTTCGGTGGGTTCCACCGTGGGACTCGCCGGCGTCATCGCAGGCTTCCTGATGCAAGGGGTGCCGGTACCCGCCTTGGGCGTCACCCTGTACCCGCCCGTGTGGGTAGCGGTGCTGGTGGCGGTGGGCGTGGGCGCACTGGTGGGCTGGATCAACGGCACCCTGGTGTCCAGGTTTGGCGTCGCGCCGTTCGTGGCAACACTGGGAACCCTTTACGTGGTCCGCGGCGCAGCGCTGCTGATCACCGGCGGGCTGACCTATTCCAACCTCCGCGGCAACCCGGCGCTGGGCAACACCGGCTTCGATGCCGTCGGCTTCAACCGGATCCTGGGCGTTCCCACGGGTGTTCTGGTCATGATCGTCATTGCTGGCATCGGCAGCCTGGTCCTCGCCCGCACGGCGTTTGGCCGGTGGCTCTACGCCTCCGGCGGCAACGAACGGGCCGCGGAGCTCTCCGGCATCCCCGTGAAGAAGGTCAAGGTCAGCATCTACGTCATCTCCGGCGTGTGTGCTGCGATTGCCGGCGTCATCATTGCCTCCGAACTCACCTCAGCGAACCCCACCACCGGTAACTCCTTCGAACTGACAGCCATTGCCGCCGTCGTCATTGGTGGCGCCGCACTCTCCGGCGGCCGGGGCAACATCCGCGGCGTCCTGCTCGGTGCCTTCGTCATCGGCTTCCTCTCCGACGGCCTGGTCATCATCGGCGTCTCCGAATACTGGCAGATGGTCTTCAAGGGCGCCGTGATCGTTGTCGCCGTGATGCTCAACCGCCTCGAATACCGGTCCACAAAGGTTAAGGAAGTCAAGGGTGCTGCAGCGCCGCCCACCAAAGAGAAGATGCCGGGCGACTCAGTCAACGAGCCAGTGTCTTAGTTCCAGCCAGCAATACATCACAACGCAAACACTACGAAGGACATCATCATGAAGCTAAAAGCTGCAGCCGTTCTGGCTGCCTCCACTGCGATCTTCGCCCTCACCGGTTGCGGCGGCTCGCCGGCACCTTCCACCACGGGGTCGGCATCCGCAGGCGGCGGCAGCAACCTCATCACCGTGATCGTGAACAACCCGGCCAACCCGTACTGGTCCACCGAAGGCGCAGCGGCCAAGGCCGAGGGCGAGAAGCTCGGGTACAAGGTTGACGTCACCTCCCACAAGGGCGACACCAAGGCCGAGAGCGACCTGGTGGACGCGGCTATCACCAACAAGTCGGCCGCGATCATCCTTGACCCCGCCAATGCCGATGGTTCGATCGGAGGCGTACAGAAGGCAGTCAGCGCCGGCATCCCGGTGTTCCTGGTCAACGCCGAAATCAACGAGCAGGGCCTGGCGAAAGCGCAGCTGGTGTCCAACAACGCCCAGGGAGCTGCCCTCGGTGCCCAGGAGTTCGTGAAGGCAATGGGCGGGAAGGGATCCTACGTCGAACTCAAGGGCGCGCCGTCGGACAACAACGCAGCCACCCGCTCCAACGGTTACGCCACGGTCCTCTCCCAGTACCCCGACCTGAAGCTCCTCGACGCCCAGGTTGCCAACTGGGACCAGAAGGAAGGCCACGACAAGACGCAGTCCATGCTGCAGGCGCACCCTGACCTTCAGGGCGTGCTCGCGGGCAATGACCAGATGGCCCTCGGCGCCATCGCCGCGCTGAAGGAAGCCGGCAAGCTGGCATCGGTCAAGGTGGGCGGCTTCGACGGCGCACCGGACGCAGCCGAAGCCGTCAAGGCAGGATCCCTCTCGTACACGGTTCTTCAGCCGGTTGCCGAATTCGCCAAGAAGGCCGTTCAGCAGGCCGATTCGTTTATCAAGACCGGCAAAACCGGCGCCAGCGAGGAAAAGCAGGCATTTGACTGCACGCTGATCACCAAGGACAACGTTTCCAAGTTCACGTCCCCGTTCACCCTGTCAAAGTAGGCCTTTCGCACCAGGCAGCTTAGGGCAGGACACATGAGTCGGGCTGGCCGCTGGCCGGAAATTTGCTGAGCGGCCAGCCCGACGCCAAGCCAAGCAACCACAGCCCTCCCGGGCAAGAAACAAGGAACCCATGGCATATCTGTTCAACAACCCGCTCGACTTTGCCGAGCAGCTCACCGAGGGACTCGCCGCGGCCTATCCCGGGTGGATCCGCCAGGTTCCTGGCGGAGTGGTCCGCAGCAACGGCACCGCCCCGGGCCATGTCGCCGTCGTCACGGGTGGGGGATCCGGCCACTACCCGGCGTTTGCAGGGCTTGTTGGCCCGGGACTCGCCCACGGTGCGGCGATGGGGAACATCTTCGCCTCGCCCTCCGCACAGCAGATCTACTCCGTGGCCAAAGCTGCCCACGCGGGCGGCGGGGTCCTGCTGACCTACGGCAACTACGCCGGCGACGTCCTCAACTTCACCCAGGCCCAGGAACGATTGAACGGTGAAGGGATCCGGACCCTGATGGTGGCCGTGACCGACGACATTTCCAGCGCGTCAGCAGCCGAAACGGGTAAGCGGCGGGGTATCGCCGGAGATTTGGCCGTCTTCAAGACGGCCGGGGCCTGTGCCGATGCAGGGGCAAGCCTCGATGAAGTCTTCCGCGCAGCCACCCACGCAAACAGCAGAACCCGATCGTTCGGAATCGCCTTCTCCGGGTGCACCCTGCCCGGCGCGGGGGCTCCGCTGTTCAGTGTGCCTGAAGGACGCATGGCCGTGGGGATGGGAATCCACGGTGAGCCCGGCATTGGTGAACAGGACATTCCCACAGCCGACGGCGCCGCGGAGTTGATGGTGCGTGCCCTGCTCGCCGAAGCGCCGGAAGACGTGACCGGCAGCAGCGTCGGACTCATCCTCAACGGACTCGGAGCCGTGAAATCCGAGGAACTCTTTGTGGTCTACAGAAAAGTCGCACAGCTCCTGGACTGGGCAGGAATCACTGTTATAGAGCCCGAAATTGGCGAGCTGGTGACAAGCTTTGAAATGGCCGGCGTGTCCCTGAGCCTTTTCTGGCTGGACGATGAACTCGAAAAGTACTGGCGTGCCCCTGCCAGCACCCCGGCCTTCCGGAAAGGGTCTGTGGCTGACGCGGGTCCCAGTTATGCGACTGCAGAAACGGGCCTATCGGCGGGTGAAGAAATGCCGCCTGCATCGGAAGCATCCAGGCACGCGGCAGAAACCATCCAGGCCCTCCTGGATACAGCCCAGTCCGTGATCGATGAAAACGTGGACGACCTCGGCGCCCTGGACGCCATTGCAGGCGACGGCGACCACGGCATAGGTATGCAACGCGGCGTCCGGGCCGCCGCGCAGGCCGGAAGAATGGCGCTCGGCGCTGGTGCCGGGGCGGGGACCCTGCTGTCCCTGGCCGGTGACGCCTGGGCCGACCGTGCGGGCGGAACCTCCGGGGCACTGTGGGGCGTCATCATCAAGGCCCTTGGCGAATCTTTGGGCGACAACGACGTTCCCGATGGCGGGAGTATCTCCCAAGGCATCTCCCAGGCGGGTAAGCGGGTCATGGACTTCGGCAAGGCTGAACTCGGTGACAAGACCCTCGTGGATGTCCTCATTCCGTTCGGCCACGCCTTCACCGAGGGGACCAGCTCAGGGCTCTCATTGGATGAGGCGTGGCACAAAGCAGCGGATGCCGCTGACCACGCCGCCGAGGCAACGGCCTCACTTGTTCCGAAGATCGGCCGCGCGCGTCCGCACGTTGAGAAAAGCATGGGAAGTCCGGATCCGGGCGCCGTGTCCATGGCAATGATCATCAGGGCGATCGAAAACGCCCTGGCCGCAAAGGAGAAGGCAAATGACTAACAAGCTGCGAATTGTTGTCGGCAGCGACGATGCTGGCTACGAATACAAGGAGGCGCTCAAGGCCGACCTCGAAAAGAGCGACCTGGTCGATTCCGTCCGTGATGTCGGCGTCGATGAGAACGGGCACACCGCTTACCCGACCATCGCGATCACCGCCGCAGAAATGATCGCCAACGGAACGGCCGACCGGGCGTTGCTGGTCTGCGGGACGGGCCTGGGCGTCGCCATCGCGGCCAACAAGGTCGACGGCGTCCGCGCCGTGACAGCGCATGACAGCTATTCCGTTGAACGGTCTGTCCTCAGCAACAATGCCCAAGTACTCACCTTCGGCCAGCGCGTGGTTGGCCTCGAACTTGCCCGGCGCCTCGCACGCGAATGGCTCACGTACACGTTCGACGACGGCTCACCCTCTGCGGAGAAGGTCCGGCTGGTGGAGGCATACGAGGCCGACCGCGATGCATGACCGGGGGACTGGTAACTCCGCGGTAAAAACATGAGGGACGGATCAAAACCCGCGCTGCTGGGGGTCAGTCTCAAGCTTTATTTCGGCCATACGGAAACGTTGGAGTGGTGCACGGAGGTGGCCCGCATGGCCCGCCACCACCAGGGGCTGCAGGATGGGGACGTAAAACTCTTCGTGCTCCCTAGTTTTCAGGCCTTGGTTCCCGCGGGGGAAATTCTTGCTGACACTCCGGTGCTCGTGGGGGCGCAGAACCTGCACTGGCAGGACAGGGGGGCCTACACGGGCGAGGTCAGCGGATTGGCTTTGAGCGAGGCAGGCTGCCGGTATGTCGAGGTGGGCCATGCGGAGCGACGGCGCCATTTCGGAGAGGACGATTCCGTAGTGACCGCCAAGACAGCGGCGGCCTTGCGGAACGGGCTCATACCTGTCATCTGTGTCGGCGAAGTTGAACGGGGGTCCGCCGCGGACGCTGCAGCAGTCTGCGTCGACCAACTCCGGTCCGCACTCGCGGAGACTGGCGGGTCAGACGTTCCCGTCGTCGTCGCCTATGAACCCGTATGGGCGATCGGCGCGGAGCACCCCGCCTCACCAAAACACATCGGAGCAGTCTGCACTGTCCTTCGGGAGTGGCTTGGCGGCCAGAACCGTTTCCTCGACTGGTCCGTGATCTACGGCGGAAGTGCAGGACCCGGACTCCTGACAGAACTGGGTTCCGACGTCGACGGACTGTTCCTGGGCAGGTTCGCGCACAACGTCGATGCACTTTCGGACATCATTAGGGAAGCGGCCAATCCACTGCGGATCACCAGGATCCAATAACACAGGGATGTAACGGTATCGCCATAAGGTTCAGGAGAACACATGAAATCTGGGGCCGAGGCTCACGAATCGCGCCTTTCCCGCCGGGGCGAAAGGCAGCGCGCGATCTCCGAGGCTGTAATGGCCGAAGGTGCAGTGCGAATCGATGAGTTGGCTGAGCGCTTCGGGACCAGCCAGATGACCGTTCACCGCGACCTGGACGAGCTGGAAGCCAGGGGCCTCCTCCGGAAATCCAGAGGGATGGCCACGGCCCTCTCATCGAGCCTCGTCGAATCGAGTGATGTCTTCCGCAGCGGGCAACAGCGATGGGAAAAGCGGGAAATTGCCCGTGCGGCCATTGAGTTTGTGGAGGCCGGACAAGCGATCTTCCTGGACGATTCAACGACGGTACTCGAGATGGCCAGGCTGATTCCGTCACGAACCCCGCTGACGGTCATCACCAACGTGCTCACCCTGATCAACGAGCTGAAGGCCACGAGGGGAGTCTCGCTGGTGGCGTTGGGTGGAAGCTACTACAACTGGTGCAGTTCCTTTATGGGGGGCACCACTATCGAAGCCATCAACAGGCTCCGGGCAGATGTTTTCATCATGTCCACCGCAGCGATCACGGACGATATCTGCTTCTTCCAAAGCCAGGCGACAGTGGACATCAAGCGGGCAATGTTCAATGCGGCAGCGAAAAGAATCCTTCTGGTCGATCACACAAAATTTGAGCGACGGGCGCTCTATGCCCTGGCACCCCTGTCCGACTTCGACGTCGTGATTGTGGATTCCAAAACGGGTCCCGATGTCATCAGCAGGCTTAAGTCCCACAACGTGCACGTCGTCGTCGCTGCCGGCCATGCCGGCAATGGCGAAGGAAGTGTTCCAAATCCATCCATCAACCCCAACGCGGAGGAATCCACGCCATGACTGAAGCAGGCACCATCCAAACCCCCCGGACCATGCGGGCCAGCGTACTGGTCCGCCCCGGCACCGTGGAAGTGCAGGACGTCCAGGTCCCGGTGCTGAACTCTCATCAGGTCCTGGTCAAAATCTCCGCCGTCGGTGTCTGCGGATCGGACACGCATTTCTTCCAAGAGGGCCACATCGGCGACATGGTGGTCAAGGAGCCGCTGATCCTCGGGCACGAATCAGCGGGCACCATCGTGGCTGTGGGAGCCGATGTCCCCGCTGACCGCATAGGGGAGCGCGTTTCGATCGAACCGCAAAAGCCCTGCCGGGTGTGCGAATACTGCAAGAGCGGCCAATACAACCTGTGTCCGCAGATCGAGTTCTATGCGGCTCCTCCCATCCACGGTGCATTCGCCGAGTATGCGGCCATTGAAGCCGATTTTGCCTACCCTGTCCCCGATCATGTCAGCGATGAGGCGGCGGCGCTGATGGAGCCGCTCTCGGTGGCGATCGCCACGTGCCGCAAAGCCGCAGTGCGGCCCGGGGCAAGGGTGCTCATTGCCGGTGCCGGGCCCATCGGGGTTCTGGTGGCAAAGGTCGCCGGGATCTACGGGGCTGCCGAGATCGTGGTGTCGGATCCGGCCCCGCATCGGCGCGAGTTCGCTGTGGAAGCAGGCGCAACACGGGCTGTGGACCCCATGAGTGGCGAACCCGCCACCGCCGGTCCGCTTTTCGACGTTTTCGTGGACGCCTCAGGTGCTCCGGCTGCCATTCAGGCCGGCATACGCGCCGTGAAGCCGGGTGGAAGAGTCGTTCTCGTGGGGATGGGGGCCGATGACGTGATGTTGCCCGTGTCGCTCATCCAGAACCGTGAAATCGAACTGACGGGAATATTCCGGTACACGAACACCTGGCCCATGGCCATCAACCTCGTGGCATCCGGCCTGGTTGATCTCGACTCGCTGGTCACACACCGCTTTGGCCTCGACAACGTCGAAAAAGCGCTGCTGACCGGCAGTACCGATCCCCACGCAATCAAGTCCGTCATCCTCCCTTAGCCCTGTCCAGCTGGAGGTTGGGGCGGTCCGGGATCTCCATCTGGAAGCCGCAGCGGCACCGGAGGACCTTGGTGGCCAGGTAGACGCTCAGCGCCTCGGGGATCAGCCGGTCCGAGTAGCTTCCGTTGATGCTGCGCAGTTCGCTGCCCACGGTGTTCATGGGCTGGCCGCAGTGGATGTAGTGGCCCCCGAACGCCAGCACACCGGAGGGGTTGCCCGGGCGGTTGAGGATCCGGGCCACCTCCGCGACGTCCGCGTCCCGGGTATCGGGCGCGCCGCATCCGGTGCAGGTGAACGTCACCGCCACCATGAACGGGGAGCCCGCGAACGGGGAGCCGGCGTCGAGCGCGTCTATGTCGGTGATCTTCAGGGTGTCGCCGTTCCAGCAGGTTCCACACCTCAGCGGGTCCGGCGGCGGACTCTGCGACAGGGTGTCGTCGTCCGCCCTGACGCTCATCAGGCCACTGCCGGGTAGCTGGCCAGGATGTATTCGGCCGCGGCCGGACCATGCATCATGAGTTTGCTGTCATCGATGTCGATCCCAAGCCGTTCCAGGGCGGCACCGAACGCCGCGTCGGACTGGGGTTGGAGATCGCTCAGGAGGCACCAGCTGACATACAGCCCGTACAGGCAGTCAGGGCCCAGAGGGCAGTCGCTGGTGGGGTCGAGAATCGTTGCTTCATCAAGAAAACGCTGGTAATGCGAGGTGGACATTGTGGCTCATTCCATGCCTGCATCCTGTGCTGCCGCGATGCTACAGCAGCTTCCCGCGGCCTATGCAGAGGGACCGGGTACCGGGACGCCGTTTGCGCGGTTAAGTCCCGTCCACCGAATTTACATCCACAGCGCGGGGCTTGTACAGAGCCCGGGCGGCGAATGAGGGCCGCCCCTGGTCAGTGCAGGACCCTCTCATGCACTCGCCTCGGACTCCGGCCCGAGGGACTTGCCCCAGATGCCGGCAAGTAAGGCCAGGACCAGAATGCCGGGCGCCCCGTACGTGAAAATGTTGCGGACCACGGGCTCCTGAACGGCCCTGTGGTCCGGAACGAGAGGCTGCCGTCCGGCTTCGCTGTCGCTTCGGTGACGCGGTGCGTCTCGACCCGGTGGTCCTCGACGGGAATGTGGTAGGTGATGATGTCCCCGGGCCTGATATCACCGGTGGGTGCGGGCTGAGTCCAGGCCTGCCAGGCGTCATTCTGAGCCCGCCGTAATCCCGTTTGCTTGACGCCTCCAGCGGCTTCCACATATCCTGAACGAACGGTCGGTAAATAATTCAGCCCACGATGACCGTGCATAGGAGCAATCATGGAAGCCACCGCCCTGCGCGACGCCGAAGGCCAGGCCAACTTTGACCGCGTGATCGCCGAGGATTCACGCATTGAACCAAAGGACTGGATGCCGCCGGCCTACCGCAAGACCCTCCTGCGCCAGATCTCCCAGCATGCCCATTCGGAGATCATCGGCATGCAGCCGGAGGCCAACTGGATCTCCCGCGCACCGAGCCTGAAGCGCAAGGCCATCCTCATGGCCAAGGTCCAGGATGAGGCCGGCCACGGGCTGTACCTCTACTCCGCGGCCGAGACCCTTGGCCAGAACCGCGACGACATGATGGACGCGCTTATCGCCGGCAAGGCCCGCTACTCCAGCATCTTCAACTACCCCGCCCGCACCTGGGCGGACATGGGTGCCATCGGCTGGATGGTGGACGGCGCCGCGATCGCCAACCAGGTGCCCCTGTGCCGTGCCTCCTACGGCCCCTACGGCCGCGCCATGGTCCGGGTCTGCAAGGAAGAGTCCTTCCACCAGCGCCAGGGCTTCGAGATCCTCCTGGAACTCGCCAACGGCACCCCGGCGCAGCGTGAGATGGCGCAGGACGCCGTTAACCGCTGGTACGCACCGGCCCTGATGATGTTCGGCCCGCCGGATGACGATTCGCCCAACTCCAAGCAGTCCATGGCCTGGAACATCAAGCGCTTCAGCAACGATGAACTCCGCCACCGGTTCGTGGGCATGATGGCCGAGCAGGTCAAGGTCCTGGGCCTCAAGCTCCCGGATGACCAGATCCGCTTCAACGAAGAGACCAAGAAGTGGGAGCACGGCCCGCTGGACTGGGACGAGTTCCACGAGGTCCTGGCCGGCCGCGGCCCCTGCAACGCCCAGCGGCTCGAACGCCGCAGGGAAGCGCACGACGACGGCGCCTGGGTCCGCGAGGCAGCCGCCGCCTATGCGGCAAAACAGCAGGCAAAACAGTCAATGGAGACGAAGGAATACGCAGCATGAGCGAGAACACCGAGACCCCCGTCAGCCACAGCCAGGGATGGGGGTTGTGGGAGGTCTTTGTCCGGTCCAGCCGCGGCCTGAGCCACGTCCACGCCGGTTCCCTGCACGCGCCGGACGCCGCCATGGCCCTGCGCAATGCCCGCGATCTGTACACCCGCCGCAACGAGGGCGTGTCCATCTGGGTGGTCCCGGCCGATGCCATCGCCGCCAGCGATCCCGACTCCAAGGGTGCGTTCTTCGAGTCCCCGCAGGGCAAGGACTACCGACACGCCACCTACTACACCAAGAGCGAAGGGGTGAAGCACCTGTGAGCGGCCACGGCAACATCTCCACCGGCGTGGCAGGCGACAGCAACGCCTCCGCCACCCGCATCACCCCCGGCAACGCCCTCCGCCCCGAGGACATCGCCCTGGAGGTCCGCACCGGCCTGGCCAGGCCCACCGAGGACGTGGCCGAGTTCGCCCTGCGCGTCGGCGATGACGCCCTGATCCTGGCCCAGCGCCTGGGCCACTGGATTTCCCGGGCCCCCGAGCTGGAGGAGGACATCGCCCTGGGCAACATCGCCCTGGATCAGCTGGGCCACGCCCGCTCCTTCCTCACCTACGCCGGCGGTGCCTGGGACAAGACCGAGGACGAACTGGCCTACTTCCGGAACGAAACCGAGTACCGTTCCATCCAGATCTTCGAGCAGCCCAACGGCGACTTCGCGGCCACCATCGCCCGGCAGTTCATCGTGAGCTACTACCAGTACGAGCTGTACCGCAGGCTGACCCAGTCCACCGATGCCACGCTTGCCGCCATCGCAGCCAAGGCCGTGAAGGAAGTGGACTACCACCGGGACCACAGCGCCCAGTGGGTCCTCCGCCTGGCCGGCGGCACGGACGAATCCCGCCGTCGCATGATCCATGGCCTGAAAATGATGTGGCCCTACGTTGCAGAGCTCTTCCGCGACGACGAGCTGACGGCCCGCCTGGCCGAAACCGGTGCCGCCGTCCAGCCTTCCTCCCTGCGTGCCGAGTTTGACCGGCTGACCGGAGAGATCCTCGCCGAAGCCGAGCTGGAGGTCCCGGACGTGCCCCCGGCACCCGGCGGCGGCAGGCGCGGTGACCACTCCGAGCACCTGGGCTACATCCTCGCCGAGATGCAGCATCTGGCCCGCGAGCACCCCGGAGCGAACTGGTGACCGCCGTGGCCATCGAGCAGGCAACGCAAAGAAGCGCTGCCGACCAGAAGGCCTGGGACATCGCGGCCACGGTCTGCGACCCGGAAATCCCCGTGCTCACCATCGCGGACCTGGGGATCCTCCGGGACATCCACGTGACGGACCACAATGAAGTCACCGCAACCATCACGCCCACGTACTCGGGCTGCCCGGCCATGGATGCCATCCGCGACGACCTCAAGATGGCCTTCGCCAAGGAGGGCTACGCCAGCGTCGAGGTTGACCTGGTGCTGGCCCCGGCCTGGACCACGGACTGGATGACCGAGGAAGGTAAAGCCAAGCTCAACGAGTACGGCATCGCCCCGCCCACGGGAAAATCCGACGCCGCACGGCACGCCGGCCCCATCCGCCTGAAGATGGCCGTGAAGTGCCCGCAGTGCTCGTCCCTGAACACCAAGGAACTCACCCGCTTCGGTTCCACGTCCTGCAAGGCGCTGTACGTCTGCCAGGACTGCAAGGAACCGTTCGACTACTTCAAAGTCCTGTAAGGAAGCCCCCCATGCCTGTTGTCCGCCAGACCGCCGCCGAGACGGCGCAGGCCACCGGCCGCCGTCGTCCGTCCTTCCACACCCTCACCGTCTCCGAGGTGCGCCGGCTCACCGAGGACGCCATCGAGGTCACCTTCGGGGTACCAAAAGAGCTTGCCGGCCAGTTCGACTACCTGCCCGGGCAGTACGTGGCCCTGCGCACCACCCTGCCGGATGAGAACGGCGAGCCGCACGAGGTGCGCCGCAGCTACTCCATCTGCGCCGAGCCGCGCAGCTTCCCGGACGGCAGCAGCGAGATCCGGGTGGCCGTGAAGAAGGACCTGGGCGGGCTGTTCTCCACCTGGGCCAACTCCGAGCTGAAGGCCGGGGACACCCTGGAGGTCATGAGCCCCATGGGCGCGTTTGTGTCCAAGCACGGCCGCGACGGCAAGCCGGTGGACCAGAACGTCATGAACTCCATGAACCATCCGGAGGACCTGGCGGGGGAGCCGGGCAGCTTTGTGGCCATCGCCGCTGGATCCGGCATCACCCCGGTGATCGCGATCGCCCGGACGCTGCTGGCCGCCAGCCCTGAGACCCGGTTCGACCTGATCTACGCCAACAAGGCCGCCATGGACGTGATGTTCCTGGAGGAGCTCGCGGACCTGAAGGACAAGTACCCGCAGCGGCTTGCCATCCACCACGTGCTGTCCCGCGAGCAGCGGATCGCGCCGCTGCTCTCCGGCAGGATCGATTCCGAGAAGCTCCAGCAGCTCCTGGGCACGGCCATCCACGCGGACGATGTGGACGAGTGGTTCCTGTGCGGGCCGTTCGAGCTGGTGCAGCTGTGCCGGGATACCCTGGCCGAACGCGGCGTGAAGCCGGAGCATGTCCGGTTCGAGCTGTTCACCTCCGGCAAGCCGGACCGCCCCGAGGGCAACGCCGGCCGCCCAGTGCTGGTGGACGAGTCCAAGGAGACCTACAAGATTACGTTCAAGCTGGACGGCCTGCAGGGCGAGGTGGCCAGCCCCACGCACGCCCGCGAGTCCATCCTCAACGCAGCGCTGCGGGTCCGGCCGGATGTGCCGTTCGCGTGCGCCGGGGGAGTGTGCGGTACCTGCCGCGCCAAGCTGGTCACCGGCACCGTGACCATGGATGAGAACTACGCACTGGAGCAGGATGAGCTGGACAAGGGCTACGTCCTGACCTGCCAGAGCCACCCCACCAGCAAGGAAGTCACCGTCGACTTCGACGTCTAAGAAGACCCCTTCGCCCACAAACTAGGAGCCCCATGATTTCCCTCTCCATCGCCAACGGCGTCGCCGAAGTGGTCCTGAACGCCCCGCACAAGCTGAACTCACTCGACGAGCAGGCGCTCGCGGATTTAACCCAGGCGTACGACGACGCCGCTGCCGCCGCCTCGCGCGGTGAGGTGCGGGCGCTGCTGCTCAGGGGAGAGGGCCGGGCCTTCTGCGCGGGCCGGGACATCCAGAACGTCACCCCGGAAAGCGACGACGCCGAAGCGTACCTGGCGGGCCTTGTGCAGCCGCTCCTGCAGAAGATGGCAGCCTTCCCCGCCCCGACCTTCGCCGCCGCCCAGGGCGCCTGCCTGGGCGTGGGGCTGGGCCTGCTGCTGGCCACGGACGTGGTGTACGTGGCGGAGAACGCGAAGTTCGGCTCGCCCTTCGCCAAGCTGGGCGCCACGCTGGACTCGGGCGGGCACTGGTACTTCACCGAGCGGCTGGGCATGCACCGGACGCTGGACCTGATCTACACCGCGGAACTGATCTCCGGAGCCGAGGCCGTGGCGCAGGGGATGTTCAGCCGGGCCATGCCCGCGGATGAACTTCTGGACAACACCCGGGACATTGTGTCGAAGGTGGCCACCGGGGCAACGGGTGCGTTTAGGGCGAGCAAGGTGCTCGTGGCGCACATCCGCGACCAGCGGCTGGGCCTGTGGGCCGCCATGACGGAGGAGAACGCCGAGCAGGCGCGCCTTTGCAAGTCGGACGACTACGCCGAGGGCTTCCGGGCTTTCCAGGAGAAGCGTGAGCCAAAGTTTACTGGGTAGATTGCTATCGTGGTGGCTGATTTGTAGGGTTCACCTATGACACTGGGGAAATCTATAACCAAGGCCGTCATTCCTGCTGCCGGCCTGGGGACTCGCTTCCTGCCCGCCACCAAGGCGATGCCGAAGGAAATGCTGCCGGTGGTTGACCGTCCGGCCATCCAGTACGTGGTTGAGGAAGCGGTCCACGCTGGCCTGACCGACCTGCTGATGATCACGGGACGCAATAAGCGCGCCCTTGAGGACCACTTCGACCGTGAGCCAGGTCTGGAGCAGGCGCTTGAAAAGAAGGGCGACCAGGGCCGCCTGGACCTGGTGCAGGAGGCGTCCCAACTTGGCCCCATCCACTATGTCCGCCAGGGCGAGGCCAAGGGCCTGGGCCACGCCGTGCTGTGCGCTGCCCAGCACGTGGGCAACGAGCCTTTCGCGGTCCTGCTGGGTGACGACCTCATTGACGAGGCCGAGACCCTGCTGAGCACCATGATGGAGGTGCAGCAGAAGACCGGCGGTTCGGTCATCGCGCTCATCGAGGTGGATCCTACCGAGATCACTGCCTACGGCTGCGCGGACATCTCAGCCATCGAGGGCGAGGACTACGTCCGCGTGAACAGCCTGGTGGAGAAGCCGGCCGCAGGCGAGGCACCCTCCAACCTTGCCGTCATTGGCCGGTACGTGCTGCACCCGTCGGTGTTCGGCATCCTGGAGACCACGGAGCCGGGCCGCGGCGATGAGATCCAACTGACGGACGCGCTCCAGACCCTGGCCGCCGGCGAGGGCGAGGGCTCGGGCGTGTACGGCGTGGTGTTCCGGGGCCGCCGCTTTGATACCGGCGACAAGCTGAGCTACCTCAAGGCAGTCATTACTCTGGCGTCCGAGCGGGTGGAGTTCGGCGAGGACCTGAAGACCTGGATGAAGGCTTTCGTCGGGTAGCCTCTGAAGCTTCTGTGTTGGCTACAGGCCTTCCGCTGGCACGCGGGAGGCCTGTATTCGTTTAAGAGCCTCAGCGGCAAGCAGAGCGCCTATGACAGCCCCGACTGTGTTTGTGACAAGATCCTGAAGGCTCGCGAATCGGTCGTGAAGAAACAGGAACTGACCCAGCTCCATTGCCCCGGATGCGGTCAGGCCCAAAGCACCGATCTGCCACCAGCGCTTTTCGACGAACGCCAGTGATGCCACTGCGCCCAGCGGAATAAAGAGCACCACGTTGGCAGACGCCTCTACGAACTGGTAGTTGAACCAGCCAGGAACTCCGCGGGCGTGAAGGAATCTCAGGAGGCTGGTGATCTGTCCTTGTAATGGCTGATCGATCGGGCTGGGCCAAAAGGCAACGACCGCCAGTGGAATCAGCATGGCCAGCAGGACGGTGCGCCAGAGCTTGCGGTTTCCGGGGTAGCTCAAGGGGCGTTCAGGATGTTCGCAGAAGTGCCAGAGCGGCCAGTCCCAGCGCGGCGGCGGCCAACAGCCCTAAGAGGATATAGGGAAGTGACTGGGGGCGGGGGAGGGGTATGGAGTAGTCGAACTGCCACGGTGCTCTTCGCCAATGTCTCCCCATAGCTCTAATAGATACCACACGTTAAATGCAGAGGGTGGGTGGTTCTCCGGTTTCCCGGAGAACCACCCACCCTCTTTGGTGCTTGTAGGTGCTACGGTTACGCTGCTGCCTCGGTCTTGGCGCGGCGGCGTACAACAACAACAGAGGCTGCGCCGGCCGCAAGTGCGCCAGCTCCAACCAGGGTCCAGAGGATCAGGCCTGAGTCGGCGCCGGTGTTGGCAAGGCCCGTTCCGGTGTTGGCAAGTGCAGCGCCGCCCGTGTTGGCCAGTGAAGCAGCAACCGTAACCGTGACGGGACCGACGGTGACACCGGAGGTGTTACCTGTTGCAGTGATGGAGTAAGTGCCTGCTTCGCTAATGACGAGCGGGACAGAAATCTTGCCTTGAGCATCTGCCGTTGCACCGAGTGTCTGCGCCTGGTAGACAGGGATCTTTGCGGAGACAGCAGTTCCACCGGTGTTCGCGGCACCTGTGGTGGTGAGCGTAATCGTGATGGTCACGGTTTCGCCGGGCAAGAAGCCCTGTGCAGTGAAGACGAATTGCTCGCCGGGTGCAACAGTGGCATCGTTGACGCCGGCTGCCGGCGCCAGCGGCGGGTAGTTAGCTGCCATTGCCGGCGCAGTGCCGACTAGTGCGAGTGATCCTGCGAGAGCGAGTGCTGCGAGCGTTTTTTTCATTGTTGTCCCCCCGGAGACGTTTAAGTTTTGATGTACCCGAATTGAGGAGGTTTCCTCACCGCACGAGACCTGTGCAGAAATCCCGGATAGATATCCCAAAACAGACCGTATCATCAGAATCCGCTGTGAGCAATCTCAATCCAGTCGGTTTACATAGTGTTAACGGGCCGTCTATGTAGAAGGGCTGCATTCAGAGATTTGTGTGGGCTGAATCACATCATTTACACCCTGAACGGTGGGCGTGACAACCACATTAGGTTCAGAGTGTTGAACTATCTTTCCGAAAGTAAATTCCGCTGTCTTGCTTTCGCCAGGGGCTAGTCTCACTGCCAGGACCCCTACTGGTCTGTTGGCATGGAGATACGGCGCGAAATCCGTTCTCTTACCGTCCAGCTTGGCCGTCTCTACGTGCGCCTGAACGGGCCCATAGGCAACGATATTCGTTTGGACCGAACCTGCTGGAACACCGAAGATTCCGTTTCCCGTTACATAGGCAGGCAGGGAGGTGGCCGCGTCGGCGGGAGCGGTGTTGGTACTCGTGACGCGGACTGTCGTCTGCTGGTACCCGTCTTTGGCGCATTCCTTGACCAGTTGCACTGTGCGCTTGACGTAGTAGTCCATTTTTGCCCCGGTGCCGTCGTTGAAGTAGACGCCGAACTGGGCCGGTGCAACGCTGGATCCCGAAATAGAGCCGCTAATTGGATAACGAGCTAGCTCGGCTTGTTCCAGAGCCCTGTTGGACCAAAGCAGGATCCGGCCTTCTCCCGCGCCACGTGTAACGCCAGCAAGTACCTTTTTTGAGTCACCTTTGCCGGATGATATGGCGGCAAAAATTTCCTGCGCTACGCCAGCAAAGTAGGCATCCTGCTGGGCTGGTTTTTCAACCATCGCGTAAATATCCGAGAGTAAGGTCTGGACGACGTTTGAGCTATTGAGTTCATTGGGCAAGCCAGAATTCGCAAAGTAAGCTAGCTGCGGAGTGTCGTAACGGACAGGTCCCGTCGCTTCGAGAATGTATGACAGTGCTATCGGGTCAACGGAGATGACGCCATCCACGGTGAGTCCTGTCTTGTTCTTCCACATGGACTGAGCAGTAGTCGCTGCTGTAGGGAAATCAGGCGTGAGGTTGATATCTTGGACAAATTTTCCAAGTCTAGTCGAATAAATGTGTTCTTGATCGGGGTCAACAACCAAGGCCGGAACCATTACATCCAAACCACCGGCACTGATTTGATTGCTCAATGACAAGGTTCCATTTTCCATCGTTAGCATTGCCAGAGCCCCGGGGATTCCGCCGGATGCCCGCGCTTCGGCGTTATTTTGGATCATAAGTAGGTAATGGCGGGTGCTGTCCTGAGCCAGCATAGGCGGAGCTAGTCTGGCGACCGCCGCAGCCGCGTCCAGCCCCCCCCGTAACGATCTCAGCTCTTCCCTGGCACTAGTTAAGGGTTGTCCCACTTGTTCCCATAGTTCGTCGCTCCTAATGCTGTCCAGGCGATCACTAGACGAACTTACGGCGTAGGCGGCCGACGTAATTGCGGACTCCACGCTGGCCACGCCCCTAACATTCACCGTTCCTTCACTAGGGATTAGCGCGTCCCAGTCCAGCGACTGAAACGCGTCCGCCAAGGGTCCCGCTCCTAAGGTCGCCACATCATCAGCGGCTGTGGCTACTTCGGAGGCTGCCTGGAGGTTGGGACCTATCCAGGGGAGGGAAGCCCCTACTGTCCATATTGGACTGTTGGCGGCGGCGCGGGCACTGCCGGTGTGTCCCTGAATTGCACGCACCGTATTGCCTAGGGATTCACCATCGGTCCTAGCCACTTCGCTTTTCAGGCGGGGTACTAGCTCTTGGGCTGCTTCGAGTTCGGATTTTATGGTTGTCGCGGTGCTGAGTAGCCACGCCGAGGCGCCAGCGCCAACAAGAACCGTAATTCCGACGATCAGAAAAAACCTGATTACCTTGCCGCGTTTATTCCGCCGAAAGGCATTCAAATTTTCCGTTCGAAACATTCGGGCGGAGCGAGGCGGTTTGGCTTCCATTATATCTTTCGTTGAGTTTGATTAGGGCTGGAATTCTGTTAGACAGCGCCGGTGCTGGCGAAAACGGCTTTGAAGGTCTTGAAGAGGATGAGGATGTCGCCCATGAGGGACCAGTTTTCGACGTAATACAGATCCAAACGGATACTCTCTTCCCAGGTCAGGTTTGAGCGACCGCTGACTTGCCATAACCCGCTCATACCGGGGCTGACATATAGCCTCCGATGGGCAGCGTCATCGTAGAGGGCGACCTCCCCTTCGCGTTGAGGTCTAGGGCCTACAAGACTCATACTTCCACCGAGAACATTCAACAGTTGAGGAAGTTCATCCAATGAAAACTTACGCAAGATGCCACCTATCGAGGTGACTCGTGGATCATTTTCTACCTTGAAAAGAGGTTTTCCGTCTGAACCCTGAGTCCTTAGGAGACCAGCTAATTCAGTATCAGCATCAACCTTCATCGACCTAAACTTCAGCATTCTAAAGGTTGTGCCTCGAAGGCCAACACGTTCTTGTTGATAAAAAATTGGTCCCGGGCTTGTCAACTTGACCCCGAGCGCGACAGCGATAAATACCGGAACAAGAAACGCAGTTAGCAACCCCGCGCAAGCAACGTCAAAGGTGCGTTTCGCAACCTTTTTGCCACCAGTCAACTTTGGGGTCGAGACATGGATGAGGGGGAGCCCTGCTACTGGCTGTGTGTGAATTCGCGGTCCTGCCACGTCCGTGAGGGCGGGTGCCAGGATCATGCCGATTTCTCGTGCTGCAAGCTCCCACCCGAGCTTCCGCAAATCCTCGGGGTTCATGCCGACGCCCGCGGATATCGCGACTGCATCAATTTGCGTTTCGTCTATGACCCGCAGGATTGACAGTAGATCGCTTTCCACCCCGGTAACGGGAATATTCAGTTCTCGGAGGACAGAATTCGGGCTGAGAGCGCCCGGAAGGTGGACAGCGGCAGGCAGATATCCGGCCGTTGGTTCGCTACGCAGAGATCGAACTAAGTGGGCAGCAGAATGAGGTCCCCCAACAATGAGGACCCTTGAAGCGCTTTGCCCGCGACTTCTCTCAAGGGCTAAGTGCTGCCGAACAATCCAGCGCGCAGCCAATAGCCCTAAGGCCCCAGCCGGGAACGCCAACCCCACGAAGCCGCGTGCGGTGTCGATTCGCAGGGCGTAAGAGAAGATCGCCACGAAGCCAAATAACCATGCCGAGGAAGCTAAAACACGTTTGTACTCCTCGGACCCCGAACCGAGGATCGTAGGTTCCCGTGATCCCCAAAATCCCAGCATGATCCACCAAGCAACGGTGAGAGCTCCCGACAGCAGGAGGTAGTCGACCTCCCTAGAGTTGTCGCTGCTTAGATCTGTCAATCCGAACCTGACGCCAAAAGCGCCCGCGACTGCCCAAACAATTACGCCGGCATCTAAGGCACGGAGGCGGCGCGAGTAGCGAGAACGCCACATCCTGTTAGGTCTAACCGCAATACTCGCCACGCCTTCGCCCTCATGGCTCAAGGTCCCCACGTTCACTCCTTGATATTCCCAAGTCTTCGTTCACAGATGTTACCCGTTCTCAGCACGGCCGGAATCGCAAGACCGTTCGTAAGAGGAATTGAGTTGCGCATAGCAGGCCCAAGGCGAGAGGTGTCTCACGTCGGAGCGAAGTGAAGGGGACTGTGTATTCTACACACGAAAACAATCCCCTACTCACGACTGAAGACGGCGTACAAAATCATGGTTAAGACGAGGAGACCCTCGGCAACTATTACGGACCAGGCCATGCCCACGCCCCCGAGTTGCGGAACGAGTATCAACATCGTCACGATGCTGGCGAGCGCGCTTGACACTACTAGGGTGTTGAAGGCCTTTTCGCGTCCCTTAGCCAGCATCCACTGAATCCCCAGGACATTGCTCGCCGCAACGAGGGGCAGAGTAAGACACAGAATCTGGAAGATTGGGATGGTGACACCGTAATCGGGTCCGAAGAAAAGTGGTAATAACCAAGGAGAGAGAAATATCCCGGCCGTTGCAGCTAGTGCAAATGGGACCGTTACACCAACTAAGCTCTTCATCATGAGTTTTTTCGCGTCCGCAGGGTTTTCCGCGTGAAGACGACTGATTTTCGGAAACATTACTTGGCCTACTGGGACGACCAAGCTCTTAGCCGCTGTCGTCAGTCGATCGGCATTGGCGTAATTACCCGTTTCGATGCTGGTAGAAATGCCACGCAAGACAGCGGTGCTACCAGCAGAGTAAATTGTGACCACGGCCCTGTATAGGAATAGGGGAAATCCCTCAAGTAAAGACTTCCCCGCACGACTCATACGGATAGTCGGTAGGCCGGCACCGCGCATCATCCGTGAGATATTCCAAGCCGTTGCCGCAGCAGTTAGGCACGCTTGAGCTCCAAGGACTATCACCGCATCGTTGGGTTGGCGCACAGCTACGAAGATCCAAACAGCGCTGAGCACTTTCGAGGCTACGTCGATGGCCGCTGCGGTCTCCAGCCGTTCTACTCCTTGGAAATACCATAAAGGCGACCAGCCCAAGATGATGGCGTATATCGTACCAGCGATGAAAAGGGCGCCTGATTCCTGAAATGATGGAACGAGAAAGTACAATCCGATTGCTACTAGAATTGCTACAAGACTCAAGATGATTTTTGCGCCAAAGACGTCGCCAATGATTCCCTTGACCTTATCGGGGGAATCCCTTGCCAAGCTGACTGACCGGGTGGCCGTGTACTGGTAGCCATATTCAACGATGATGGCAAGCGTGATCGCCAGAGCCTGAATTGCAGCCAGGTGCCCCCAAGAGGATGGGCCTAGAACGCGTGTCAGGAACGGCATGGTCGCCAATGGGACCGCCAAGGCCGAAACTTGAATCAGCAAGAGAAGGCCTATGCTTTTGCCGGTTTTTAAGGGCATCGACTTGCCGAGTTGCGTTCTGTGTCGACGTTGTCCGTTACGGACTGCGAGGCCGCGCTCGTCAGGCGTATGCATAAGTATGGGTACCTATCCGGTAATAAAAATTCGCATGAAAGGAGTCAGCGTTCGCGGCAAAATCAAGGCTTAGTGGGTTCGCCCGTTTTCGACCACGACCTTTGCTGGCACCCAGGTTTTAGACGATTCCTGAAAGGACTTAATTACGCGGGCGGGAACCCCCGCCACCATCCGCATAGGTGGAACATCTTTCGTCACGACCGAATTGGCCGCCACGACCACTCCGTCCCCAATTTCTACCGGGCCTAAGATGATAACGTTGTCGCCGATCCAGCAGTTTGACCCAATACGCACGTCTCCCTGATTTCCAAGCGGCCGGGATGCCGGAGCTGAGCGGGGATCACTGGCTGAATTATCGCCATAAGAACCATGAGCATGATCGCCAATAAAAACCGAAGAACCAACGAGGCAGTCGTCGCCTATTTGTATGTTCCCGATGGCAGATATGTGGAGTCGATCCGATCCTCTGAAACCTGCTCCAATGGAAATCTTGGGACAGAACGTGTCTTCCCCATAATCATGTATGGCTTCTATCCAGGCAGGGCCATGGACCTGGAAATCCGGGCCTATTGTGATACCGCGAAGTCCGGAAAGTTGACTGCCCAGGGGCAAATGACCGTCAAAGCCATGAAGCTTTGCGTTAACCGCGCCTAAAGCTTTCGTGACGGAACGTATCAGAAGTCGTGCGCTTCCAATTCCAATGCCGTCCCGGTTT
This sequence comes from Pseudarthrobacter cremeus, assembly GCF_051857465.1. Classification (NCBI taxonomy): domain Bacteria; kingdom Bacillati; phylum Actinomycetota; class Actinomycetes; order Micrococcales; family Micrococcaceae; genus Pseudarthrobacter; species Pseudarthrobacter cremeus. The sequence goes on along the minus strand of NZ_JBPZHC010000010.1, from coordinate 112,085 downwards.
GTCGCGCGACGTGCTCGTTTTAGCATTTTTCCTCCGGGCCTATTCTGGTGATCTAAAGAAAGCGTTCACTTATTATCTTTAGCGGCAGCAATGGGTCGATAGATGATTCGCGCATCCTAACGTGGAGTCGACCCTTCGCTGACAGGGACTCCCTTAACCCAGGTGTTTGGATGACTTTCAGTATTGACTCTGCGATGCTTGAAGCCTCAGTTGGATCAAAGTATTGCGCTGCGTGCCCGCATGTTTCGCGCAGGGAAGCGATGTCAGACGCGAGCACCGGCGTGCCAACTGACATCGCTTCGAGGGGCGGAAGGCCAACCCCTTCGTAGAGAGAGGGCATGACAAGACAAACTGCACCTCCTACAGCATTCCTCAACTCTTGGAAAGACAAATTGCCCATCAGATGGACACGCCCTTGGAGCGTCCTCAAGCGTCTAAAAACCTCTTTGTCCTGGTTCTTGACGTTGGCAGCACCCCCAGCCAGTACCAGATCAACATTGATCTTGTCTTGGATCATTGCGAAGGCATCCAAGAGGCCAACCAAGTTTTTATGCTTTTTTACGTTACCTACGAACAGAAGATAGTCTTTTCCGGGGCGCCGCCGCGGGGAGAGAACCGCTCCCTCGGCCTGAAGCCACGCACTCCCGATTCTCATGGGTGCAACATGAAGATTACTAGACACACCGAAAAGCCGCTGGACTTCGACCTTGGTCGACTCTGAAGGGACGAAAACGCCCGCGCTGCGGTCAAGCGAAGTTCTGAGCATGCTTTTGGCATATGCCCCTTTGGCTCCGCCGTGGCCCCCCTCAGTGCGAGGTAGTGCGTGCAGAACATCGTGTACCGTCACAAAAGTACGGGTGTGTAATGAGAGGGCAGGATAGGGATAATGCGGCGTCCAGAACGCCCTTGGTCGGGTTTGACGAAGGATTTTTGCAACTATCAACTGCTCCCGCAAGGAGTACATCGGAGCACGCTTCGAACCCGTTGACACGACCTCGAGTTGACGAACCGTCTGGCCGAGTTCGTCAGGAGCGCCGAGGACAGCGGCCCGCACCCCATTGTCCTTGGCCCAAGAGCCCAAGTGCCTAATCTGCTCACGTGAGTAGATGCCGATACCGCTCGCTCGGATGTGACGACCGTCAAAAAGTAAGTCAATAGTCATCGTCTAACTTTCGATGACTCGAGCAACTTCCTACGCAAATTACTTGCTAGCCGAGGCAGACGCTTCTTGACAAATTGAAATTCGTCGGGAAGCGCGTACTTTGCGGCCAGAGCAACATCCGCAAATGTAATCTTGACGCTACGAACAAACGCTTTGCGCCGCCATACGTTGAAATCATTCCGCTCGGACACTAGGAAGGGACTGGGCAAGCCAATGCCGTTCTTCTCCAGAAGTTCACTGCGGTATGTTTTCCTGAGGCGTTTGGATATCAAGCGGCCGTTTGTGTCAGAGCCGTATTTGTATACGGGAATTAGGCCAAGTCTATCCCGCGCAATCAAAACCGCGTCAGCATATTTTCTTGACAAGATTAGGAACTCCTCGTTGACGCCGTCAGCGTCTTTTAGCGAAATTGATAGCCTCACACTTATGGCGCTCGGATCGTTGGGATCGAAACCGCTAAAGTGTACGAGACGAAGGGGATGACCGGTTGAGGAGATTACAAGGCCTTCATCACGGCTAACTATCTCGCGTTCATGTAGGTTCCACGGGCCCACGTTATAGCCGGCGTGCAACCATGAATGGGCGCCAAATAGGACAGATCCGATGTCAGTCCATTTTTGATCTACAAAAATGGACAGTAGCGGGTATATGAGGCACTCGCGGCGAAGGTGTGACCACCACCATTTCAAGAACGGCCGACTTGTCCGGTTGAAAGCGCAGAACCCGAGGTTGTGAACACCGACCGTAAGACTGTGCACCTCTGAGACTATCCCGGAGCCCGGCTCGATAGGTCGGAGAAAGTGAGGCGTGAACACAATTCCATGCTCATCGACAACGTCTGGAAGTTCATCAAGGGGGGCAATCAGAAATGTGTCTGGATCAAGATAGACGACACGTTCGTATTCGTTGAGCAACTCTAGGAAAAACAACGGCTTAATAGAGGTAGAAAACTCGACCACGTCGTATATGGCAGCGAGGTCCAGGACTTCTCGTTGCTCTAGGTTGAGAAAGTCGAGACCCACGATGCGCAGATTTGCTGGCTCACTCCCGAGGTCTTGCCTATCGCCGTCTACTACCATGACGACTAGTTCTATATCAGGGGAGTGTTCTTGGATGCTGCCGTGCAGTGCGAGTGCCTGCGGGAGATAATTCTGAGCTACCACGGTGCAGTATACGGTGGAACCGTCAATGGTCATGGATTATCACACTTTCTAAATAGCCAAAGCTGGTAAGAGAAGTTTCAAAAGTGGGAACAGCAGCCTTAGCCTAAATTGACATGGCAACCGCTCTTAAGCGTTCACGAAAACTTCGCTCGTTAAACCCTGCTGCGTGGGCCTTGATGAATTCTGAATCGAAAGAGGATTGCTCGAGATCTAGGATGGCTTTAGCCAACTCATCCGGACCGGAGAAGTCATACAGGACTCCAGTCTCTGAATTAACGCTATCCAACACGCCGCCTTGGCCGAGCGCGACGACGGGAGTGCCGTGTGTCATTGCTTCGACCGGAACTATCCCGAAGTCCTCCAATCCAGGGAACAGCAATCCTTGAGCATTGGCCAACCATGTGGCCTTTTCTGTCTCACTAACTTGGCCGACGAACTCTATGGTTGGGCCTGATATGGAACGAAGGGCGACTTCTGCCGGGCCCACACCTGCGACCACGAGTCGCCGTCCGAGTTTATTGCAAGCCAGTATGGCGTGGTCAATTCTCTTGTAGTCGACGAGTCGGCCAAAGCACAAATAGTACGGCGAGCCTGCACTCCTAGTAGTGTTCTGGGTCGGTGCCGCCGGCTCTACCGGGGGGTGCAGGATTTCGGAGTCGCAGCCGTAAAAGTCTCGAATACGCCGCTGTGTCTCCGAAGAATTCGCAAGACGTCTCGTAGCTTTTGATGCCGGAAGCCGATCCAAATATTGGATCGCGGGGATGAGGAATCGGAGAATCTTCGCTGTGCTCGATCGCACTCGGTTTTTCTCAAGGTCAAACTTCCAGGCAATCCGCATGGGAGTGTGGTAGTACACAACGCTTTTGCCGACGACGCGGTGGCACGCTTGATGCCCAGCAAAGTGGCTACTAATGATAACGACATCAGCATCTATTTTAGCGAAGCGCCAAGCCAGCCAGAGTAAAGGCGCATAGTACTGCCACTTATTTAGGATTCCGGGCAGTTTTGGGCTGAGTAAGGAGCGAACTGATCGGCCCGGCAAGATTTTGCTCGTGAGATCTGTGTTAGCAACTCCGACGACTATATCGGCCTCCGGAAAAGTTTTCGCCATTTGGAGGAGAACTTTTTCGGACCCAGCTAAATTTGTTAGCCATTCATGAACCAAGACGACCTTCATGACCTACTATTCCTTCGTCTTCTGATATCTAGAGTTGAACCCAGTGCAATAACCGCGCTAGTTATGGTGAGAAGCACAAGAAAAACGGAAATGCCTTGGCTAAACAGGAAAAGCCGCCAGAATTCTGCGAAGCCATAACCAATCACTCCCGCACCGGCGGCATAAACGCCACCTACTCGGGAAAAAATACCAAAAAGAAGCGACATGCTGGCTAGCAGGACAAGTATCGCGACGAGGCCCCACCAGCCATACTTTGCATAGGTGTCTGCAAAAGCAGAATTTGTGTTCAGATTCGGCGCAATGTCGACATTGTAACCGTAGATGGCCGGGTCAGTCGTCGCAGACTTATCTGCTTTTTCCGCTCGTAGAAAGGTCGGTATGACTGCTTCGACCGCTGAGGCCGCGGGAACTTGCTTCCCGAACTTTCCGTTGAATATTGATGAGGCGACGCCCAGCGACACCTGACCTGGAGCCCCGACGTAGGCCATTATCTGGTAGACGTTCATTGCTATCGGATTATCCACGCCGAAGAGGCGGTAGTAATTGCCGTTTCGCACGAAGTTGAATATAGTCAATGCGGCGAAGATAACTAGACCGGCAAAAGCTATTCCCAACGGTTTAAAACGCCTTGATGAGTCCTCGTGAGCCATAAGAAAGAAAAATACGACGATTGCCATGACTAATGAAAGTCGCGATGTTAGAAGGGCGTTCATTATCAAAAGCAGGCAGTTGATAACGACACTAAAAAGGGAGACTTTCCGTTTTCGGTATAGATAGAGGCCGACAGGTGCAGCCATGGCGGTTGCATAACGGAGCGTGGCAAGGCTAGAGCCATCTGCCAAATGCTCTGAGAGTACATTCGCAGAGCTCGTAGATAGGGCATCAACAATTGAAACCGAACCGCTAACTGCAGAGTAAGCTGCCACCACGCCGACCAGGCCTGAAAGGCTGATTACAAGGTAAAATCGTTTTTCAACCTCGGTGGAGCGAGCTCTCACTAGACCGTCGCCAGCGATTAAAGACTTACCTAGTGCTGCAAAACTTACAGCGACAAAGACCACCGTGGCGTAAAACGCCAGTAGGAGAAGAACTCCGCCTAAATTCACATCGGCCCTGTCCCCAAAGCCACGAAGGTACAGCGACTCGCCGGGAATGCTCCAAACGACAAGGCTCAGGATGATCGGAACCAACAGAAGCTTGCTCGGTGTTAGGAGGCTGGATAAGGAGACTTTCGAGCCGCTCCCCCCTACTCTTGCTTCCGAAAGTCTTCCAGGCGTTTGTCGATCTTTAGCACTCGCTAAGGGTTCCATATCATGCGCTTCGTCGCTCGTGTGAGCACCATGGCAAGACATTGGCGCACCCGCGGTTTGAGTTTGATCACTGTCGCACTAAGCCCTTGGTCTTAAGGTCTGGGCGGGACGACGAGGTGCAGGAGCAAGTAGTTCGTCGAACTCGTCAACGGACTGATCCCGAAAATCACTTTTTGTTGGTGATTTAGCGTACTGGGGTTGCCGGTGATCATCTTCGTGTCGGTAGTAACTGTATGCGTAGGCGTCGGGCCCCTTGGACGGGAGCCGATTGACGACAATTCCAAGAAGGTTGGCATTGACCATCTCAAGGCCCTGAAGTGCCTTATCGAGGTCTTGTTCTCTTGCCTTCTGTGCTCCAACAATCAGAACCACGCCCCCAACGTGCTGGCTCAATACCGCCGCATCAGTAACTGGCAAGAGGGGAGGGGCATCTATGATGACGACGTCGAAAGCCTTCTCTAGCTCTTGCAGAAGTTGGCTCATCTCCAGGGAACCGAGGAGTTCGCTCGGGTTAGGGGGAATCCGGCCAGAAGTTAAGACGTATAGGTTATCTTCACCCCACTGCTGCAGCAGATCGTTTATGTGGGCATCGCCGACCAAAGCGGTGGTTAGCCCAGCATTTCGTTCTAATCCTAGATACTCACCTACCATCGGCCGCCGAAGGTCTGCGTCTATAAGACAAACGTTCTTACCTGCCTGCGCCAAAGATATGGCTAGATTTGTCGCCGTCGTACTTTTTCCTTCACCTGGGAGCGAGGAGGTCAATAAGAGCGTCTTGGCGCGGCCAGCGATATTTGCGAACTGCAAATTCGTACGGATCTGGCGGAAAGATTCGGCACGCGGACTTTGATCGGTTGACTGGCTTAGGAGGGGCCGCTCGGTAGCGTCCGGATCGAAGGCAATTCCGCCCAGTAGGGGAGCGTCCGTCACCCTTCGTACGTCTGCTTCGACTCTTATTCGAGTGTCGAACGTGTTCCTGGCAACGGCCAGCCCCAAGCCCAATGCGATCCCGACAAAGAGGCCAAGTGCCAGATTCAAGCGGGTGTTCGGTGCCGACGGCGTAGCAGGAGCAGCGGCAGGTGTGATTATGGAGAGGCTTACCGGCGAAGTATCGCCCGTTCGTGGTCTTTCGAGTGTGTCCACGGCTTTGATGAGGCTGTTGGCTACCGCTTGCGCCGTAGCGGCGGCTTGGACAGGAGAGTCATCATCCACGGAAATGTTAATTATGACTGTATTTAGATCGGTACTCGCCTGCACCCTGCCCGCGAGCTGACCAGCCGTTTCTTGGAGGCCTAGGCTGTCGATGACGGGCTGCAAAACTACAGGAGCGGTAACAGTTCGAACGTAAGATTGAACTCTCGCCTGACTGAATGTGTTTCCTTGCTGAAGTTCAGACACTGTACCGGAACTCTGAATCGCCACGAAGAGTTGCGTATTGGCTGTGTAGGTGGGCTGAGTCAGAACGGAAGACAGCCCTCCCGTCAGAAGTCCTAGCGCTGTGAGCGCCGTTATCGAGATCCAACTACGTCGGATTATTCGCAGGTAGTCGCGTAGATCCAACTTAGGTCCCCCTGTATTTTTGCCGGGGGCGGCCGAAGGCACCCACCAGAACGGCACCATTCATGCGGTTAGGGCAATTATACCCGGCGTTTATGGCACTCGCTCACAGTGGCTTGGACGCAGTGACTTAATGATCCGATGGGAACTCAGCAACGGCATCGGCCACGACCTAGGTGTCCCCGCCACTCTTTGATGTCATGTCCTAGACCTTCGAAAGCTGGATGGCTGTCTAGCTGGACAGACCAACCTGTGATTAGGGAGTTGCGGCTTTTCTCTGGGATCGGCAGCGCCAGAACCCTCCCACGGCATCTCCCGAGGGCGACATTTGTCATCGATTCGATCCACCGTTAAGCCTGAAGGGGACGTTGAGATACAACGGTTAGGGCCTGGCTGGAGATTCTATCTTCGAGGGCTGCTGTGGTTGCCGCTTTGATCTCAGCGGACGTGATAGTGGGGTGGATGATTCTCAACGAAGCGGCATGAGACCCGCATTATGTCAGGGCAACGTCATTGGCGAGCCGGAATCCGTTTGTGGATGTGCTGAACTCGCGCCGCCGTAGGAAACCGACTTCTAGTTCTATCATCGCTTGGTTGTCTGCTTCTGCAAGGAAAGGGTCTTGCACCATTTTCCAATGTAGCGGTCAAACGTTCAGCCGTTGGTCGACATGGGGCGAAGCAAACGGTTATCCCGTTCAGCGCTGGGAAGCAGCAGAAGGTAAAATCACCGCAACGCCGCGCGTTTGTCAGCGACCTTGGTATCACCCGGGGACTTGGCGCTCTTGGTAACCGGCCTCAAATTGGACAATGCCACTTCCTAACCTCGATTTTTCCTGATGGTCGGGTCGGCTGCCGGGTCTTTGTTTGAGTCGTGTCCGGCCTGATTTCGTGGTTTTGGGCGCGGCGGCGGGGCCAGTTGTCGCTGGCTGGGCGTTGGGTTCCACGGCTCCGATGGGTGATTCTGGTCGTTGTTGGGTCTGGCCGGGTGCTTTTCAGGCCAGGAGGCTGGTCTTCAGTTCGGCGATGGCGGCCAGGATTGTAATGATGGTGCCGGCTTCCGGGGCTTTGTCAGGGATCAGCAGCCGGGTCCGCCGGGCCCTGGTGATGAGTTTCCCGGCGGTCGCGAAGAGCCTGTAGCGCCACCGTTTCATGTCCCACCCCGGGCTTTATGGCCGGTGGGCAACGCGGTTAGTTGCAGCCAGGAGACCAGGTTCATGGCCAGGGCGGCGAGGTTGGCCCAGACCTGGTTGGCATGAAAGTCGAAGAACGGCAGCTTCCCGAGCCCGGTGTTCTTCAGCGTTTTGATCCGGTTCTCACACCGTCCCCGTGCCCGGTGCCGGAGATCCAGGGCTGAAGGGACGCTCCCGAAGATGCCGGCACCGGTCCGCAGAATGTCCAGATCAGAGACGTGTTTCCCCGCCGCCGGCGAGCATGACCGCCAACGAGCCCAGGATCGTGCCCGGCCCGTGACGGGCCCCGGCAGGGACGAACTGGCCCAAACGGTCCTCGCACAAACCCCGGAACCCGAGCGCGTCAACAAAGGACTTCACCACGTTCAGCACGGCATGGGAGACCAACTGCTGTTCCGTCGTGGCGACAGGAAGCAAGGGAAAAACCCGGGTATTCTTAGACATCAGAAAGGTGCTTCTTTCAGCCGGTAGAAAAGTGCGTAGACAACACTATTTTCCCAGCTCAGAAGCACCTTTCGTCGATTAACCACACCGGACTAGCGCCACCCTCATGAAATCCCCGGGCTAAGATCCGGTCCGCAGGAAACTCTTCAACGAGTATCAACATCCTCAAACACCAGAAAGGTCTGCGTGTCCAGCACACCAGGCATTGACTGCAACTGATCGAAAATCACGCGCCGGAGATCGGTGTTGTCGATGGCGCGCACCAGCAGGATCACGTCAAAATCGCCTCCCACTAAGGCAATGTGATGCACCTCCGGGATGGACCTGAGCTCTTCCCGCAGTTCACGCCACGAGTGCTGGCTCACCTTCAGCGTCACGTAGGCAGAGGACTTCAGGCCAGCTTTGATGGGGTCCACCAGGGCCGTGAACTTGGTCAGCACACCCTCACCCGTCAGCCTGGCGATGCGCGTGTAGGCGTGCGCCCGGGAGATATGGACGTTTTCGGCCACCTGCGTCACGGACATCCGCCCGTCCCGGGTGAGTTCGGAAATGATCCTGCGGTCCACGTCGTCCAGCGGCACCTCGCCGTTGTCGCCTTCACGTCCTGCCAATTCGTCCACCATTCACACTCGTTGTCCAGATCACACTTACGATTTGTCTTCCAGACTAGGCCAACTCAGCGGGACCTTCCACGATTCGACGAACTACTGGATACGAAACACGCCTCGGGACCATACTGGGAATGACTAGTGGCTACAGAAGGACTGACCAATGACGATCTCCGCGGACCACTCTGCGCCGGACCAGGCGCAACGGCTGCAGGCCGAAGATGCCGTATCGGAAGCGGTGCGGAAGTTCGGCATCACTGCCGAGGACTACATGCTTCCCGCCCACCACCAGATTGAAATGGTGGGCCCGGACGGACGGCTCAAGGCCGAAAGCGAACAGGGCACCGAGCCCGGCCACGAGTACCCGCTTCCCGCCGACGAAGAACTGCTGGCCGCCTACGAGCAGCTGGTCGTCGGGCGCCGGGTCAACGACCAGAATTCGGCGCTCGTCCGCCAGGGGCGCATGGCCGTCTACCCGTCCAGCCACGGCCAGGAAGCCTGCCAGGTGGCAGCAGCACTCTGCCTTTCCGAGGGCGACTGGATCTTCCCCACCTACCGCGACGCCGTCGCGGTCATGGCTCGGGGAGTCGATCCCGTGGAGGCCATGACCATCTTCCGGGGTGACTGGCACAGCGGCTACGACCCCGCCAAGCACAAGGTGGGCATCCAGTGCACCCCGCTCACCACCCAGCTCCTGCACGGCGTGGGGGTGGCCCATGCGGCCAAGCTCCGCGGCGAGGACACCGTGGTGCTGGCAATGTGCGGCGACGGCGCCACCAGCGAAGGCGACTTCCACGAGGCCCTCAACTTCGCCGCCGTCTTCCACCTGCCCGTGATCTTCTTCGTCCAGAACAACAAGTACGCCATCTCCGTGCCGCTGTCGCAGCAGTCCGTGGCGCCGTCGCTCGCCCACAAGGCGGTGGGTTACGGTATGGCCGGCGAACGCGTGGACGGCAACGATGTGGTGGCCCTCCTCGCCGTCCTGGACCGGGCAGTCAAGCTTTGCAGGAACGGCTCGGGGCCGCTCCTGGTTGAAGCGAACACCTACCGGATGCAGGCACACACCAACGCCGATGACGCCACACGCTACCGGCCGGACAGCGAAGTGGCCGAGTGGCTGGCCAAGGACCCCCTCAGCCGGATGAAGACCTACCTCACCGACCGGGGCCTGCTGGACGACGACGGCGGCGCACGGATTGCCGCGAAGGCGGAAGCGGTTGCCACCCAGCTCCGCGAAGGCCTGAGCGAGGACGTTCCAGTGGACCCGCTGGAACTCTTCCGGCACGTCTTCTCCGCACCCACACCCCAGCTGAAGGAACAGTCCGCCATGCTCGCCGATGAGCTGGCCCGCGAAGCATCATCTGAGGAGTCCAGCAAATGAGCCCCACCGTGACCACCTCCTCCGAAGCGAACGGCAACGTCAGTTCCGCCACCGCGCGGGCTGCCGCCGCGGCTGCCGAAGAAGCAACAGGACCGCAGGCCATCACCATGGCCAAAGCCCTCAACACCGCCCTGGCTGATGCCATGGAGGCAGACCCGTCGGTCCTGGTCTTCGGCGAGGACGTGGGCCTTCTGGGCGGCGTCTTCAGGATCACCGACGGCCTGACCAGGACATTCGGCCAGCAGCGCTGCTTCGACACCCCGCTGGCTGAATCCGGCATTGTGGGCATGGCCGTAGGCATGGCCATGAACGGGATGCGCCCCGTGGTGGAGATGCAGTTCGACGCGTTCGCGTATCCGGCATTCCAGCAGATCGTCAGCCACGTGGCCAAGATGCACAACCGCACCAAGGGCGCCCTGAAGCTGCCCATGGTCATCCGGGTTCCGTACGCGGGCGGGATCGGGGGAGTGGAGCACCACTGCGACTCCTCCGAGTCCTACTACGCGCACACTGCCGGCCTGAAGGTGTTCACGCCGGCTACCGTCGCCGATGCCTACCGTATGCTCCGGGAAGCCATCGATTCGGATGACCCGGTCATGTTCATGGAACCCAAGAAGCTCTACTGGTCCAAGGACATGGTGGACCTCGCGGACCTCCGGACGCAGCACGCCGCCAATACGGCAGCCGGCACGTCCTCCGAAGGCCGGGCCGCCGTCGCCCGTCCCGGGACCGACGCAACGCTGATCGCCTACGGACCGTCCGTCCCGACGGCGCTGGCCGCCGCTGCTGCGGCCGCCCAGGAAGGGCGCTCTCTCGAAGTCATCGACGTCCGCTCCATCGTCCCCTTCGACGACGAGACCGTGTGCGCCTCCGTCCGCAAGACCGGCCGGGCCGTGGTGATCGCGGAAGCGCACGGCTTTGCCTCCGTCTCGTCCGAGATCGTGGCGCGGGTCCAGGAACGCTGCTTCCACTACCTCGCAGCGCCGATCCGCCGTGTGACAGGGTTCGACATCCCTTACCCGGCTCCGAAGCTTGAGCACTACTACCTGCCCGGCGTGGACCGCATCCTCGACGCCGTTGACGACCTCCAGTGGGAGAACTGACCATGACCTCAGCACTGCAAGTATTCATGCTTCCCGACCTGGGCGAAGGCCTCACCGAAGCCGAGCTGCTCAACTGGCTGGTGGCCGTGGGGGATGAGATCCGGGTGGACCAGCCCATCGCCGAAGTGGAAACGGCCAAGTCCGTGGTTGAGGTTCCCTCGCCGTACGCAGGCACCGTCACGGTCCTCCACGGCGAACCCGGACAGACCCTGGAGGTGGGTAAGCCGTTCATCTCGGTGGCTCCTGTGGGCGCGCCGGTTCCTGCGGCTGAGGCCGCGGCCGAGACGTACCGCGAGGAGGAAAAGGCCGGTTCAGGGAATGTGCTGATCGGGTACGGGACGCCGGGCGGCAGCGGCGCCACCGGACGGACCAGGGCGCGGCGCAGCAGCGTGGCTCCGAGACCCGACAACGGCACGACGCCGCCGGTGCCTTCTGACGCAGAGAAAGCTGCCGATGACCTGCTGCTGCTCCGTACAAGGGTCCCCGGGAAGCTCGGTGCTGTCATCTCCCCGCTGGTCCGGCGGATGGCCCGGGAACACGGTGTCGACCTCGGAGCGGTGCACGGCTCCGGTGACAGCGGGCTGATCATGCGCAGGGATGTTGAGGCTGCGATCAGCAGTCCGGCGCCGGCTGCCGCAGGCCCTGCCGCCGTGGAGACGCCGGTATCCGCACAGGCCCCATCACCCACGCCGACACCGGCTGCCGAAGGCACCGATTCCCGCACAGGCCTCGGTATTTCTGCCCGGACACCGGTGAAGGGTGTCCGCAAAGCCGTCGCCGCCAACATGGCGCGCAGCCGTTCGGAGATCCCGGAGGCAACCGTCTGGGTGGACGTGGACGCCACCGCCATGGTTGAGCTCCGGGCCGGCCTCAAGAAGTCCGATCCGCACAAGACCCCGGGCCTCCTCGCCTTCATCGCCCGTTTTGTCACAGCAGGGTTAAAACGGTTCCCCGAGCTGAACACCCGCATCGAAACCACCTCCGAAGGCTCCCAGGAGATCGTTTCCTTCGCCGGGATCAACCTTGGCTTCGCGGCCCAGACCGACCGCGGCCTGATGGTCCCCTCCATCCGCCACGCGGACCGACTCAGCGCCCGCGAACTGGACGGGGAGATCCGCCGGCTCACCGCCGTCGTACGCGACGGCAAGGCGACTCCCGAGGAACTGGGCAGCGGCACCTTCACGCTGAACAACTACGGCATCTTCGGGGTGGACGGTTCGGCGGCCATCATCAACTACCCCGAGGTTGCGATCCTCGGCGTGGGACGCATCATGGACAAGCCCTGGGTGCTTGACGGCGGACTGGCTGTCCGCAAGGTCACCGAGCTGACGCTCACCTTCGATCACCGCGTCTGCGACGGCGGCACTGCGGCCGGATTCCTGCGGTTTGTGGCCGATGCGATCGAAAACCCGGGATCGGTGCTGGCCGACCTGTAATTGAGCGACCTTGCCCAAACCTGCTGGAAACCTGATGAGGGGCTGGGGATAACTGCCGGAATCCTTGAGCGTGGACGCTCACTTGGATGCGCCTATATTGGTCAAGCAAGGGCTTGTTGGACCGGTTGGGGAGCGTGAGCCTCGCCGCCAAGACGATGGGCATCAACGTCCAAACCTGCTTCCATTGGGCCTACAAGGCTGGCGCAGTCACCCGCAAACCCCGCACAAATCCGGTGGCCAAGCAGTCTGCCACCCCAGAGCAGAAGGACGAGTTCTTCGCCGTAGTCGCTCGTGTGGGCAGTGTCAGCCTGGCCGCCCGGGGAGCTCGGTCTGGCGAGATCGCAGTGCGTGAGCTGGGCCCGTCACGCCGGAATCAGGTCCATCCACCCAGGGGTCGGGAAACGCGCCGAATTCCTGCGGTTGCGCGAAGCGGGCGTCGGCCGGATGGAAGCCGCCGCCACCGCCGGCGCGAGCCGCAAAAGCGGGTACCTGTGGGAGAACGAGCGGGATATGGCCAAGGGCCGCGCCGTTGGCTCCAACGCCCCGGAAGTGCCGTATAAACAGGAAGTGATTACCGCTTTCGCCGAACCGTCGGCCCCCGTTACGGCACCGGAAGCCCCGCCGGAGCCGGTGCCGGCGGTGCTACCACCGCCGGCGGCTCCGGTGGCTTTGGAAGCCCTTGAGCAGCCCGTCAGCGCCCGCTTCCTGTCCCTGCCTGAGCGGGAGAAGATCGCGGACCTGCGTTCCCACGGAACCTCTATGCAGGCGATCGGCAGGGCGCTGGGCCGCTCCGTAGGTACCATCAGCCGGGAGATCAAACGCAACAGCCACCCCGTGCTCGGCTATCAGCCCTACGGCGCCCACCGCACCGCCACGGCGGCCCGGGCACGGCCCAAGGACAGTAAGCTGGCAGCAGCCGGAGGCTTGCGCGACTACGTGACGGACAAGCTGCGCATCCACTGGTCCCCGGAACAGATCTCGAAGCTGCTGATCAAGGACTTCCCCGATGACGAGCAGATGCGCGTGAGCCCCGAAACGATCTACCAGGCCCTCTACTTCCAGGCCTGCGGCGGACTAAGACGCGAGGTCAAAGAGGCCCTGCGCACCGGAAGGACACGCCGCAAAAAACAGAAAAGCCCCGAGGAACGCACCAGTCGTTTCCGGGACCCGATGATCAACATTTCCGAACGCCCCGCAGAGGTCCAGGACCGCGCGATCCCGGGCCATTGGGAGGGCGACCTCATCACCGGGGCACACAACCAATCGGCCATTGCGACTCTGGTCGAGCGCACCACCCGCTACGTGATGCTGGTACACCTACCGGTGGACCACACCGCCGAATCGGTCCGCGACGGGCTCATCAAGACCATGGGTACCCTTCCGGCGCATCTGCGCGGTTCCCTGACCTGGGACCAAGGCGTCGAAATGGCCAAACACAAGGCGTTCAGCATCGCCACCGACATGGACGTCTACTTCTGCGACCCGGCCAGCCCCTGGCAGCGTGGATCCAACGAAAACACCAACGGGCTACTGCGTCAGTACTTCCCCAAAAGCACCGACCTGAACGCCTACGGCCCCGAGGACCTCGAACACGTCGCCCAGGAACTCAACGCGCGCCCCCGCAAAACACTCAACTGGAAAACCCCAGCCGAGTCACTTCGTGATTTACTGATAGCCAGCTGACCTCGGGTGTTGCAACCGTGAGACTTGCTTGTAGCTGGTCTGGAACTGGCTGGCAGGATTGGTACCGGCCGTTCCACCGGTGGAAGTGACTCATGTTGCAACTGACCCTCAGGGTGTCATTGGGTCGACTTGTCCGTCCACGGGGCTGGGTGGCCGGTACCCGTCCGGCCCACCTCGGTAGCTTGATTAGAAGATTGTCCACCCCATGGGGCGTGACCCATCACAGTGCTGTTCCGACGTGATTCCTACCCTGACTGGTACCGGCCTGCAACGGCCGCCACCCAAGTCCATCACAAAGGAAAAGTACGGTGACCGCCTTGTCTATCGTCGCGCATTCTCACCCATTTGTCGTGGGTGTCGACACTCACGCCCGCAACCACGCCTATGCCATCCTCGACACCACCAACGGTGCGCTGCTGGATACCCAGCAGTTTCCCACCACTACGGCCGGGATCAACCGAGCCATCAAATGGGTCGCACGCCGCACCAACGCCGACGCCGATACCCTGTGGGTGATCGAAGGCGCCGCCTCCTACGGTGCGATCCTCGCCGGCACCGTGGCAACCCATGGATTCCCAGTCGCCGAAGCCCCGCGCATGGATGCCAAGAAGAACCGCGGCGTCGGTAAAACCGACGCCTTGGACGCCCACCGAATGGCCATAGCAGCGCTACCTCTACCAGTTGAAAAACTGCGTCGTCCCCGCGTGAATGAAGGGATCCGCCAGGGTTTGCGGATCCTAGTCACCGCTCGCGAATCCATGAGCAAGGACCGCACCCGTTCGATCAATGCCTTGAACGCTTTGGTACGCAGCAACGACCTCGGTATCGACGCCCGCAAGAAGCTCACCCCAGTCCAGATTGAGGAGGTCTCCCGGTGGCGAGAACGCGAGGAAGAACTGGCTTTGAGTATCGCCCGCGCCGAGGCGGTCCGCCTAGCCAAGCACATCCTGGACTTGGAGGGACAGCTGAAAACCAACGAAAAGCAGTTGGACGAGCTGGTCAAGGTTAGCGAGGCCGCACCTCTGCTTGAGGAGAAGGGCTTCCAGGCGGTGACCGCGGCGAAATGTTTGGTGGCGTGGTCGCATGAAGGACGGGTCCATAGCGAAGCTGCCTTCGCCTGTCTAGCGGGCGTGAATCCCATCCCTGCATCGTCGGGGAACACGGTTCGGCATCGGCTGAACCGTGGAGGCGATAGAAGGCTCAACAGTGCCCTTTACATGGCTGCCATCACCAGGATGACCTACGACTCTGAAACGGGTGAATACGTCGAGAAACGTCGTGCCGAGGGCAAAACTGACAAAGAGATCCGACGTTGCGTCAAGCGATATCTAGCCCGTCGTGTGTTCCGGATCTTGAATGCCGCGGCTCTGGAGAAAAAGGTCCAGGAAGCGGCTTGACAGACATAGAAGAGTCGACCCCTGGAATTCGCCTCAGCGGGCACATCAACTGGCCGCCCACGGGCAGAACGTAATGGCCAGAGACAGTCTTGGGACGGAGCAGGACTCCCATCGCGCGATCGGGCTGGGCTTCCGCGGCCTTGCCGTCGGCTTTCCCTGCAACACCCCGGTCACGTGCGTCGGGACCTTAACAGCATGCTAAGTCCGGCGTGCTTGATGATTTTTCGGCTGACCTGGACGGTGTAATCCGTGTTGGCGTGAGTATTCACAGCCTTAAGCCAGCTTTTGCACAGGATTGAGCATGAATCGTATTTCAAAACGGGCTTTGAGTTTAGGCTCATGAGGGAAAGGTAAAGACGTCCCCGGGGCCGGATCGTTTGGGTTCCCGCGACCTGTGGGGGGTTGGTCTTTTCGTATGCATGCCGGTTCTCCGGCGTGTGGCCCCGGATGTGCTTGATGATTCGGGTTTTCGCCAAGGTCTCAACCAAAGGTTTCAACCTAATGATTTCTCCTTCCCCGCTGGCCCTCGCTTGCGTAGCCGCGCTTGAAAACGCCGGGTGCCGTGATGATGCCAGCGGTGTTCTCGGCACATTCGTCCAGAGCCGTCGCTACTCACCATGGGAACTGGCGCAGAGGATTGCAGCCAGTTCCCATGTTGAGTCTTGGCGTATCAGCTCCCTGAGGGGCCTGATTGAACCAGCACTGTTTGAGTGCTTCCCTGACCGTTGTCACCAACCCTTGAGGGCTGGCTGACGCGTACAGGCCCCCAGCTCCGCTGTCCCTAGTGGGCGCGGGGGTGGTGCCTGGTCATGCATACCCGGTTCCGTCGGGTTGTGCATGTGTTATCCCATGCAGTACCTGTCCTTTTAAACCCATATGTCAATCACAGGAATGAAAATGCGAAAAATTTCCAAGGTCTCAGCCCTTATTGCCGTTGTCGGTATTTCCCTCGCGGCCGGTCTCGCCCCGGCCTCGGCGGACACGGTCAACTCCACGGTTTCCGGTGCCAGCCTGTCGGCCACGACCGCGGCGCCGGCGCTGTCGGCGGTGACCCTGAACGGCACCAGCACGCAGACCTCCACCGGCACGTCCACGGCGTGGAGCCTGACCGATGCCCGCGGTACCGGCGCGGCCTGGACCGTTTCGGCCAGCGCCACAGACTTCACCAGTGCCGCCGGCACCACCGAAACCGTGGTCCGTACAATCACGGCCCCTAACCTGACCATCACTCCTGGTGCGGTTACCGCAGCAGCGGGCGCTGATGCCGCGACCGGAATCACCGCCCCGGCACTGGTCATGTCCACTGCGTCCCAGGCGCTGATCTCGGCTACGGGCCCGCACAAGGGCACATATAACCTGACGCCGTCGTTCAGCCTGGCGATCCCGGCAAACGCCTACCGGTCCAACTACACCACAGGATCCACCGGTGCGCTGAACCCCTACACCTCCACCCTCACCTACACGATCGCCTGATAAAGGGCGCCAACCCTCGCCGCGTCCCTTGCCCTGCGCCCGCTCCCGCGGGAAGGCCGGGACAGGGGCGCGGCGGAACCCAATGCCATACCCGCGCCTCGCCGCATGCTCCGCCCCTGATCCTGGTTTTACTTTCCCTGGGTCTGCCTAATCGAAGGATTCCTTGTTGTGACCCCGTCATCCCTTCTCCGCCCCGGCCGCGGACCCGTCCGCATGATTCTCTGTCTGGCCCTGCTGGTCCTGGCGGTTTTCCCGACCGCCGGTCAGGCATTCGCGGTCGATGACGGCACCGTGGGCATCCGCCCGGCCAACGAATCTGATTTCTTCCACATCTCCCTCTACCCGGGGGCGGCAATTGACTCCGAAGCGGTCGTCGCGAACCACTCTCAGGCGCCGGTGACCCTGCTGAACTACCCGGTGGACGGACAGACGACCCCCCAAGGCGGCTTTGCACTGGCCTCCCAGACTGATCCCCAAAAAGGAATCGGCGCCTGGATAACCCTCAAAGCCGATCACCTGACCATCCCCGCCAACTCGGAACTAAAAGTCCCCTTCCGCCTCACCGTGCCCGCCGGCACGCCGCCGGGGGACTACGCCGGCGCCTTGATCATCCAGAGCCCGCCCGTACAGGGAAAGACATCAACGGTCAACGGTGACACCGCGGTCCGCATCGACGTGGTCCAGCGCCAAGGGGTGCGGATCTACCTCAACGTCGCCGGTACCGCCGTCAAATCCCTCACCCACGGGAACCTATCATGGCAGCAGAACGGCAGCGACCTGGCCCTGACCCTTCCTGTACGGAACACGGGCAACACGATCCTGCATCCTACCGCGGAACTCGCGCTCACCGGCTGGCCGACCAACGACACAAGTGTGAAATTCGATACCCCCGAAAGTCTCCTGCCCGGCAGCAGCATCGACCTGCACGCCACCGTGACCCAGGTCCCCCCAGCGATGAACGCCGATGCCCAGGCGCGCCTGAATTCCGAGGCCGGCAGGGACCAAGCCAGCACTCATATCCTTTACGCACCCTGGCTCATCCTGGGCCTCGGACTGCTGGTCCTGGCCGGCATCTCTTACGGAGTGTGGCGGGGGATCCGCCTCGTTCGTTCCGCCCGGGCCGTCCTGGCCCAAACCCAAACCGCTTCCGAAGCGGTCGCGGGGCGCCACCGCCAGGACGCGTGAATCCAGACCGCCGGCACACGAGCGAGGGCAAACCTGATGCCCGTCCTCCAGCCGGGGATGTGCTGGGAACGCTTCGCCGGTGATCTTGACCGGAAGTTGATCCAATAACCGCGAACCCTTGAGGGAAGGAGACGACAATGGACGCTGCCAGGAATGAGACCTTGGCAAGGGGAACAGGACAGGGCCCGTCCTGTTCCGGAGAGTCCCCGGCCCTAAAGCCGGGGACTCTTGCCCCCTCAGCGTCCCGGACCCGGCACGCGCCGGCCTGGATGCCGCATTCATGGTGATGCTTGACAGTGGTCTGGCTGAGGTCCTGTAGTGCCGGCGCCGGCAGGACCAGAAACACGCACTCGTCGCGGGGATACTCGACGCGGAGTCGGTCCTGACCATGTTCCAGCCGATCGTTGACCTGCAGGAGCACCAGCGGTGTGGGGTGGAGGCGCTCACCCGTTTCCCTGCCGGAACCGGGACCCCGGACACGGTGTTCCAGTCCGCGCACGCTGCGGGCCTGGGCACAGCGTTGGAGGCGCTGGCCGGGCACCGTGCAATCAGTTTCCTGCCGCTGATCCCTGAAGGACAGTACCTAGCGGTGAACTTGAGCCCCACGACAGCCTTTGACCTCTCAGAACGGGTCCTGGACGCCGCGGACGTGGACCTGACCCGGCTGGTCCTTGAACTGACCGAAGAGACTGCGGTTGATTACGATCCCGCAATCCGGACCCGCCTGGCACCCTGGCGGGAGCGGGGATTGCGTCTGGCCATCGACGACGCCGGCGCGGGCTATTCCTCGCTGCTGCCCATCGTGGAACTTCAACCGGACATCATCAAGATCGACAAGTCACTGATCAGCGGCATCGCCACCGACCAGTACCGCCGCAGCGCCATCCGGGCGCTCGTCAGCCTCGCCCGGGACCTCGACGCGGCGACGGTGGCCGAAGGTATCGAAACCGTCGCCGATCTGAACACCGTCCGCGACCTGGGCATCTCCTGCGGCCAGGGCTATCTGTTGGGCCGTCCCAGCCCTGACCCCGCCGCACTGAACTCCGGGACACGGTCACAGGCACCGCCGGCTCTCACGGCTTCCCAGATCTTCCGGTAACCACGGGTACCGACCGCACGGGAATAAGCGCGCACTGTTCCCCCGGGCCGCGTGACCCCTGGTTTATGCTGTTGAAAGCCCTCAAAAAACTGTCGGGTTCACGAAAGCCTGCACTTCGGGCCAACGCCCCGGTCTTTGCGTCCAGGCCAGTAACAACGCATTCACTGCAACGGAGGTACCGGCCGGGAATGAAACCGTCACCGTGCAGGTCATGAGCCCTGCACAGGAACAGAACGAGGAAAGATGTTGCCCAGACCCATGCCCGCCCCCGAGGCGCACACGATTGTCCGGTACGCCCACGGAATCGTTACCGTGATCGCCGAGGACCCGGACGCCGTCCAGCATGGTTTGGACCGTGCCGTGGAACAGATCCGTGCCGCTGCCGGCCGCGGGGACCAGCGCGGAATCCTGATCACCCGCCGGAGCCGGTCCCTGTTCACCGTGGAGGCCACCCCCGACGTCCCGTACGGGCTGACGATGGAGAAGGACCGCTGGTACCGCCCGGCCCCGCCTTCTGCCGCGGCCAGCAGCAACGGCAAAGACCTGTGAGCCGCGGCCCGGACCAGGGCGCCGGGGACGCTTGGTGGACCGACCCAGTGACGCTGCGGGACGTTGTCCTGGACCGTGAGGCGATGGAGGCCCGCCTGTCCGCCTGCCCGGCGCTGGAGCGGGTGTGGATCCTGGCTCTGCTGGACCGGACCCAGGAAGCTATCAGGGAAGGCCAGGCACTCCTTGACGCTTCACCGGACCGTCTGCGCCCCCTGCTGGTGCTCGCCCAGGCCCACCAGCGGCAATACTCCTGGCCCGCCGCCGCCCGGCTGCAGGAAGAAGCCCTGCGGCTGGCCCGCACACGCGCCCGTGAAGCCCTGGTCCGCCACCAGATCGGCCGCCGGCTGTTTGATGAAGCCCGCTACCGGGAAGCAGCAGCAGAATTAGAATGGGCCCGTGACCTCTACCGCAGCACCGGGCAGCGCGAACACCTCGTCAGTGCCTGCCAGCAGGCACTCAACAGAGCCCATGAACTCAGTGGCACAACACCTTGAGCGGCGTGCCCTGTGAGGAGGCTTTGAAGGATAAGGAAGCTGGCAAAGGCCCAAATATCGTTCACCAGACACGGTGCGGCTCTTGGCCGGCTGTGGCAGGTCCTGGCCGCTGCAGGAGGCCAGGAAGCCTGGCTTCCGACCCGACGGCCGCCTCGGGAGATGACGTCGGCGCGTTTGTTCGCGTCGTCTCGGCGTCGTCTGACGCACTGGTGTTCTACAGCCGTTCCGTGGTCGTCACCGGAACGATCGAGGGCACCGGGAAACTCAACGCCGCCTCAGCCCAGCTGCGCCGCCCCGCACCCGGGCCACTGATGGCGCCGCTGGGAGAACTGGTGCCCAGCTCGCCCTACGGCCGCGGGACCAACCCGGTAACAGGAGACAAAGGCCAGTTTCACAGGGGCCTGGACTTCTCCGCGTCCTGCGGAACACGCGTCCACTCAGCCGATGCCGGCGTCGTGCGGGAAGTGGGATGGCACCAGTGGGGCGGAGGCAACCGGGTGGAAGTCGACCACGGCAACGGCCTCATCACCAGCTACAACCACCTCGAAGGCATAGCCGTCAGGAAGGGCCCGCCGGTGCAGGCCGGCGAAATCATCGCCAACATGGGGACCGCCGCCGGCGCGTCAACAGGATGCCACCTGCACCTGGAAACGATCCTGAACGGCAGCCTCACCGATCCTGCGAAATAGACCCTGCAGCCGCTGCGCCAGTATGAGCCCGCCGACGACCTCACGATGACGGACTATCACGCGCCAGACAGCCCGGCCGGGGTGCCCGCCTGGGCTGTCCAGGTGACGCAGACCCATGACCATGACGGGGATAAGGGAGGGGGCAGTGCCCCCGCCCCTGCTCCGGCCCCTTCCCCTTCGCCCGCGCCGGCTGTGGCGCCGGTCCAGACAATGGTCCCGGTCTCTCCGCCCACTGCGGCCCCGGCTCCTTCACCGATCGGGACCGCAACACCGGAGCCCGTCAGGGAACCTGGCCCGGAACCGACGGCCGTGCGCGTTGTAAAACTGCTCGAAAATAACGAGCAGGCCGTCTTCACCGGCGAGGTGCCGGGCTGACCGCGCCGGCCGCCGTCGTCGTCAGTTTGATGACTTCACTCCCGCGGTAGCACAGGTGCTTTGCCGTGGAGCAGCAACAGGTCCCACTATCGGCCGCAGTGGCGGTAGGTGGGCAGGGCGTGCACTGTCCCGGCCCCCGACTCAGTAATCCATCCATGCCCGTGCTTTTTGGCTAGGGTGGCTCTGCATCGGCGATTTCGGCCAGTTCGAGGCGCGTCGACTGGAGGTTGTTCCGCAGCAGCGCGCCACGCTGAATAACGTCAACACCTCGCGGGAGCTGAGCTGGTAGCGGATCTGGCCATCAGTCCGCAAGGAGGTGATTAGCCGCTGCCTGCGCAGGACGCTGAGATGCTGGGACAGGTTCGAAGCTTCCAGATCGGTGGCCCGCCGGAGCTCGCTGACAGGAACAGGGCCATCCGCCAGCAGCTCCAAGACCCGGATCCGCACGGGATGCCCGAGGGACCTGAAAAGGTCTGACTTCGCTTCCGGCAACCCAGGCACTCTGATACCTCTCGACTGTGGCTGAAACCCACCCTTAAAGCGGGTCCAATCTGGGGAGGACAGACTTGTCTGTCCTGATGAAATAGCATACGCCAAGTGATGCGCCCAGCCGTAGCTTTTGTATGCCGGCCATGAGGGATCGCCCCCAGCCCCTTGCGGGAAGCGGGGACGTGGGGAACACTCTTTAGTTTTTGATGAATTTCTAAATTGCGAATTCCGCGAACCATCGGGAACAGACGCAATGGCGCGTCTACGGCTCCCCGCGGCAACGATGCCGAGGGGAGGCCCCCCAACCGGAAGGACACCCATGGCCGGAATTTTCGAACTGTTTCTAGACGCGGAGTCCCACTTCCGGTTCCGGATAAAAGCACCCGATGGAACCGTGATGGCGGTTTCCAAGGCCTTTGCGGACAAGACTTCAGTCGTTGCCGGCATCGCCGCCGTACGGGAGTACGCAGGGATGGGCCTCGTCGCAGACCTCACGCCGTCGGCCAGCCGGACGCCGCCGGCGATACATAGTTCAAGTGCTCCGGCGCACGAAGTCCGTAGCATTTCCGCGGCCGAAATCCACGCGCATTCCAGGCCGGCCCGTGGAGCGCCGAACGGTTCACGGTGGGCTGACACGGCCTGAACCATCCTGTTTGTCTCATGTCCGGTAGCAGGCCCGCCGCCGTCGTCCTTCCGAGAGTGGGTTGCGTGGTTGGTACAGGTTGGTGGCAATTACGGTCCGGTTCAGGGGCCACTACGGCCCGGTTCCGGTCCGGCCGGCGGCCTTGGCCCGGTGCGGGCTTGTCAGCTGCAAGGATGAGCTGTTTGGGTGGGAATGGCAGGACGGCGGTGGTGCAGGAAATTCCTGCGATGAGGGTCAGCAACCCCACGCCGGAATTGCCCGTGTGGGTGGTTTCCAACGCCTGCACAGCGGCCAAGGCGCCTTCAACAGAGGTTTGGGCCGTTTCCGGGCTCTGATCGGGCAGGACGAAGAGGAACTCCTCGCCGCTGAAACGGTCGACGCTGTTGCTTTGACGGGCCTGACGGGCGAGGTCAGCGCTCGTGTCCCCAGACCCGAAGATGAGCGCAAGCATTCCGCTGATGCGCCCGCATGGTGCGCGACGGAAACGCCGAGTATTTTCGTCCTCTGCGCGTGATGATCATGGCCGTAGATGAGGCAACGGCCCCGTTGGAACTAAACCGGTGCAGCCCTGATGGGAAGCCGGCTTTGAATAACAACGGGATTCATCGAATGTCGTTGTATTCTGCTGTCAGGCCGATGATGCTGCGCTTCAATGCCGGCGCTGCGCAGGTGAGGCCTGGTGCCGGGCTCAGCCGGTACCCGCAGCACATAAAGGAATAGCCGATGTCCAAGGACGAGTCCTCTAGTCCAGCAGCCAGCGGCGCAGGGGAGATGCCGGGTCCAGGGGGACCTGCTCTACCGCCCCCGGTGGCGGAGACGGCTACTCTGCGCGGTCAGGTGCTGGAGTTGATCAATGATGTTCTGGCTGACCCCGAGCCGGAAGGGGAATGGGCGAGATCGCAGTTGAGGGGCCATCTTGCGTCCCACCCGGATGAACCGGAACGGGCCCTGCTGGAACACTTGACGGGAACTAGGAGCCTCACCGGTCCAAAGGATCGGCTCCCTGGCCCCGTCGGGCCGGTCGTCCCGCAGCGGTCTTCGGTTCCTGTGCGTCAGCCGGTAGCCCTGGCCCGGGGCGTACGGAAAAGAATCCAGTCAGTACTCGGCAACAGGCTGCTGCTGACAGCCCTGCAGCCGGTACACGAATTACCCGGCGGGCACATCACAGGGTTTGAAGCGCTGACACGCTTCGTCAGCAGCGACGGAAAGGACGCGGATGCCTGGTTCCGGGAAGCCGACGCCGTCGGCCTTGGCCCCGAGCTGGAGTTAGCGGCGCTCCAATGCGCCATTTCCGCGGCGCAGGGGATCCCCGCCCATCTGTTCGTCGCGTTCAACCTCAGCCCCGCATCAGCCGCGGACATCCGGGTGCAGGGGCTTCTGGAGAACTGCGGACTGGCAATGGACAAGATCATTATCGAACTCAACGGCCGGGCAAGTAACGAACTGTGGAACGCGCTCATCCAGGCGCTGGTCCCCTTCCGGCAGCGGGGCTTGCGTGTGGCTGTGGACGGTTCCGGCGAGGGCTTCACACCTGCTGAGCAGATTCTCAGCCTCCGGCCTGACATCATCAAGCTGGACCGCACCCTCATCGAGGGCATCCTTGAGGAGCCGGATGAGCCTGCCGTGATCGGCCTCGCCAAGGAGGTCGGTGCGGTGCTCGCGGCCGAAGGAATTGAAACTGAGCCGGAGCTTGCGGCGGTCATTGAACTCGGCATGACCGCGGCGCAGGGCTTCCTCCTCGGCAGGCCCTCTGTGGATCCGCTGGAGTGGTCCGCATGGGTCATACAGGCCGAGGCGGCCCCCGCAGAGTCATAGACGGGCCTACCCCGGCGCGCCTTATACTTCACCCACAGGTGTAAGGCACGGCGGTACCGTTTCGGCTGGAAGTCGGGGGAAACAATGGCTGGGGAGCATCATGATGATCTGCTGATGCAGTCTTTACTGCTGGACGAAATCGGTCAGTCGGTGATCGGGATGGACAGCAACTGGCGAATCACCTACTGGAACCGTGCCTCGGAGCGTCTGTACGGTTTCGACGCTTCCGAGGTGCTGGGGCTGACACCCGTTGATCTGGGAATCGTCAGCAGTCTTCCCGCGACGGGTCCGGGGCCGGGCCTGACCGGTCAGGAGATCGCCGACCGGATAGCCCAGCAGCAGGACTGGTCCGGGGAGCTGTGGATGCGGCACCGGACCGGTCGGGAGTTTCCGGTCCACGGAACGGTCAGCCCGATCAGGGGCAGGCACACGGCGCCCGTGGACATCGTCGCTATTTCCAAGGACATCACGGACCGGAAGCACACAGAAGCCATCCTGCGCCGGTTCTCCGCCATGGTGGAGTCCTCCGGGGACGCGATCATCGGTGCTGATCTGAACGGGAAGATCACCAGCTGGAATGCCGGTGCCGCCAGAATGTTCGGCTGGAGTGCCGCGGAAGCCGTCGGGCAGACCCATCATCTGCTCACCACCCGTGACGCGGCGGACTTCGGTGACCAGGTCGCTGCGCGCATTCGCAGCGGAACCTTCGTCACCGGAGTGGAGGCCCGCTGGAAACGCCAGGACGGGTC
Organism: Pseudarthrobacter cremeus; assembly: GCF_051857465.1. Lineage (NCBI taxonomy): Bacteria > Bacillati > Actinomycetota > Actinomycetes > Micrococcales > Micrococcaceae > Pseudarthrobacter > Pseudarthrobacter cremeus. The sequence continues at coordinate 86,914 of NZ_JBPZHC010000010.1, read as the reverse complement.
CCTGATTGACGTTGAACTGACGGTCTCCCCGGTTTACGGCCAGGACGGTGAGCGGCTTGGGGCGTCCGCCATCGCCAGGGACATCACCGAGATCAAGCGGTTGAAGTCAGAAGCCGCGGCGGAGCGGCGCCGGCTCCTGGCGGCTCAGGAAATGGCGCATGTTGGAAGCGTCGAGCACACCGTCACCACCGGGGAGATCTGGCACTCGGAGGAATTTGCCCGGATCCTTGGCATGGGTCCGGGCGAGTCCCCATCGCGGGAGTGGATGCTGGAACGGACGCATCTTGAGGACCGTGACCGTGTCAGCCAGGTCTGGCGGAGCCTGGAGGCCGGCCTGGGGTTCGCGGACTTCGAATACCGGTTCATCAGGCCCGACGGCGGCCAGCGGTGGCTCCATTCACGGATCAGGGCTGTGAACGGCCCGGACGGCAAGCCTCTGCGGTTCCTGGACACGGTACTGGACATCACGGACCGCAAGAACGCTGAACAGATCCTTGAATGGCAGGCCCGCCACGATGCCCTCACCGGGCTGCCGAACAGGTACATGATCACTGAGGTACTGCAGAGCTTCCTTGACCGGGGCGCCCGGCCGGTGGTGATGTTCGTTGACATCGACCGGTTCAAACTGATCAACGACGGCATTGGCCATGGAGGCGGGGACAAGATTTTGATGCTCCTGGGGGACCGCCTGCTGAAGGCGGTCCGGGCCGGGGACACGGTTGCCCGGTTTGGCGGCGATGAATTCGTTGTGGTTTGCAAGAACATGCGGATGCGCGCCGCCAAGCTGCTGGCGGAACGGATCAGGGACTGCGTCCGGGCCCCTTTCGAAGTCGCTGGCCGGCAGGTTTTTCTTAATGTCAGTGTCGGTATTTCCCTGGCCGACCCGGAGGACACTGCCGAGACCATGCTGGGCGGGGCCGACACGGCAATGTACCGGGCCAAATCAACCGGCGGTGACGCGTCGGTCATCTACGACGCGCGGATGACCCGGCAGGCCAGTGGGCGTCTGGATCTGGAGTCCGATTTGCGTCAGGCCCTGGACCGGGGAGAACTGTGCCTGAACTATCAGCCGGTGATGGACCTCGATACTGAAGCCCCTGTCGGTTTTGAGTCGCTGCTGCGGTGGAACCACCGGGAACATGGCCTGATCATGCCGGACACGTTCATCCCCATCGCGGAGGAGACCGGGCTGATCCTCCCCATCGGCGCATGGGTCCTGGGGGAGACCCTGCGCCAGGTGCAGCAGTGGCGCGACGAGGTGCCCGGCGCCGGAGACCTTACCGCAGCGGTGAACATTTCCGGGCGCCAGATCGTGGCAAAGGATTTCCCCGACATCGTGGAGTCCGCAATTCTTTCCTGCGGCATCGATCCTGCGGCGGTGCATCTGGAAATAACCGAAACAGTGCTCATGGGCGAACCGGACCTGCCCAAGGAGAGCCTGCAGCGTCTGCGCCACCTGGGTGTGGGGATCTCGATCGACGATTTCGGCACCGGCTACTCATCCCTGGGCTACCTGAAGTGGCTCTCGGCGCGAACGCTGAAAATTGACCGCACCTTCATCCGCGAACTTGGAATCGACCCCCACGGGGGGACAGTGATCGAACTCGTCGTGGGCATGGCCAAAAGCCTTCGACTGGACGTCGTCGCAGAAGGTGTCGAAACCAGGGGACAGCTCGCCGAACTCCGCCGCCTGGGCGTCAATCTGGCCCAAGGCTTTTTATGGAGCGAGCCCTTGGCACCGGAACACGTCCCGGCTTGGCTCAACAAGCAGACCACACTTCCGCACCCGCGAGAATTCACACCCCGGCAGGCGTGAGCCCAGCATCGGACGGCGTCAGGGGCCGCTCAGGGCAAGGCAGACGACCAGGCCAGTAAGGGCTGCCAGGACAGCCAAGACGAGGTAGCCGATCCATTTCGGCCGCCGGCGGTGGGGGTTGATGTCGATGTAGGGCATGCGTCGGTCACTTCTCCCGTCCGGAGAGTGCCGGATCCCGGCGTCGGGTGTGTCTGAGCACTAGCAAATGTACGCACAGAAACAGTGCAAAGGAAACCCCGCAAAAACAGCCAGACCCGTGATGAAGCGGAATAAATCCAAAACCGGGGTCCCTTTCAGTAGGACGACCCGCCGATCCTAACCGAAAACGCCTCGTGGACACAGTCAAGTCCCAGCTGACCTCCAGGAACGCTCAAGGTTGGCCCCACCGGAAGGGCTACCGGAACTGCCGCGCGAGACAGACTGGTCTGTATCGGGTGCCGGGTTCCTTGCCATGCCATAGCATGTTGCTGAAGGGTCCCCCTTTCCGTCTGGGCGTTTGCCGCGGCTGGTCAGGGGATCGGTCGGGGGAGGCTGTGTGAGGAACCAAGCAGTTGACAGGGAACGGGCGGTGGAACTGCGCGGAGGCATCGTTCATCTGCGCTGGACCCGTGGTGCAGTGGTGACAGAGGCGGACGTCCGCGACGTGATGGCGGACGTCAGCGTCCTGTGTTCCGGACGCCGCCGTCCCCTGCTGGTCGACATGCACTGGATGGAGGGACTGGGTTCCAAGGCGCGGGATGCCTTCGCCGGAAGGTGGCCACTGACCCGCGTTGCCGTCGTCGGTACTTCGCCTGTGGACCATGTCATCCTCGTCTTTTACCTGGCCCGGCACCGGCCTGCCTGCCCGACCAGATTTTTCACCTCGGCCACCGACGCCATGGCATGGCTTAAGACACCGGCCGGGGCAGAGAAGCGGCCACCAGCGTCCGGCGCAGGAAAATCCCGTGCCTAAGTTGGGCAGCCCCTCCCTGTCTCCGTAAATGCGCAGATTTACCGCCGTGTTTGGCCAGTGTTCCGTCCTGGTCCGAGGCTTTTCACAGATTATTCCAAGGAACGGACAAATCCCGTGGGCCCACTGTTAGCGTCTAAGAGTCAGCGGGTGGTGCCGCTGTCGCCGCCCGCCGTCGTAGACGAAGGAGAACAAACTGTGTCCCGCGAGATCAGTGGAAGCCCCCGCACCCTGTTAGGTCTGGGTTCACCCCGCCCGACGCCGGCGACCGGGCTCGGCCCACGAGCTCGCCGGAAAATGCGGAACGAAACGCTCCGACGCACAGACATCATGTCCTTCATCGGAGGCCACCTTCTCCTCTGCGTCCTGTGTGTCCAGATCGCATTCGCCCTGGCGATCGCCGCAGGGATGCATCCAGGCGGTCCCGAGTACCCCGACTCCCCTGCAGCCGCCATCGTCCTTGGATCCGCCGCCGCGGGACTCATCCTGATCGCAGCCTGCACCGCTGTACGTGGTTGCCGTACCCAAGGCCGGCAACGCGACCACGGCAGGTTCCTCTCAGGGCTGCTGGAAACAGTCGCCGGCGCCGGCGACGAGTGGCTCTGGGCCGTGGACGACAACGGGATTTTCACCTTTTCGAGCCGGGCATCATCCTCCCTGCTCGGCTATGACCCCGCAGACCTGGTAGGCAAACACATCACCATGCTGGTCGACGACGACGACCTCGCCAGCGCACGACAAAACATCGCCGAGGCGCTCGATGGCCACACGACAGAGTGGGCCGGCATCATCCTCGCCCTCCGACACCGCGACGGAACGCCGGTCTGGATGGAAGCATCGGGTAAATCGCGTCGGCTCCCGGACGGAACCCGGCTGGGTTCGGAAGGCATTAGCCGGATGCTGCCAGGCCAGACCATCCGGACCATTCTCAAAGAACGCCTCAGGGACCGCATAGACACCACGGTCAGGAACGGGATGATCCTCACAGCCTTCCAGCCCGTCTGCGAGCTCGAAACCGGAAGTATCACGGGCGTCGAAGCCCTGGCACGCTTTCCGGACCACGATGACCGGAGCCCGGACCAATGGTTCAACGAGGCAACCAGTGTGGGCCTGGGCGACGAACTCGAATTTGCTGCCCTGGAAGCGGCGCTGGACGACGCCGTCCGCCTGCCCCGTCACCTCACCGTGGCCCTTAATCTGTCCCCCGAAACCTGCCTTGACCCCCGGCTGCCTGGCTACCTGAAAGAATCAGGATTAGCCCTTGACCGAATGGTTCTGGAACTGACGGAGCGCCTGCCGGTGGACGACTACGCGCCCCTGCTGGCCGCTCTCAGCCCCCTGCGGGAGGGCGGCCTAAGGATAGCGGTCGATGACGCCGGGTCCGGATTCTCCTCCATGCGCCACATCCTCCAGCTCAGGCCTGACATCATCAAGCTGGACCGGAGCCTCATCGCCGGCATAGACAACAACCGCGGAAAGCAGGCCCTCGGCGCCGCGATGGTCGAGTTTGCCAACCAGATCGGTGCCACAATCATCGCCGAAGGAATAGAAACAGACGCTGAACTCACCGCCGTCCGGAACCTCGGCATGACCTCCGGTCAAGGCTTTTTTCTTGGCCGCCCCAGAATAAACGTCGACTGGGACGTCACGAGGATTTGAACCGCGAGGCTAACAACTTACGCATCGCGGCAACATCAACGCTGCCGGTTGTCTCCTCGGCAAGCACTTTGGCCAGTCGCTTCGGCCAGAGTACGTGAGTGCCCCTCGTCGTGAATGCACCCCCGATGAGGGGCAGTCGGCTTCGACGAAGCACAGCGCCCCGGTGACGGGCACATCCCCGACGAGGTCGCGCACAACGTCGACCTGTTTGAGCACCCCGTCGACCAGTTTTGTGCAATCACGCCGGCCAACGAGGAGCTTCTCAACGCGTGGGCGAAGGATGCCACCCTCGATCGTCAGTTCAGGCCGTCCCTTGTACCGCTTGGCATCGATCACCCAGATTCCACCGGGCCTGATGGCGATAGGGTCGATGCTCTTCAGCGAGTACGACGGCGAGGCCACCTAATCGACCCCACTTATCGTGGAGTCTCTCCTCGGCCTTGGCCTTGGCCTTGGCACGGGGAAGCGCGGCACCGCACACCTGACATGCCCCGGCGTACCGGAGCCTCATCTGCTTAAGCGTTGGCATGGCCCAATTCTTACCCCGCACCGGGGGAATTCTGCGGACCACCGCACGGGGCCAAGGCCGCTTACCAAGGGTTCATCCAGCCTGCGCCCAGCGGGGTTATAGAAACGTTATGTAAGCTGGATGGGTGAATTCTTGGTCAAGTAGCGGAACTTTAACAACTCTGGAACGCCCTGTTGCGCCCGAAAACGGGCTCATTTCGGGGCGGAAACACGCCCTCGACGGGCTGCGGACCGTGGCGGTAGCGATGGTCTTCCTCTTTCATACGGTGACGGAACTGACCCCCGGCGGGTCCATCGGCGTCGACGTTTTCTTCACGCTCAGCGGCTTCGTGATCACCCTGCTCATCATGAAGGAGTACCAGGCCACCGGCCGGCTGCGCCTGGGCGTTTTCTACGCCAAGCGGCTCGCCCGTCTCTGGCCCGCGCTGCTGGCGGTCTGCACAGTCGTGGTGACCGTGGGCCTGGTCTTTCCCCGGTCAGGGTGGGGCGGCCAGGAAGCCAATGCCATCCCGGCGGCCGCCTACGTGATGAACCTGACGAACTTCGGCGCCTTCGGTTCCTCCACCGGCGGCAACGCGCTGAGCCCCACCTGGACCCTGGCCGTCGAGGAGCAGTTCTACCTGGTCTGGCCGGTCCTCCTGCTGGTCATGCTGCGGTTCTGGAAAGTCCGCACCGTCGCCTGGCTGACTGCCGTCCTGGCTGCCGGGTTCCTGGTTTCTCGGTCCCTCCTGGTATCCGGCGGGGCGCCGCTGGCCCGGCTGTACAACGGGCCGGACACGCGGGCCGACCAACTGCTGCTGGGGTGCACCCTGGCCCTGGTGTTTGCGTCGGTCAGCCACGGTTCCCGGGTCCACTCAGCCCTGCAGGCCGGAGCCCGCTGGGCCGGTCCGCTCGCGGGGCTCGCCCTGGTGGCCGCGGTGTTTGCACTGAAAGAGCCGGGTACCCCCAGTGCGTGGTTTAGTGTCTTCTGGTCTGCGGGCCCCACGGCGTTGGCGCTGCTGTCCGCGGTGGTCATCGGCTCGCTTGTACTCCGGCCGGCCGGCCCTGCCTCAAGAATCCTGAGCCACCCCTGGCTTGCCAACCCCGGCCGCGACCTGTCCTACGCCGCGTACCTGTGGCACCTGCCTGTCTACCTCCTGCTGATCCCGCTGGTCCCGTCCCTGTGGCTCCGCGTGCCGCTGGCGGCAGCCCTGACGGTGCTGATGGCGTGGCTGTCATTCCGGTTGGTGGAACGGCCCCTCCGGACCTGGGCCACCAGGAAGCTGGAGCCCGGCGACGGCGTGCCGCAGCGGGACGCGAGGCAGGGTTAATCGGAGGGGCTGGGGCGATGGCTGTCCGGAGACGTGCCGGCTACGGCGCGTCGACCATGCGGACGCCGTCGGTCAGTTCCAGCCACAGCTCCGCCTCGGTGGCAAGGCTGCCGGGGCATGCCAGGGCGAGCTCCATGAGCCCGTTGCTGCTGGCGGTGGCACGGACCGCCATCCGGTAGGTGACGTCCACGTCCTTGTCGTTCTTGAAGCGGAGCCGGGCTTCCTGGAGTTCGATGTCCTGGCCGCCGTCGCGCAGGCTGACGTAGGTTGATGCGGTGTCGTTGACCACTTCCACGGGCTTGCCGGCGGACTTCTTGACGGCCTCGATCTCCGAGGCCATGACCAGTGCCGTGGTGGCCTCATCGCCGTTTTCCCCGGTGGGCTGCAGGACTGCCTGGTAGGTGGTGAAGGTGCACTGCAGGCCGGCGTTCCGGTAACGCAGCATGCCGTCCTTGACCTCTTCCTTGGCCCAGCCCTTGGGCTCCTGGATGGTCCAGGCGGGCGGGGTGCTGAAATCGGACTCGTCGAACAGGTAGACGGCGCCTGCGGCGTCCGCCCCGGCACTGGGCGAGGCATCGGCCGACTCCCGGGCAGCGGCAGATTCGCTGACTGTGGGTGCTGGGGCCGGAACGGCATCCGGCCCCTTGCTTCCGCCGGAGAGGCCGTTGAACGCCAGCACGCCAGCGACCGCGATGACCGCCACCACGCCCACTCCGCCTGCCACCCAGCCCCAGACCGGCATGCCGGACTTGGGTGCCGGCTGGGTGAACTGGGGGGCCTGGCCAAACGGCTGGCCATACTGCTGCGGGTCACCGTAAGGCTGCTGGCCGTAGGGCTGGCCCGGCTGCTGTTGTCCGTACTGCTGGGACTGCGGAGGCGGCCAGCTCTGGCCCTGCCCGTGGTCCTGTCCGTGGCCCGGGGCCGGCGGAACGGGCGGATAGGCCGGGCCGTCCTCCGGCTGCTGCGGCTGGTTGCTGGGCTGCTGCGGCCATCCCGGCTGCTGGTTGTTATTCACTTGTTCCCCAATATTCGACGCGAAAGTACAAGCACCATCATGCCGTGTGTGCTGCGGGGGCCGCGATGGGGAGCGGTGCCCATGAAGTCAGCCCACGTGGACCCAGGGGCGTTTGGTGACGTCCGGCACCGCCTCGCGGAGCACCTCCCGGGTGACGGTGGCGATTTCACCTTCACCCAGGAATAGGAACTTCACGAGGTTGATGACAGGGTTCCCTTCGGTCCAGCGGAAGTAGATGTGGGGCATCAGCCCGGTGACGTCCCGGATGTGGAGCAGGACCGAGGCGATGGTGTTCGGGACCACCGGCCCGTGGACTTCGAGGATCCGGTAGCCGTGGCGGATCACTCCCTGGACGTGGAGTTCTGTTTCGAAGTCGGAGGAGTCGTCCACCACCACCTCCAGGAACACCGCCTCCTGCCCGAGCGGCAGGTGGCTGACCTCGATAGCTGACGCAAGTTTGTCGCGGTACGCCTCCGCCGACATCCGGAGCGGCTCGTGGGCAATGATCGCGATGGGGCCTTCGAGCGTGCCGGACATGAATTCCAGGGCCTGCCGGTCCAGATGGACGCGGGTGGCGTGCAGTTCGAAGGAGCGCCCCACGCGCGAAAGCAGCGAAATCACCACGATGCCCAGGATGAAGATCCCCGCGATCCTGATGCCCTCAGGGCGCTCGAAGATGTTGGCCACCGTGGTGTACACAAAGACCACGGCGATGGCGCCGAAGCCCACGGTGCGTTTGCGCTGGGCCCGGCGGCGGGCCGAGAGGGTGACCGCGACGGCCGCGGAGGTCATCAGCACCAGGACGCCGGTGGCGTACGCGCCGCCCTGGGCGTCGACGTCGGCGTTGAAAAGGAAGGTGATCAGGAACCCGACGGCGGTGAAGACGAGAACCAGCGGGCGCACGGCTTTGGCCCATCCCGGGGCCATGCCGTAGCGGGGAAGGTACCGGGGCACCAGGTTCAGCAGCCCGGCCATGGCGGAGGCGCCCGCGAACCACAGGATGGCGATGGTGCTGAGGTCGTAGACGCTGCCGAAGCCCACGCCGAGGTACTCATGGGCGAGGTAGGCCAGTGCGCGGCCGTTCGCCTGGCCGCCGGGCTGGAACTCCTGCTCCGGGATCAGGACCACCGTGATGAAGCTGGTGGTGATCAGGAATCCGCTCATGATCACCGCGGCGGTGGTGAGCATCCGCCGGGTTCCCCGGATCCGGCCCGCCGGGTTGTCGTCAGTGTCGTCCACGTCCCCCCGGACCTGGGGCATAACGGCCACCCCGGTTTCGAAGCCGGACAGTCCCAGCGCCAGCTTCGGGAAAACAAGCAGCGCGATGGCCACCGCCATCAGCGGGTCCCCATGCGAGGTCAGCAGGGCCGTCCACCAGCCGCCGACGGCAACCGGGTGGCCGAAGACCTGGACCAGCGTCGCAGCCACCACCACGGCGTTCAGGCCGAGGTACAGGACCACCAGGACGACGGCGACGCCGACGGCTTCCTTGAATCCGCGCAGGAACACGGCGCCCAGCAGGGCCAGCAGGAACAGGGTGACCGGGACCTGCTCGCCCTGCAGCCAGCCCGGGGCCACGGGGTTCTGGATGAGGTGTGCCGTGGCGTCGGCCGCGGAGAGGGTCATGGTGATCATGAAGTCCGTTGCGGCGAATCCGAGCAGGACCAGAACGAAGAGTTTGCCGCTCCAGCGGGGCAGCAGGCGCTCAAGCATCGCGATTGAACCCTCGCCGCGGTGGCTTTCGCCGGCAACGCGCCGGTAGACCGGCAGGGCGCCCAGCAGGGTCACCGCCACCAGCACCAGCGTTGCCAGGGGCGAGATGACCCCCGCGGCCAGGGCCGCGATGGCCGGCTGGTAGCCCAGGGTGGAGAAGTAGTCCACGCCGGTGAGGCACATGACCTGCCACCACGGATGCTGGTGGTGGCTGTCACCGCCGACGGCGCCGGGGCCCTGATGGGTGCCTTTGGCGTCCTGCAGCCCGAACAGCAGCCAGTTCTTCAGTGCCTGCGCGCCGCGTGGCCGGGGCGCGGAGTGATCAGCAGGGGGCCTGCTCAACGTGGTCATGGTGTCTTCCCCGCGCTGCGCCGTGCACCGCGTCCACTGCCGAAGCTAACACCGGCGCTGCACGGCGGATCTGGGAAGGGGTGTTTATTTGCGAATCCTTAACGCGCCCTCCACAGCCGTTGTCCGCGGGGGGAGGTTCGTGCCGATTTCTTACGTCCCAGGCAGCTGGATCACGCCGAGCTGCTGCATGAGTCCCAGGTCGTCGCGGTTTGACCAATGCTCGGCGATCTTTCCGTCTGCGACTCGATGGATGGCCACGGCCGTCTCCCGCAGCTCTGCTCCTGTGGCTGGGAGTGGTCCGGGAAGATCCCTCTCATGCCGACCGGTAGCGGTGAGCCTGGTTACAACCTTGTCCCCTTGGGCGATCTGGTCGTCGATCACATGCCGTCCCGGTGTTGCCTCCAGGAATATGAGGAATGCTTCTTTCAGGCCTTCCCGTCCTTCCGAAAGCCCCGGAAACGGCAGTTGTGATCAAGGTAGTCGGCGGCGACCAGATCGTCCATCGCAACGATGTTGCCCGCGTCGATTTCGGGGTAGGAACGGCGCACAAGCGCTTTGTTATCATCAGATTCCACTGTCGTGCCCTCCTGATGGGTACGGGGAATCCCGTGGGTAACCACACTCCGCTTCCGGCGGTTCGGATGTCCCTGGGAGGTCAGTCTAGACGTTTTGCTTCGGTGACGGCAGATGCGGGGTCCACCCACCAGACCATAGTGATTCGGATCTCGACAGCTGCCTGGCCCGCCCTGACAGCGCCAATCCACACCCATCCTCCATCGTGCTCATAGGCCGTAGGATGAAGTCGCATCAACCCGGAGACAGGGTCTCGTCCGGCGCCGAGTACGAGGAGGAGTCATGGTCAAATCTGCAGAGAGTGTCGTCATCGCCCGGCCGGCAGCCGAGGTCTTCCAATATGTCGCGGACCTCCGCAACGAACCGAAGTGGCATGTTGACATAGCCACGGTGCCTCCCGAGACGGATCCGGTTCCGCTCGTCGGCAAGACGTACGCCCTGAAATTCAAGCCCTTCATGGGCAAGACGGACGGCACGTTCACGGCACTCAAGGTCGAGCCCGGCGCGCGCGTGGAATATCGAGCGGACTTCGCCGGACTGCAGCCACGGATCACCTACACGATCGAGCAGGCAAGCGAGGGCACGCGGTTCACCCGGGATGTCGAGATGCGACTCAGCGGGCTCAAGATGCTCATGACCCCGATGATGGCGTTCATGGTCCCGCGCCGAAACAAGGTCTTTGTCCAGAATCTCAAGCGCGCTCTGGAATCCTGAAGGCCGCTCAGCTGAAGTCAGGCGGCAGCTTCCGCGTGTTCCGCACACCGGACGGTGGCAATCAGCGGTCCGCCGCCGTCGTCCTTCTGGTAACGGGTCACGTGGTTGGTGGCCTTGCCGCATGACGGGCAGAAGGTCTTGTGTTGTTTAGTCCCCATACCCAGAGTGTAAGGGTACGGAAGTTACGTGCAGGTAAATCCTGTGGACAGTGACGGGCCGGTAGATTTGGCGGGTGAAGAGAAACGGTGGGGGCATCGGCGTGACCAGGCAGGGGTGGATCACCTACGGCGCGCTTCTGGTGCTGGCCGTGGTTGCCTTCGGGGTGGCCGCACTTGCCCTGATGAATACCCGCGGAACCAGCGACGCCGCCAGCACCACGACGGCAACCTCGGCCGCGGCTACTGCCTCGGCGACGGCCTCCGCCGCGCCCTCTGCCATTGCCACTCCGGCACCCACCACGACCGCCACTGCGGTCACGGCCCAGCCACTGAAAATCCAGCTGCCCGCCAAGCCCGTCCTGCTGATCATGGGCGATTCGTACACGGCGAGTGACGGCGCGGACCGGCAAGACCAGGGCTGGGCGTACCTGGTGGCCGGCTCGCTCGGCTTCCCTACCAACATCGACGCCGTGGGCGGAACCGGCTTCGCGTGGGGCGGCGGCGCGCAGGATGACCGCGGCCTCGAATACGGTGGCCGGCTGCGGAAAATCGCCGCCACCGAGCCCGCCTTCGTCCCCAACCTCCTGATTCTCCAAGGCGGACAGAACGATGCCTTGTCCAACAACCCCGCTGAAATCGAGTCCGCCACCACGGAGACCATCGAATCGGCCCGCAGGCTCTGGCCGGGCGTCCAGGTGGTTGTCCTGGGGCCTTCCGCGCCGCAGCCGCTGGCTGAACGGCTCCGCGACGCGAACAGCGCCGTCCGTGCGGGAGCCGCAGCCGCCAACGCCCCGTTCATCGACGCGTACGGTGCCGGCTGGTTCACGGCCGCCAACAGCCCGGGGTTCGACGCCGACGGCGCCCACGTGAACACCGCAGGTCACCGCTATCTTGCCGACAGGTTCCTGGCGGCATGGAACACCCTGGTCCGATGAGCCGCCCTCCGCGAAGGGCCCGTGGGTAGAATCAAAGGCCAAGACGAACGCAAGTGCTTTCCGGAGGTACGGAGTAACAATGTCAGAATGGCTCGACGTCGGCGCGGACAACTACGTGCTGGTCACCGAAGGTTCACTGTTGAATACCGGCCTGATTGTGGGCTCGGAGCGGGCCATGGTGATCGATACCGGCTGCGGGCCGCGGCAGGGGAAAGAGATCCTGGCGGCGGTGCGGGAGAAGACGGACCTGCCGCTCGTTGTGGTCAACACCCACGCCCACTACGACCACTTCTTCGGCAACGCCGTGTTCGCGTCCGACGGCGTCACGGAGTTCTGGGGGCATGAGAACTGTGCGCGCGAGATTGAGGCGCACGGGGACCTGCAGCGCCGGTTTGTGGGAACGCTGGAGCCGGAGATGTCCACCGGCGAGGGCGAGAACGTGGAACTGGTGGTGCCCAACGCCATCGTCAAGGACCAGCCCGTGCTGGTGGACCTGGGCGGCGTGACCGCCACACTCTTCTACCTCGGCCGAGGCCACACCGACGGCGACCTGCTGGTGGGCAGCCCCACCACCCTTTTCGTGGGCGACCTCGTGGAGCAGGGCGCCCACCCGTCCTTCGAGGACTCCTACCCGGAGGAATGGGCCGATTCGCTCCGGCACATCTCGGCCCTGCGCCACCGCTACGAGTTCCTGGTGCCCGGCCACGGCGAGACCTGCAGCGACCAGTTCGTCAAGACCATGGCGAACACCATGACGACGGCCGTCCGCCAGGCCCAGCAGTCCATCCGCGAAACCCCCACCGACGCCACCAAGGCCATCCCGGTGCTGCCGTACGGCCCGGAGCAGTCGCGCTGGTTCATCAAGCGGCTGCAGGAGACCCGGCCGCTGCACTAGCCGCTGCAGCAGGGGAGAGGGACCGGATGGCACCGGCAGCAGCGATTCAGGCGGAGCGGGTGTCCAAAGCGCTGGGCGGCCTCCCCGTACTGGACGATGTGTCCTTGGACGTGGGGCCGTCCGAAATCCACGCACTGGTAGGGCTGAACGGCGCCGGAAAGACGACGTTGATGCGGATCCTGCTGGGAATGCTGAAGCCGGACCAGGGCTCGCCCCGGCTGGCGGGGCTCCCGGTTTCCGGCGCAGGGACTCAGGAATGGTCACGGGTGGGGCAGATGCTTGAGACCCCGTTCGCCTATCCGGAGCTGACCGCCCGCGAGAACGTGTACTGCTCCGCCCGCCTGCACGGCATGAGCAAGGACGGCGCAGGATCCGCCGCAGCACGGGCGTTGTCAGATCTGGGCCTGGAGCAGTATGCCGATCAACGCGCCGGGACCCTGTCGTTGGGAAACCGGCAGCGTGTAGGTCTGGCGGCCGCCCTGGTCCATGGCCCGGACGTGCTCGTCCTGGACGAACCGACCAACGGACTGGATCCCCGCGGCGTCATCGTTCTTCGCCGGCTGCTCCAGGAGGCATGCCGGGACAGGGGCGCCGCCGTCCTGGTCTCCAGCCATCACCTTGACGAGGTCTCGCGGATGGCCAGCAGGATCAGCGTGCTCCACCGGGGACGGATCATCGGCACGCTGCAGTCGGGGGCTGTGGACCTTGAACGCCGTTTCTTTGACCTGGTGCTGCAGTCCGACCTGAACGAACACGGGCCGGAGCAATGATGGGCATGTCCGGGCAGGCCATTGAATTCGAAGCCCTGAAATTCCGGCGCGCGCCGGTGGTGCGGACGGTCTCTGCACTGCTCGGCGTTGCCCTGCCGGTACTTGCAGCGGTCTTCATGGTTGCTGCGACCACCGACGGGTCCAGCCAGATCGGGCTCAAAGCCGCGGCCATGCTGACGGGTACTGGCTGGAACGGATATCTGGCGATGGTGGGGATGCTTGAATCCGTCGGGGGGCTGCTGGGGGTTGGCTTCGTGGTGTGCTGGTGCTTCGGGCGCGAGTTCACCGAAAAGACCCAGGCCTGCCTGTTCGCCCTGCCTGTCAGCCGGCGGCGGCTTGCCTACGCGAAGTTTTCGGTGATCGTCCTCTGGGCCCTGCTGCTGTGCCTGGTCAGCTTAGCGGTCGCCTTTCTTGCCGGCGCCCTTATCGGTCTGGGCATACCCGGGCCTGAGGATCTGTGGGGCGCCTGCAAGGCGTTGGCCGCCGGCGTCCTGGCGGCCCTGCTGGCTTGTCCCCTCGCGGTGGTGGCAAGCATGGCCCGCGGCTACCTACCCGGCGTCGGCGCACTGGTGCTCCTGGTGGTCATCACCCAGGTGGTGACTGCCTTCGGCGCCGGGGCGTGGTTCCCCTATGCCGCCCCGGGGCTGTGGATGGGCATGGGCGGCGCGGCGGCAGCCGAAACGGTCAACCCGCTGCAGCTCTTCCTTTGCGTTCCGGTCTCCGCGCTGGGCATCACCATTACCGGCCAATGGTGGAAGGGCATGCAAATCAGCTCCGGCTGAAAAAGGGCAACAACGACAAAAGCAGCTCCGGCCGTCTGGCCGGAGCTGCTTCTGGTGACGCGAGGTATCAGTTATTCACGATACGGACAGGGCCCGTAGCGGTGTCACAGATGGTTGCATCGTTGCCTGAGGCGTCCACTGCCTCGCCAAGAACGGCGATGGATCCGATGTCAGCGACATCGCAAAGGATGGCGGCGACGCCAGCTGCAACGTTGACATCAACAGCGTCCTTGACGATGACATCGCCAACGGTGACATTGACCAGGCCGTCATTGAGAGTGTTGTTGCCCACGGCCTGTGATGGTGCTGCGACGGCGCCAAGCAGGAAAAGAGTTCCGGCGGCTGCTGCGGTGGCTTTTTTGGTAAATGACATAGTTTTGCTCCCTCTTTTTGGGCCCGGTAAAGGGTCCTCGATTGGTTGCTTCTTCTGCGGCCGTGGAAACACGGCGGTGAAATCGGGCTAGCTCGCGGTTGCGGCAGTTGGTGGGCAATGACCCCGGATTCTTCCAACCACTATCGAATTACGTTGTCCGCGCAGCTACGTTCACCCAGAAGACTTTAATGCTAAGCATGCTTACTGTCAACTGTGGCTGCTGGCTGCTGGCTGGTTGCCAGCGAGAGGGCCTCGGTGCCCGCGCCGGGGAGGGTGATTTCTGCAGTGGTCCCCTCACCCGTGCTGCTGAACAGCGTGATGATTCCCCGGTGGTTTTCGATGAGGTAATGGTCCCCTGCCTCGCGTGACAGACCGATGGCCAGGCAGTCCAGCCCGGGGATGATCAGTACCGCCGGCCTGGGCAGCCGCTCCCACGGAACAGGATGTCCCCCAGCCCTGCCTGAATTCTGGCCTGGATTAGGAAGCCTACTGCCATTCCCGGGCTGGGCAGGGAACCCGGGCACCGCGACGCCTCAGGCGGCCATGTGGCCTATCTGGCCTATCTCGCCTCCATCCTCTTCAGGCCCATCCGCAGAGACCTCACCACCGGCGCACCATGTGTAGCCACGATCAGCAGCGCGGCAACCCGTCCCGCGAAGCTGGTCGGAGTCCGCTTCCAGGTCAGGTCGATGCGTGAGCCGCCTGACCCGTTCGGTCTGATCCGGGCTTTCACATAGCTGCCCGGTGCGCAGAAGTTGCTCTCGCGCACGGTCCAGGTCACCGATTCGGGATCTGACCAGTCGTAGTGTTCCTTGGCCCAGACAAGGCCGCCCGGCGCTTTGCTTCCCTCCCTGATGTCCGCGTAGGTGTCTCCCATTTCATAAACCTCGTAAAGGGGCTGATGGATGCCGGGCCAGATTTCGGGGCGGTGCGGGCCGAAATTCAGCAGGGCGTCCCGCACTCTTTCCGGCGGGACAGGGGTATCGATGACCGTTTCCACTTTGGGCATTTTCCGCTCCTTGCTTGATGCGTTTCAGTTGATGAGCCTGTTTAGGGAGTTCTGTCCAAGAACCCGGCGCCGATGCTTTTGAGGAGCCGCGCTTCGATTGCCTGGGCAGGAGCAGGGCCGCCCAGGAGGTAGCCTTGGCCCATTTGGCATCCCAGGTTCTGGAGTGTCTGGAGTTGACCAGGCTCTTCGATGCCCTCTGCGATGACATCCAGGCCCAGTTTGTGGGCGAGGCCCACAATGCCTTCGAGAATGGCGGTGGAGGGGTGGCCGGCGTGCGTGAGGAAGGAGCGGTCGATCTTCAGGATGTCCGCGGGCAGCGTCGCCAGGGTGCTGAGGGATGAGAATCCCGTTCCGAAATCGTCGATGGCTATGCGTGCACCTGATTCCTTGAGCATGCACAGCGCGGCGATCCCGCCGTCGATGTCCGAGGCGAGGGCTGTCTCGGTGATTTCCAGGATCACCTTGTCTGCTTCGCTGGCCTTGTCGGTCAGGATGTCCTTGAGGACCAGGAGACTCCGGTGGCTTGAGAGCTGGTGGGCGGAGAGATTGACCGACACCCACAGGCTGCTGAACTCACTGAAAGTGGCCCGCCAGTTGGAGGCTTGGCGTGCCGCTGTTTCCAGAACCCAGGATCCGATGGCTGCTATCTCGCCTGTCTCTTCGGCGATCGGTATGAAATCTTTTGGTTTCAGGAGGCCCAGTGAGGGGTGTTGCCACCGGACCAGTGCCTCGAGGCCGACGATGGCGTTCGTCTGCAGGTCGATCACCGGCTGATAGTCAAGGCGAAGTTGCCCGTCGGCAGCCGCTGCCGCGATGCCGGCCTTAAGGGCTGCGCGGTGCGCCATCCGGTCGTAGTCGTCAGCATCGAAGAGCTGGTACCGGGCCTTGCCCCCGTGTTTGGCCACGTACATTGCGAAGTCGGCCTGCCGCAGGAGTTCCTGGGCGTCTGTGCCTCCGCGGTGTCCCTGGGCGACACCCATGCTGACACTGACGGTGGCTTTGTTATTCCGGATGAAAAATGGGGACTGCAGGGCGTCATGGATGCGTTCGGCCGTTTCCCTGCTTGTTTCCCCGTCCTCATCGAGCACAATGATCGCGAACTCGTCTCCGCCGAGGCGGGCGGCCAGGTCATGGCTCCGGACGCAGCCGGTCAGCCGGGTGGCGAGCTGAGCCAGAAGCTCATCGCCGCCCGCGTGGCCGAGGGAATCATTGACGGCTTTGAAGTTGTCTATATCAATGAACAGCAGAGCAAGCGTGTCCGCATTCTGCCCGAGCGTATGGGTCAGGGTTTCTGTCAGGACCGCACGGTTTGGCAGCCCCGTCAGCGTGTCATGGCCCGCCCGGTAGGTCAGGGCCGCGTGGCTGTCCTGGACCGAGGCGGCCATCGCATTAAAAGATTCGGCAAGTTCGCCGAGCTCGTCGTGACGGGCTATCCGGATCCGGTGGTTGTAGTCGCCGGATTGAAGCTTCAAAGCACCCTGACGGAGCTCCCTGATGGGTTTCATCAGGTCATTGAGCATCCGCCGGCCAAAGTACGCGGTGGTGGCCAGCGCCAGGCCGAAGTATGCCGCGCGGACGGAAATCAGCAGTTGCTCAAGCCCTGCGGCGTCGGTAAGACCCTCGTCCATTTTCTTAAGCGTCGACCGTTGAGTGACCGCAAGGAGTGCGCGGACCCCTGCGCTGGAATCGGCGAACTCTGCCGGGCCTCCTTCCGGGATGGCCCGGCGCTGCTGGACCTGGCTGTCCCACAGGTCATGGGCCTGCAGACTTTCCTGCCAGGCGTCCCTGGTTTTCCGGAGGTCCGCGGCGGTCTCCTGGCCGGGCGGGAGGACTGCGGCCAGATCATCGAACATGTCCGAGACGCTGGCCTGTTGTTCGAGGAACGCGGAAGTATCGGTCCGGGCCCCGGTCAGGAGACGAAGTCCGGCCTGTTGGTGGGCGTCCAGGGCCGAGCGCAGTTCCAGGAGCCGGTCCGCGTCCTGGTGGAGCCGGGTGGTTGTTGTCTGGACGTCGTTCATGAGCGTCCTGACGCCGATGATGGTGACCGCCGCCCCGATCAGGAGTGCCGCGAGCATCAGGACGAACGCCACCGTCCATTCGCGCCGGAGGCTTCGCTTCCGGCCGTCAGGTGCTTTTACCGCAGGAGCCGGGACCGGGAGCGTCCTGCCATCGCCGTCTGATGGTGCGTGGTTTTGTCTGGTCCGTTCGGGTCTGGTGTCGAAAAGGCAGCCCCTGACGAACCCTGCGCCCCCGGAGTCCTGCTCATCCAGGCGGTGGCCGATGGCACGCTTTGCGCGGCGTACGGCTGCTTCGCGGCTGTACGCTTGGCCGTGCGCCTGAACTGTGGCCTCCTGGCCGGCGGCGAAGTCGGCCAGGGTCCCGTACCGGATGATCGCTCCCGTGCCGGCAGGTGTCTGCGCGTCAGGATAAATGACACGGCCCTGGCCTGCATCAATCCCGTTTCGCGTGAGGTTATCCCCGGCTATGCGCAGGTGGTCACCAAGTGTCATTCCAGTAACCCAGATGTCATAGTCGCAGGCTAACAGGGGTGCTTGGCCGCTGTCTCTAAGCCTCGGCCTGCGTCCCTAACTCAGAGCCGGCAGTCACTTCGAAGCCGTCAGCCGGCGTCCCACCAGCACCGCCCCCAGTGCCAGCGCACAGCACACGGCCATGGACACCGCCATCGGGACCGCGCTGTGCTCCCCGGCCACGCCGGTCAGCGGTGACACGAGCCCGCCCACGAGGAACTGGAGCAGGCCCAGCACCGCGGACCCGGCGCCGGCCCGCCCGGGGACGCGTCCCTGGGCGAGTGCGGTGGTGTTGCCCATGACAAAGCTGACGCACAACTGCGTGAGGAACAGGTGCACCAGGGTGGTCCAGCCGGTGATCCCGGCCAGGATCAGGCCCAGGCCCGCCACGTTGACAGCGGCCATGACCACCACCGCCGTTCGCAGGATCACCGCGGGTTCCACCCGGTCCACGAGCCTGGTGTTGACCAGCGCGCCCACGATCATCCCGCCCGCGTTGACGGCGAAGATCACCGAGAAACCCAGTGCAGAGTAGCCAAGCACGTTCTGCACCACAAAGGACGACGCCGAGATGTAGGAGAACAGGGCCCCGAAGGTGAAGGCGAAGGTCAGCGCATAGGCCATGAACGACGGCGTGCGCAGCACCGACCAGGACGCACCCACCACGGCACTGACGCCGCCGCGGTGGCGCTTGTGCGGCGGCAGGGTTTCCGGGACCACAAGCACTGAGCTTGCCAGCATCAGGGCTCCGAAGCCGGTCAGCGCCCAGAACACCGCCTGCCACGGTGCCACGGTGGCGATCACCCCGCCCAGGAGCGGTGCCACCACCGGTGCGAGGGAGGTGATGGTGGCCAGCATCGAGTAGAGCTTGGCAGCCTGCCGCCCGGTGGCCATGTCCGAGACCGCGGCCCGGGCAATCACCACCCCCGCGGCCCCGGCCGCACCCTGGAGCGCGCGCAGTGCCAGGACCACCTCGATGCTGGGCGCGAGGGCGATGGCAACCGAGCTGAGCAGGAACAGGACGTTCCCGGCGACCATCAGCCGGTGGCGGCCCAATACATCGGAGATCGGTCCCAGCAGGAACTGGCCCACGGCCATGCCCACCATGTAGGCGGTCAGGGTGAGCTGGACCGCGGAGGCGGACGTCCGGAAGTACTCCACCATGTGCGGCATGGACGCCAGGTACATGTCCGTTGCCATGGGGCTGACAGCACTGAGGATCCCCAGCGCCGCCACCAGGATCATCCGGTCCTTGCTCCCCGTGAGGTTCAGGCGGGACCGGAAGCGGTCCTCGTGGTGGGGAGAGTCCATGGAGTTCCTTCGGCGCGTTAGGGTTGCCTGCTGATTCTAATATTCCGGATACGGGGGTCAGCCAACCCGCGCACCAGGGCCTCATAACGCTCCCGTGCTGCATCGTTCTTGGCTGATGTGTTGGTGCGAAACAGCCCGCGGCGCAGTTCGCTGCTGAAGTCGCGGGCGTCAACGCGCAGTACTTTCTCCAACAACCGTTGATGTTGGTGGGTGTCCAGGAGCCCAGCAAGATGTTCCCCGAAAAGATGAGCCAGAGTGATGTCGACCTTGAGATCGTTGGCGATCAGGGCATCAAGATCCTGCTCATACAGCCAGGCCGCATCGCCCTCACTGGTTTCAAGCCAAAAAAGCGCCGTTCCGATGTCCTGAGCGTCTTTGTAGTTGAAATTCTGAGATCTGTCAGCCAAGGCTTCCAACTTCAGGATGACGTAGTACCACGGTGCGACAACTTTGAGGTTCCCTACGCCGGGTAGGACGAACGCGTCTGCAGCCGCAAAGGCATCGGTGTAGCCCAGTACATTGATGAGGTGACCATCGCCTGGAACCTCGACAATACCCTTGTCCGTTTCCACCCCGCCGAAGGGGATGACATCAACCGGCACGCGCGCAATGTTGAAGCGAATCGCTGATTTTGTACTGGCCATACGCTTGTACACGGGGGTGAGTTGATTAAAGCCATCCCACGACAGCATGGCCAGTGCCACGTCAACGTCATGCGTTGTGCTGAGATCGCCGACAGGAAGATTGAAGCTCCGGTGGAGCAGGTTCCGGGCCTCGGCACCGACAATCATGAACTGGTCCGGAGTAATCGAGGTTTCCGCAATGAGTGATCCGATGACGCTGACGAGCGGCTCGAACATGACCGGGTCAGAGCCACTGAAGTTCAGGTTCCTTTTGTAAGTAAACATGCGCCACCTCCCGTTCCCTCGGATCGTCCGACGTGAGGAGATCTGCGTAAACAAGGAGTGGGGGCGCCACCCTAATGGCGTCTGCACCCCAGGGCGCCGCGTCATCCCAGAAGCGCCGCCGGATGCGGACATTGGGCTGTGGGCCCCGTCTCAGCCGGTTGTCCCGTATCAGGTCCGGCTGGATTTCGGACACGTAAAGCGTGGAAACTGAAGGGCTTATAAGGTCCGGGACGGCAGCGCCGCCGCTGGTCACTGCGTAGGGGGCCTGAAGGGCTGATGGAGGTGGCCCCTCCAGAAAGTCGAGTTCCAATGAAGGACGCAGCCTGGCAGGATACGAAGCCAGCCAAGCCGCCGCAACTTCGCGGCGGCCGCGGGGAGTCCAGTGCCGCCGGCTGTCAACATTGCCCTCCTGGAGCAGATGCTGCATGGTCCGTGCCACCAGTCCCACGGAAACTCCGGCGGTGGCCGCGATTTTCCGCATGGGCGCGTGGAGAAGTTCCGGCCATGCCAGGAGTGCGAACACCAGTTGGGCAGACTTTGGAGAGAGGATGTCCACGGGGCGGGGGTGCGTCCGTTCACGTGGTGAGCTACCGGATGGAGACACTGCGGACATGTTGATTCCGCGTTCCGCCGCGGAACCTCTGTCCAATTCAAGCACCACGTTCCCTGCATGAACGGTGAGCCGCCCCAGCAGGTCTCCGTGGTTGACGCCAAGCTCCCTCAGCCGGGCGGACGTTTTGGCGTTCAGGGCCCGCGCGAGGAGAAAGTCAGAGTCGGAATGCTGGAGGATTGAAAGCACATCCGCGACTGCCAGCTTGGTGGAGTCAACTTCGGCAATGTGCAGCAGGACCTCTGCGGTGCCCAGACCCAGCCTGGCCCGGTAGGTCGACAACGCGGGGGCTTGGTGCTGCGGTTCGGAAGCGCCTGTGAGTTCCCACCCACGCTGGCGGCATAACTTTTGAAATTCGGTAAAAACTGCGCTGGGAACCATGTTCAATATTGTAGTTTGTTCAATCAGATTGAACAACGAGTCCGGTTGAACGACGCTGGCTTACCTCTTGACGCCCGCAAATTTGAAGTTAACGTTGTTAATATGAAAATGGTCGAGGAGACCAAACGGCCTTACCGGATGGGCGCCCGTTCCGAGTCCGCCGCCGCAACCGGCGAGGCCATCCTGGATGCCGTCACCGAAATCTTCTGGGAACAGCCGTCGGACCAGATCCGGCTCGATGAAGTGGCTGCAAGGTCCGGAGTCACCGTCCAGACCGTGCTCCGCCGGTTCGGAAACAAGGAGAAGCTCTTCGCCGCCGCGGCTGAACGCCAGTCCAACCTGGTCCGCCAGGCCAGGGCGAAGGTGACACCCGGAGACGTCGCCGGGGCCGTTGCCAACCTGCTGGACCACTACGAGCTTATGGGCGTCCGCGTACTGAGGATGCTTGCCGAGGAAGAGCGACTGCCCGCGATCAAGGGTCTGGCGGACGAGGGCCGGCTCTTCCACCGTCAATGGTGCGAGCATGCGTTCGCGCCGTTTCTGCCCAGCCGCCGTGGCTCCGTCCGTACCCGGCGGACCGCCCAGTTGGTGACCATCTGCGATGTCGACACCTGGAAGCTGCTCCGCCTCGACAGTGGGCTCAGCCGCCGCCAGACCGAGCAGGCCCTCCTGGAGATGCTTGCTCCCTTCACAATGAATGCTCCTTCATAAAGGACGTGACCTGATGTCCACCATCCTCGCCTACACCTCGCCCGCCATCGGGCATCTCTTCCCCATGACCCCGGTGCTCCTGGAACTGCAGAACCGCGGTCATCAAGTGCACGTCCGCACCCTCGCCAGCAAGGTGGGGCTGATGCGGGACCTCGGATTCACGGCCGTTGCCCTGGATCCCCGCGTCGAGGCCATTTCCCATGACGACTATCTGGTCCGGGGCCCCAGGCGCGGCCTGGCAGCCGCGGCCCAGACCTTCGCCGCCCGCGGCCGGTTCGACGCCCCCGCGTTCAAGGCAGCAGTGGATGACGTCCGGCCGGATGCTGCACTGGTGGACATCAACGCCTGGGGCGCCTGCTTCGCTGCCGAAGCGTGGGGCGGGCCGTGGGCGTCCTTCTCGCCGTACATCCCCGTGCTTCATTCGCCCGGTACGCCGCCGTTCGGTCCCGGTGTGCCTCCGCTGGGCGGTGTCGCCGGCCGAGTCCGGGACGCGGCGCTCCGCAGGCTGGTCCTGGGCGCGGTGGAGGGGGCACTGACGCCAGGCATCAACGCGTTGCGGGCAGACGTGGGGCTACCGCCCGTTGCATCCGCCGAGGAATTCCTGCGCAAGGCGCCGCTGATGCTGGTGACCACCGCCAAACCGTTCGAATACGCCGCCACGGACTGGGGACCCGGCGTCGTCATGATCGGCGCCTCCGCGTGGGATCCGCCGCAGAAGAACGAGGACTGGCTGGACGCCATCCGGCAGCCCATCCTCCTGGTCACCACATCCTCCGAGTTCCAGGGCGACGGCGTGCTGGTCCGGACGGCGCTTGAGGCCTTCCGCGATGAACCGGTGCACGTGGTGGCCACCATGCCCGCAGGCGTTGCTGCGGGCATGGACATTCCGGCGAACGCCACCGTGAAGGCCTTCCTTCCGCACAACGCCGTCCTGGACCGCGCCGCGGTGGCCCTCACCCACGGCGGGATGGGAGCGACCCAGAAGGCCCTCGCCCACGGGGTTCCGGTGTGCGTGGTCCCGTTCGGCCGTGACCAGCTGGAGGTGGCCCGCCGGGTGCAGGTCAGCGGCTCGGGCACCCGTCTGCCGCGCCGGAGGCTCTCTCCAGCACGGCTCCGCAAATCCGTTGCGGCGGCGATGGCCATGCGGACGGGAGCCGGGCGGGTGGCCGAAGGCTTCAGGGCGGCCGGCGGAGCTGTGGCTGCCGCCGACGCCATTGAATCGCACCTGTTGTCCGCATCAGCCGGCCCGGTGCGCTAGGCCGCTGGGATTGGGCACCCGCTACCCATTGACCAGTGCGGACACGCTGGCCACCATTGAGCCATGGCTACCGCAGCAGCCGCTGCCAACCAAGCCCGGGCGTCAGGACCGCGCAGGCTCCGCTTGGTGCGCATCCTGGCCTGGGTGATGGTGGCAGGAGCTGCGATCGGACTCTTCGGCCTTGCCGACCTCATGACGTTGCCGGGCTGGGTGGACCAGCAGTATGAATGGTCTGTTCCGATTGAGGCGAGCTGGGGCAGCCTGTTCACCTTCGTCGTCGCCGGTTCCTTTGCCAGCATCGGCCTGAAGCCGGACCGGCCCTGGCCCGGGGTTGTCCTGCTGTCCATCGCCATCGGGGCACTAGTGCTCGGTTCGATCTTCGGTCTGGACGGCAGGCCGGTGCCCGTGGCCGCACTGCTGGCCGCCGCACTTGCCCTGCTCCTGGTGCTTGGCGGGAAATACTTCGAACCCTTCCCGAGAGCCTGGGACCTGAGCTGGCAGTACCTGCTGATGGCCGTTGCGGGCGTTCCGCTTTGGCTGCTTTACGCCTCTCACGCCGTCGACATGTCCCGGCTGCACCCGCAGGCCGGCCACCTGACGTGGGACATTGAACACTGGCCGGTCCAAGGCGCCACCGGCATCGCCCTGGGCTTGAGTGCACTGGCCCTGACGTTCTGGGCCGCCGGGCGCCCACTCATGCGGGTGGCCACCAGCGTCTCCTCCGCCTATATTGGCGCGGCCATGCTCGCGTACCCGGAGCGGGCCGGTGCAATGGATGGGCCGATGTGGGGTGTTGCCATGGTTCTCTGGGGGACGGTGCTGGCTCTCCTGAAAATTCCGGCCGGATCCGGGGAAACCGGGAATTCGCCGACGGACACGGCCTGAGTGATTTGTCACAGGTGTGGCGTACCGCTACCGTGGCTTCTGATCACATGGGGGATCACTGCTACCAACGGAGGCCGCTGTGGCTCTCATTGACTATGCCCTGGCGCTCTGCGCGCTGCTTGGCACTTTGCTCATTCCGTTCGCCGCCATGTACCAGGTGCTGCGGCTCAAGCGGCGGGCAGTGCGGGTGCCCGCTACGAGGAGTAACCAAAGCTGACATGCCGTACGTCGATATCAACCCACACAAGGGCCGTCCCAAGTGGCAGGCCTACGCCGTGCTCGCCGTCCTTTTGCTCCTGACCGCCGGCGTTGTGGTGGCCGCCCTGACCCGGATCTGACCCCGCCGTTCCGCCAAGCACCTAGACTTGCAGTTCAGTAAGTGCCGCAGAACCGTTGCCGACGTCCGGGGGGACAGACATGCCAGATCCGGCGGATAAGAACGCACGCGCCATTGCAGACGATGCAGGGCACCCGCCCGCGCCCCTCCGACGCCGCGACCTTCGCCGCGCCGACGGGCCGCTGACGGATGCCCGGACAGGAACCATGCCAGCCGTATCTCCCGACCTTTCCGAAACGCCCGACGGCGGTACACCGGTTCCGCGCCGCAGCTCCTGGGCGGAAGCAGCGGCCGCCGCTGACCAGGCCGGCACACAGGCTTTCGTTCCCGCCCCCACCCGCCGGCCTGCCAGGCCGCCGGTGACACCCCAGCCGCTGGGCGGCACCATCGCTGCCGGGCCGACGGCGGAGGTGCCGGAGGCACGTCAGCCAGCCGACCCGACCCAGCCGGCCGACGCGGTGCCCGCCACCTCCACAACAGCGGACGACGGCGTGGAAGCCGCGCCGCCGTCGTCGTCCGTTCCAGGGGAAACACCGGCGTTCCGGCGGGTCCGGCCCACCGCTGCCGACGTCATCGCCGACAGCCCCATGCCTGACTTCATCAGCTCGCCGGGACTGTTCGTCCGGGAACAGAAGCCACGGCCGGTGGGCGGGGTCCGCGGCGCCATTTACACCATGACGGGCGGGGCCTGGAACATGGGGCCGGGCGCCAGGCAGCGCGACGAGGACGAGCTGGCCCGGCGCATCGCCCGCCAGCTGCAGGGCAGCTATAACACCGCGGTGCTGAGCCTCAAGGGCGGCATCGGCAAGACCTCCACCACGGTGGGCGTGGGCCTGACCCTGGCCGAATTCCGCGGCGACGCGCCGTGTGCCATCGACGCGAACCCGGACTCCGGCGACCTCGTGGAACGTGCCCTGGGTGAGGGGATCTACCAGCAGTCCAGCCCGCGCACCATCACGGACCTGCTCAACAACATCGAATCCATCGACTCCCTCACGGCGCTGGCCCGGTACATGCACCACGCCGGCCGGCTGCACCTGATCGCAGGGGAGCAGGACCCGGAGGTCTCGGACTCGCTCACCGCTGCCGAGTACCTGCGGATCCGCAAGCTGATCTCCAACTACTACTCCGTGGCCCTGACCGACTGCGGCACCGGCGTGACGCACAACGCCATGAGCGGGATCCTGCAGTCGGCCGACAACCTGGTGATCGCCGCCGGGTACGCCGTCTCAGGTGCCAAGCGGGCCCGCAGCACCCTGCACTGGCTGGCCAGCCACGGGTACGAGGACCTGGCCCGGAACGCGATCGTGGTCATCACGGACAAGGACGAGGTTTCCTCCCGCGTGGACAAGGACGCGATCGAGGAACACCTCGCCGGGATCTGCCGCCAGCTCATCGCCGTCCCGCACGACCGCGGCGTGGCCGACGGCGACCTGGTCACCCTGGACGTTCTGAAGCCGGAAACGCGGCGGGCCTACAAGGAGATTGCGGCGGCGATTGTGGACGGGTACCGCTAAAGGGACTGGGTGCCCAGGTGGTCTGAGAGCCGCATCGCGGGCCGGGGGCTGTCGTAAAGGGCGTGGCCGCCGCCCACATCACCGTGGACGGAAGACTCTGTGTGCTCAGCGCACTGGACGTGGGCAGTCAGTGAGCCGCCGGCGTCGTCCTTCAGGTAGTGGGTCACTTGGTTGGTGTTCCTGCCACACGTGACGCAATAGGTGAGGTGCTGTTTTGTCCACATGGATGAATAATACGCATTTCCATGTTTCGGGGAAGTAAGTTCGCGGGAAATTGTGGGTCTCCGCAATCCGCAGGGACTGCCGCAGGGGTACATCCAGGGTAGGGCCGGCGCGGGGCAACGGCGGTATGCTCAGTACATTCTGGTGGGGTCCGGAATGGGGTTGGTGAGGGAAGAGGAAGGCCTTGGCCACAACCTTCATGAAGCGTTGCCTGAGGGCGGCAGTGCCGGCGGTCCTGGTGTGCCTCGGTGCCGCAGGCTGTGACCCGGCGAGTCCGTCCGCGGACGGCGCAGGAGGCGGCGGACCCTCGGTGCATTTCACCGCGGCGGGGGATATTGGGCTCGGTACTGCCGCCGGGAACGTGCTCGACAAAATCGCCGAGCTGAAACCTGACCTCAATCTTGCCGTAGGGGACCTCTCCTACCAGGCAGGCTCCGAGGGGGCATTCTGCGGCATGGTCACCGCAAAGCTCGGCGAGGAGTTTCCCTACGAACTGATTGCCGGGAACCACGAGAGCGACGGCAGTGACGGGGACATCAGCAAGTTTGCCCGGTGCCTGCCCAACAAGCTTCCGGGGCTTCAGGGTGAGTACGGCAAACAGTGGTACGTGGACGTTCCCCAGGACCGGCCCCTGGTGCGGTTCATCCTGATCTCGCCGGGCCTGACCTTCCAGGACGGGGTGCAGCTTGACTACTCCAAGGGCAGCGAACGCCTGGCCTGGACCGAAGCCGCCGTCGACGGCGCCCGTGAGGCGAAGATCCCCTGGACCGTAGTGGGCATGCACAAACTGTGCTTCAGCATGGGCCGGTATGACTGCGACGTGGGCGAGGCCCTGACCAACATGCTCATCAGCAAAAACGTCGACCTCGTGGTCACCGGCCACCAGCACGCCTACCAAAGGACCCACCAGCTCCGGGTGGGTGACCGCTGCAGCTATATCTGGGCAGGGACGTTCAACCGGAACTGCGTGGCCGACACCGGCAACACCCATGCCCAGGGAAATGGCACCGTCTTCGTCACGGCCGGGACTGGGGGCTACGGCTTGCACGGCGTCAACGGCAACGACACCGAAGCCGGGTACTTCAAAACCTGGGCCGGGGCCAACAACGGCGGGGCATTTGGAGTCCTGGATGTCACGCTCAACAGGCAACGGATGGACGCGAAATACGTGCCGGCCCAGGGGTCCGGGTTTACCGACTCCTTTGTCATCCAACGCTGAGGAACGTTTTACCCAGGCTGGCTGGGCGTGGCGTGGAGCCACTGATGGAACGTCTGGCGTCCGACGGCGGCAGCCGGCCCCGGGAGCAGGTAACCCTTGCGCATCGCCTTGCCTACGGGCCCCGGGACCGGGACCTGCACCACCAGCTTCCGCTTGCCGGTGTTGCGGACGTAGGCACGGGCCAGGTTTGCCAGCAGCTCCTTGCCCGGGCCGCCCAGGTCAGTCAGGCGTCCGCGCGGTCGCGCCTCCGCCGCGTCCACCAGGGCCTCCGCGACCTCGGCGGCCGCCACCGGCTGCAGCAGCATGCGCGGAACCATGGCCAGCGGACCGGCCGACGTATAACCGAGCGTCATCGGCACGAACTCGTGGAACTGTGTTGACCGCAGGATGGTCCAGGGCACGTCCCCGTGGATGACGGCTTCCTCCTGCGCGCGCTTTCCGGCGTAGATGCTCGAAGGCGCCTTCTCGATGCCCACGGTGGAGAGCAGCACGTGATGCGTCACGCCGGCTTTCTTCTCCGCGGCCAGAAGGTTCTGGGTGCCGGTGGTGAAAAAGTCCACGTTCTTTTTGGTGGACAACTCCCGGATGCCGGACACATCCATGGCCACGTCCACGTTCTGGAGGGCTTCGTACAGGCCCTTGCCCTTGACCAGGTCCACGCCCTCGGCGCGCGACAGGCTGACCACCTCGTGGCCGCGTTCCCTGGCAATCCGGACCACATGGCGGCCCACCGTTCCTGTTCCCCCTGCGACAGCGATCTTCATACTTCGAAGTTTATGCCGGGTCAGGGTTCCGCAGGGAGGCATGGCGGGTCCCCGTGAGGATTTCCGCTATGACGCTGACCAGCGGCTTTCCGCTGGCCCTGGACCGGAGCAGCATTTCCTCAAGGGCGCGGTCCGGACTGAAACCGTATTGCTGCATCAGGACCCCTTGTGCCCGGCCGGCGTCGTCCCGGCGGTGCAGGGCAGCCCCCAGAATCTCCGAAAAGCGGCGCGGAGCCTCGGAGCCCTGAACGTTGTCCAGCAATGTTGATGCGGCAACGGCGAATTTCTCCAGGGTCCGGGCGGTGGCGGCGTCGAACGCTGCGGGCCGGGGTGAGTAGATTTTTAGTGACCCCAGGCACCTGGTGCCGACCGTGAGCGGCGTACTGACTACCGAGCGGACGGACAAACTGCTGACGGTCCGGGACCACAGCGGCCACCTGTCATCTTGGCCCGCGTCCCGGACCAGTACGGTGCGCCGCGTGGACCACGCCGTCAGGCAAGGGCCTTGGCGGAGTCCATACTGCGCTGCGTCGGCTTCCAGGACCACGGCATCCGTGGCACCCACGCTGGTCCCGCCGTCGTGTTCGTCCCCGCCTTCATCGTCCAGCAACGACACTCCGGCACCTGAACCAGGCGGGAGGGCGTCGCGGATCCCCTCGGTAAGCTGCCCGACTGCACGGTGAGCCTTTTCCCTGGTCAGGAGGAGGCCGTTGATGCGGGCAACAGTGAAGGTTAATTCGTTGAGCGGGAGACGCGGGGGCATGGGAGCAGACCTTCGGCATCAGGACACGGGTGTCCTGGTGGTTGCCCCCTGCTTGGGCCGGGAACGGGAAACTGCAGCCGCTCCGCAACCAGCATACCGAGAGATCAGGCGGCGATAAGAGTTGCCGCAGCCACCGGGTTCGCCCGCGGGGCGAGGACACTGACGTTGCACCGCTTCTGCTGGGGATCGATCTTGGACGGCAGGTGGTGGTTCCGGGAGCAGTCCTGCAACTGCTCCAGGGCTTCGTCATCGACCCAGGCGCTGCTGATGTCCAGTTCGAGGGTGAGCCCCTGCTTCAGTGAGTTGGCGCGTTTGACCACTACATAAAGGGCCTGGACGCTGTGTACGGTGATGTGGCCTTTGGCGACAACCTGGGCACGTGCGTGGTCAAGATCCACGCGGACAAGAATGTTGAGCTTCGAGTTCATGAGGTAAAGCCTTCCCCGGCATCGGCTGCGACGCTGCAGCCCTTGCATGTGGCCCGTTTGCATGAGCCTCGTCCAGAGTAGGCACCCCATGTGAGCTACGCAACACTACTGGCGGGTAGGTTACGGAAGGTGTGTCACGCCATCGTCGTCGGGGGAGTGAACAATGGAGGCATGTCACGAGGTAATCTGCGCATCTTCCCGGGAGCCGCGCCGGGAGAGGGGAAGACGCTGGCCCTGCTCGACGAGGGCCGCCGGCTCGCTGCCGGGGGCGCCGACGTGGTGGTCGGCGCTGCTGACGTGGGGCCGGAGGCCGGGCAAGGGGGCGGGACCGGGGCCGGCAGCGGGGACGTTGGTGGCGGCCTGGAATGGTGCCCGCCTCCTGGCGCCGTACGGGGAACCGGGCCGGCGCTCGACGTCGACGCGCTGCTCAGCCGCTCGCCCGGCGTCGTCCTGGTGGACGACCTCGCCGCAAGCGACGCCGGCGTTCCCCGCTGGCAGCAGATCGAGAGGCTGCTCGACGCCGGAATCGACGTCGTCTCCACCCTGGACGTCCGCAGCCTGGCGTCCCGGCCCGAACCGCGGGCCCTGCCCAACAGCAGCGGGCCGCGGAACACCAGCGGGGCCGTCCGCGAGCGGGTGGTCGTGGGGATCAGCGGAAAACCCGACGACGAGGCCTTGATCCGCCGCGGCGCGCAGGTGCTGGCCGCTGCCGCGGGCGGGGAGCTGCACGTGGTCCACGTCCGCACCGCCGGCGCCCGGGCCGTCCCCTCGGGCAAGGAACTGGATCAGCTGCGGACGGTGACGGCCGGCGTCGGCGGTGTCTTCCACGCCATCGGCGGGGAGGACATTCCGACGGCGCTGCTCCGGTTTGCGCGGAGCGTCACCGCCAGCCAGCTCGTCCTGGGGACGTCCCGGCCGCTTCGGGGCGGCCGGCTTCGGTTCCTGCAGCTGGCGGCGGGCCTGCCCGGCAGGGGCGGGACCGTGGCCGCCGTCGTCCGGAACGCCGGCAACCTCGATGTGCACCTCGTGGCGCAGAAGGCAGGCACTGCGGAACGCACCCGGCCCCGCCCCGGCCTGGGCCAGGCAACTGCCCGCCTTCGTCCTCGCCGTGGGGCTGCCGCCGGCCCTGCAGTTCGTCCTGGAACAGCTGCCGCACGACCAGCTGTCCACCGACATGCTGGTCCAGCTGACCGGCGTCATCGCCGTTGCACTGCTCGGCGGGCTCTGGCCGGCGCTGGTGGCCGCCGTCCTGGCCGGGCTGACCGTTAACTACTTCAGCGTCCGCCCCGTGGGATCGCTGACCGTGATCGACCCCGAACACGTCCTGGCCCTCCTGATTTTCGTGCTCGTGGGAGTGGCCGTCTCGCTGGTGGTGGACCGGTCCGCCCGGCTCAGCAAGGAAGCGTGGCGGGCCGGCAACGAAGCGTCCGTCCTGGGTGAACTGAGCCGCCGGGCCGTCGCCGAAGGCAACAGCATCCCGGCCTTCCTGGACCAGGTCCGCGAACATTTCCAGGTGTCCGGAGCAGGGCTGTGGGTAAGGCAGCAGGCAGGGGAGCGCGCCGGGGGCCCGGCCAGGCGCCCGGAGGCCTGGACGCTCCGGGAATACTCGGGTGCTCCGCGGCCGCAGGTGCCTGACCAGACAGACACTGCCGAGCAGCTGGACGGGGACAGGATGCTGACCCTCACGGGCCGGGAACTGTCCCAGGACGAACGGCGGCTGCTGGCAGCATTCGGCGCGCACCTGCTGGCCATGATCCAGCGCGAGGAACTCTCCGCGAGCCAGCGCGAAAACCTCCGCCTGGCCGAAGGAAACAAGATGCGGACCTCCATCCTGCGGGCAGTCTCCCACGACCTCCGCACCCCGCTCGCCGGCATCAAACTCGCCGCCAGCAGCCTGCGGGACCGGACCATCCGCTTCAGCCCGGCCGAGGAAGAGGAACTGCTCGCCACCATTGAATCCGGGGCCGACCGGCTGGACCGGCTGGTCAGCAACCTCCTGGACATGTCCCGGATCACCGCAGACGCCGTATCGCCCCTGATCCGCCCGGTCCACTGGGCCGACGCCGTGGGCGAGGCCCTGCGCGGCCTGGACTCCGACCGGCTGCGGCTGCTCCTGCCGGACAACATGCCGCCGGTGGACGCCGACCCCGGGATGCTCGAACGGGTGATCGCCAACCTCGTGGAAAACGCCCTGAAGTATGCGCCCGACTCGGACGTGGTGATCTCCGGCTCGGTGGGCGGCGCCGGCAGTGCAACAATTGGGGACACCCCTGCCAGCGAACTCACCGTGGTGGATCACGGCAGGGGCATCCCCGCCGAAGATGTCCTGGCAATGTTCAGGCCCTTCCAACGGGCTGACGACACCAACCCGGGCACCGGAATCGGGCTGGGCCTGGCCGTGGCCAAAGGCTTCACCGAGGCGATGGGCGGGGTCCTGCTGGCCGAGCCCACCCCGGGCGGGGGACTGACCATGGTGGTGCGCCTGCCGCTCTCGACCGGCGCGGCCCCGGCACGCAGGCTTGAACCGGGCAGTCGCACTGAACCAGGCAGTCGCATTGAACCAGGCAAGGGAGGGACGGCATGGCGGCAGTACTGATCGTTGATGACGAGGTCCCCCTCCTCCGCGCCCTGCAGATCAACCTGCAGGCCCGCGGTTACTCAACGCTGACCGCCTTCACCGGCCACGGGGCGCTGGAGCAGGCAGCCGCGCACCAGGCCGACGTCGTCATCCTGGACCTCGGGCTTCCGGACCTCGACGGGGTGGAAGTCATCCGCCGGCTGCGGCGCTGGAGCGACGTGCCCATCGTGGTCCTGTCCGCCCGGCACGGATCGGACGACAAGATCCAGGCCCTGGACGCCGGCGCGGACGATTACGTGACCAAACCGTTCGGCATGGATGAGCTCCTGGCGAGGCTGCGCGCGGCGCTGCGGCGGGGGACCTCAGCCGACGTCCCCATCGTGGAAACCGAGCACTTCACCGTTGACCTCGCGGCGAAGCGGGTCACCCGCGACGGCGAGCCTGTCCGGCTGACCCCCACTGAATGGAAGATCCTGGAGTTGCTGGCCAGGAACCGCGGCGCCCTGGTCACCCACGACGAACTGCTCAACCAGGTCTGGGGGCCGGCGTACGCGGGCGAGACCAACTACCTGCGGGTCTACCTGGCCCAGCTGCGGCGGAAACTGGAAACCGACCCCGCCAACCCGCGCCACCTGCTCACCGAACAGGGCCTCGGCTACCGCTTCCAGGAGTGAGGCCGCCGGCCCTGGTGAGGCGCCGCCGTCGGGGGTTAAACGGGGTGTTAGACGAGGCGTTAAGAAAGCATTAAGATCCCCGGAATCCCGGGGTTTTGCGCCCTGGTCCGGTGCTAGGCTCCGTTGGTTATAGGCGGAACACTGCTCCCAGCGCGGGCTGCACGTGCCCGCTCCCGGCAGCAAAGAAGGACACGTCCTTGACGGCTTCAGCCCAGTTCTCCATCCCCGCCACCGTGCCCAACCCGGAACAGGAACCCAAGCCCGGTAACGCACTGGTCAGGTGGCTGCTGGAGCACAAGGTCCACCACCCGGCCGGTCCCGAGACGTCCGAAGACCACGTCCACCAGCAGAGCTGGTGGAAGGTCATGTGCCTGACCGGCGTGGACTACTTCTCCACCCTGTCCTACCTGCCCGGAATCGCCGCGCTCGCCGCCGGAGCGCTCTCGCCGCTGGCCACCCTGCTGATCGTGGCCCTGACGCTGGTGGGCATGCTGCCGATGTACCGGCGCGTGGCCGTGGAAAGCCCGCATGGCCAGGGCTCGGTGGCGATGCTCGAGCGCCTCCTGCCGTTCTGGCGGGGCAAGATTTTCGTCCTGATCCTGCTCGGCTTTGTGGCCACGTCCTGGATTGTCACCATCACGCTGTCCGCCGCGGATGCCACCGTGCACCTGCTCGAAAACCCCTACCTGCCGCCCTTCCTGGAGGGCCAGGCGGTGCCCATCACCGTGGTGCTGCTCCTGATCCTGTGCGGTGTGTTCCTCCTGGGCTTCTCCGAAGCCGTGGCCGTCGCCATCCCCCTGGTGGCGGTGTTCCTCCTGCTCAACGCGGTGATCATCGGCGTCGGAATGTACGACGCCGTCACCCGGCCCGGTGCCCTGACTGACTGGACTGCGGCGCTCACCTCCGCCGGAGGCGGAATCGGAGGCGTTGTAGGCCCCGCGCTGGTGGCCTTCCCCCTGCTGGTCCTGGGGCTGTCCGGCTTCGAAACCGGCGTCAGCATGATGCCGCTCGTGGCGTCCAAGGGCGCCACGCCGGAGGAGAAGCTGGCCAGCAGGGTGAAGAACACCCGCAAGCTCCTGACCGTGGCCGCCCTCATCATGAGCGTTTACCTGATCGGCAGCAGCTTCGTCACCACCGTCCTCATCCCCGCCGAGGCCTTCCAGTCGGGCGGGGAAGCCAACGGCCGCGCCCTGGCGTACCTGGCCCACGAACTCCTTGGCAACGGCTTCGGCTCGGCGTACGACGTCAGCAGCATCCTGATCCTCTGGTTCGCCGGGGCCTCGGCAATGGCCGGCCTGATCAACATTGTGCCGCGCTACCTGCCCTCCTACGGCATGGCCCCCGACTGGTCCCGCGCGGTCCGTCCCGTGGTCCTGGTGTACACGGCCATCAGCATCCTCATCACCCTCGGCTTCAAGGCCGACGTCAATGCCCAGGCCGGCGCCTACGCCACCGGGATCCTCGCCATGATGGTCTCCGGCGCGGTGGCCGTCACCATCTCGGCGATCCGCCGGAAACAGCGGCCGGCCGCCGTCGGGTTCACCGTCCTGACCCTGGTGATGCTCTACGCCCTGGCGGCGAATGTGATTGCCAAGCCGGACGGCATCACCATCTCCGGATTCTTCATCCTGGGCATCGTGGCCGTGTCCCTCGTCTCGCGGATCAGCCGCACCACCGAACTGCGCGTGGACACTATCAAGTTCGACGACAACGCCCGCCGCTTCATCAGCGACACCCTGGAATTCGATGGCCGGATCAACCTCATCGCCAACAGGCCGCAGAAGAGGGACGCCGCGGAATACGCCAACAAGGAAGCCACCCAGCGGGAGAACAATCCCGTTCCCGGCACCGCGGACGTCATCTTCCTCGAAATCGACATCACCGACCCCTCAGGCTTCAGCGAAATCCTCGAGGTGCGCGGGATCGAGGTGGACGGCCACCGGGTCCTGCGGGCGGACAGCCCGGCAGCACCCAACGCGATCGCCGCCATCCTGCTGGCCCTCCGGGACGCCACCGGGGTCCGGCCGCACGCCTACTTCGAGTGGGCTGAGGGAAATCCGCTCGCGCACCTGATGCGCTACCTGCTGCTGGGACGCGGCGACACAGCACCCGTGGTCCGTGAAATCATCCGCGAGAACGAGCCTGACCCTGACCTCAGGCCGGGGGTCCACGTCGGATGAGCGCCGTCGGATGAGCACCAAGGTGGACCGGGTCGCGAAGGAGGAAAACTTCATCCGGCGGGCCCTGTCCCATCCGGTCCGTTCCCTCCCGCTCGCTTTCCTGGCAGTGATCATCCTGGGTGCATTGCTGCTGATGCTCCCCGTAGCGCGGACGGATCCCGGCGCCGAGGTGCTGATGCCGGCCCTCTTCACGTCGGTCTCGGCCGTCTGCGTCACGGGCCTGGTGGTGGTGGACACGGCAACGTTCTGGACCCCGTTCGGCCAGGCCGTGATCCTGGGACTCATCCAGGCGGGCGGGTTCGGCATCATGACGCTGGCCACACTGCTGGCGCTGCTGGTGCGCAAGAGCATCGGGCTGCGGGGCCAGCTGGTGGCCCAGTCCGAAACGCACACGCTCAACCTCGGCGACGTCCGGGCCGTGCTGGTGCGGGTGGCCAGGATCATGCTCGCCTTCGAGGCGGCCACCGCGGTTCTCCTGACCGGCCGGTTCTGGCTCGCCTACGACTCCAACCCGGCCACGGCCCTGTGGCATGGCATCTTCCATTCCGTCTCGGCGTTCAACAACGCCGGATTCTCCCTCTTCAGCGACAACCTCATCGGTGTGGCGTCCGACCCGTGGATCATCACGCCCATCTGCCTGGCCATCATCGCCGGCGGCCTGGGCTTTCCGGTGATCATCCAGCTGCTGCGCGGCGAGAAGCCCAGGAACTGGAGCATCCACCTGCGGCTGACCATCTACGGAACGCTGCTGCTCCTGGCTGTGGGAATTGCCCTGTTCGCCGCCTTTGAGTGGAACCGGGATGAAACACTCGGGCACCTGTCACTGACCGGCAAGATCATGGCTTCGGTGGCCGGCGGCGTCTTTCCCCGCACGGCAGGCTTCAACAGCATCGACTACGGCCTCGCCTCGCCCGAGACCCTGATGGCCACCAACATCCTGATGTTCATCGGCGGCGGCAGCGCCGGAACAGCCGGCGGCATCAAGATCACCACGTTCCTGGTGCTGGCCTTCTCCATCTGGAACGAGGTACGCGGACGCGACGAGGTGGTCATCGCACACCGCTCGGTCAGCCCGTCGTCCCAGCGGCAGGCTCTGTCCGTGGCGCTCCTGGGCGTGGCCGCCGTCGTGGTCGGAACCATGCTGCTGCTGATGCTGACCGACTACAGCCTCGAGAAAGTCCTCTTTGAATCGATTTCGGCGTTCGCCACGGTGGGCGTGAGCACAGGGATCACCTACCACTTGCCGACGTCGGCCGAGTGGGTGCTGATGGTACTGATGTTCACGGGGCGCATCGGGACGGTGACGGTGGCTTCCGCCCTTGCCCTGTCCGCCCACCCGCGTCTGTTCCGGCTGCCTGAAGAGCGGCCTATTATCGGCTGAGCCCGCCGGTCAGCTCTGCCGCCGCGGCGAAAGCCCAGCGGTCGGTCTCCGGTTCAAAGGCGACCACCACCGACGCTTCGGACGCTCTTGCCTCATCGATGGCCAGCAGCAGGGCATCCTCAAGATGCCGCGCATACTCCAGGCGCTCGGCAAGCGAGCCCGGCAGGCCGGCGTCGTCAATCACGACGTGGGCTTTGCCGTCCACAATGACTTTCAGCGAGTACCCCTGGTCCTCATGGAGCGAGCCGCGGGTTGATGCAATTTCCGTGACTTTGTCCGCCCGGACCAGACTGTTGTGGATGGTGCGGATCCACACCTCACCCATGAGACCTCCCTCTGGTTGATGAGGGCGCAGCTACAGTGCCCCTCAAAGCAAACGGTAGTCCTCCTGAGGCCTCTTGTGACCCCCTGAACGCCGGGGAATTTTGGCCGGGCCCTAAGATAAATCTGATGACTTCGCCAGGATCCCCGCAGCCCTTCAACTTCCGAAGCATCGCCCTACCCGCGTTCGGGCCTGCACTGCTCTTCTGCATCGGCGAAGGCGCAGTATTGCCGGTGGTTGTCCTGTCCGCCCGCGACCTCGGCGCCTCGGTGGCGGTCTCCGCGTTGATCGTCACCCTGATCGGGCTCGGCTCGTGGTTCTTCAACCTGCCGGCGTCCCTGATCACCCTGAAGTTCGGCGAACGCTGGTCCATTGTGGGCGCCGCCGCGACCGGCGCCCTCGCGCTCGCCGCCGCTGCGATGTCCTCCCTGATCCCCAACGGACTGTGGCTGCTCGCGGTGGCGATGATCGTCGTCGGGATGGCCGCGAGCGTCTTCAGCCTCGCCCGGCAGAAGTACCTCACCGAGGCCGTGCCCATCCAGTTCCGGGCCAGGGCGCTGTCCACGTTGGGCGGTGTGAGCAGGATCGGCGTTTTCATTGGCCCGTTCGTCGGCGCCGGAGTCATGCAGTTCGCCGGAATTTCCGGGGCGTACTGGGTGGGCGTCGTGGGAATGGCAGCGGCCGCAGTGCTGGCAATCACCATCCCGGATCTGGTGGCCCCGCCAGTGCCCGACGGCGGCCACAAGGGTCCGGAGCCGACGCTGCGGAACGTGGCGGTCTCGCACGCCCGCGTCTTCCTGACGCTGGGCGTGGGGATCCTGCTGCTCAGTGCCCTGCGCGCGTCCCGGCAGGTGGTCATCCCGCTGTGGGCGGAGCACCTGGGGATGGACGCGGCCCAGGCGTCGGTGATCTACGGGCTGTCCGGGGCGATCGACATGCTGGTGTTCTACCCGGCCGGGAAAGTGATGGACCGGCGCGGCAGGCTGTTCGTGGCCATCCCGTCCACCGTCATCATGGGGACCGCAATGTTCCTGATCCCCGTCACTGCCTCCTTTACCGGTCTGCTGCTGGCCTCGCTGCTGATCGGTTTCGGCAACGGCATCAGCTCCGGGCTGATCATGACGCTCGGCGCCGACTTCTCGCCCGACCGCGGCCGGGGCCAGTTCCTGGGGCTGTGGCGGTTCATCGCGGACGCAGGCTCCACCGGCGGGCCCGTCCTGCTCTCCGGGGTGACGGCCCTGGCGACGCTGGGTGCGGGCGTTTCAGCCACGGGCGTCCTGGGCTTCGCGGCGGCCGGTGTGTTCGCTGTCGTGCTACCGCGGCTGAGGCATCGGCGGAACTACTAGCGGAACTACTGAGGGGACTGTGGATGAGCGGTACCCTCGAAGTGCGCCTCCTGCACGCCGGAACCCGCACGCCGGACCCCTGGAAGGGAACTTCATGCTTTTCATTGTCGGCCTCAAGACCGTGGTGCGCGCCCTGCCCGGGCGGGCCGCCACCTGCCAGAACTGCGGACAGTTCGTTCAGCATTACCTGGACGAGCACGCCCGCAAGTTCACGCTCTTCTTTATCCCTGTCCTGACCACCTCACGGTCGTACCGGATCACCTGTTCGAACTGCGGCCGGGTCTCGTCCATCAGCGCGCGGGAGCGGAAGGCGCTGGCAGGGCTGTAGCCCGGTAAGTCCGTCAGGCAATTGTGCTGGTCAGGGCATGGTCGGCCACCAGATGCTCCACCACGTACTCCGCGTCCCGGCCCACCCCGCCCACGATCGCGGAGGTCAGGGCGTACTGGAACGGCATGCCCACGAAGTACAGGCCAGGGAGTTCCGCCACCACACCCCGGGCTGTCACGGGCCACCCGAGATCATCCACGGGCAGGCCTTCGATCCAGCCGAAATCCGGCCGGAAGCCCGTTGCCCAGATGACGGTCCGGAGGTTGCCGGGCAGCGCACCTGCGGCGGTATCCGGCGCGGCACCCGGGGCGGGAGTTCCGCCGTCGGACGTTCCGCCGTCGGACGTCCCGCCGTCGGACGTCCCGACGGCGGGGGTCCCGACGGCGAACACCGGCTTGCCGGCTGAGGCGCCGGTGAGTCGGGGGAGGCGGATGACGCCCGCACGCTCGACGTCCTTCATGGAGACCCGGATGAGCGGGGCGCCGCGGCGGTGGAAGCCCTGGGCCACCTTGCGTCCGGGCCTGGTGTCCAATGTGAGCAGGGAGTTGACCAGGCGCCAGTAGAGCGGGCCGGCGTAGCGGAAAACAGCGTCCGGGATGTGCGGAGTGGGCCGTCCCGCAAGGTAGACCTTTCCGGAACGGTGCTTGTGGGCGAGTTCGAGTGCGATCTCCGCGCCGGAGGTGCCGGCGCCCACCACCAGGACGTCGCCCGCGGGAAGGCCCGCCGGGTTGCTGTATCCGGAGGAGTGAAGCTGCTGGATTTGCTCGTCCAGGTCCAGCGCCACGTCCGGGACATTGGGAGCCGAGTTGGGGCCAGCAGCAACCACCACGGCGCGGGCCTGCACTGGCCCGTCGCTGGTCTGCACCTCGAAGAGGCTCCCAGCCTTGTGGATGGAGAGGACCTGGATGCCCGTCCGGACCGGGAGCTGGAAGTGCTGCGCATAGCTCGCCAGGTAATCCGCGAACGCGTCCTTGCCGGGGAAGGATCCGGCCGGCGCGGGGAACGCCAGTCCCGGAAGGGCGCTGTATTTGGCCGGGGTGAAGAGGCGCAGTGAATCCCAGCGGTCCCGCCACACGTCACCCACGCGGGCGTTGCCCTCCAGGATGATGAAGTCCAGGCCGGCCCGCTTCAGGAAGTAGCCGGCGGCGAGGCCGGCCTGCCCTGCACCGATCACCACAACGTCAACTGTTTGTGAATCCATCGATGGCTCCTTAGCCAGACCCGGGGCGCTCCTGGCCGGAGGTCCTGCGGATTTCATTAGAATAGCATTCCAGTCAGTGGAGGACTAGTCTATTTTCATGACGGATTCCCTGAGCCCGGTTGCGGAGCCCGCCGCGGCGCCGAGGCCCACACGCCGGGCGGTGCAGGCTGCTGAAACGCGGGCACTGATAGTGGACGTGGCCGGGCGGCTCTTCGCCAAGCAGGGCTACGTGCCCACCACCATCGAGGCGATCGCGGCCGAAAGCGGCGTTGCGCTGCAGACCGTCTACAACTCCGTGGGGAACAAAGCCGCGCTGCTGTCCGCGGTCCTGGATGCGGCGGCGTCCGGCCCGCACTCGCCGTCGAACGTCCTGGAACTGATGCGGCGGCGGACTGCGGAAGCGCCGGACTTTGACGCCCTCATTGCCGTCCTCGCCGACTGGTTCGTCGAGGTCCATCAGCGCACCGGGCCGGTCGTGGGGCTCATCGCCCAGGCCGCCGCCGTCGACCCCGCCGTGGACAAGCTGCAGACGGCACGGGCCCTTCAGCGCCTCGAGAGGTACCGGGAGGCCGCCGCCGCGCTGCGGTCCCACGGCGGGCTGGGCTCCGGGATGTCCGACGCCGATGCTGCCGCCGCCATCTGGTCGCTGGGCCACCCGCAGACGTACCGGACGCTGGTGGGGGAGGCCGGGTGGACTAAAGCGGCCTACCGGGACTGGCTGGGCCGTTCTCTGGCTGCCGCGCTGGCGTAGGCGGCACCGGTCAGGCTGGCCCGCGCCGGCCAGGGTTGCCCCGCCCCGCCCCGCCCCGGTCAGGGCAAGGCTGGGCGCACAACGATTGACGAGCCGCACTGGTTGATGAGCGTGCCCAGGCTCGAGGCTGCGGCCGCGGTCTTTGTGCCAGTGGCGGACGTATCGGTCAGCGAGGCGAAGTTGACCTCGATGGCCGCGTTCGACTTAGCCGCAACGCTTGACGTTGCATCGCCGGCCTCGGCCGTCCCCGGTGGTGGCGTGAAGGTCGTCGTCGCCGAGTTGGTGCCGTTCCTCACGCCGTGTGCGGTCAACAACAACGCCCCCGAGGTCACCGGCGTGATGGAGGGGGCCCGGACATCAGGGTAGGGCACCCCGGTGTTGGTGTCAGTGGCGGGCGTGACGTCCAGCGGCGTGGTGGCGTCTGCGCCCTGCACCGCAACCGAAGCCCAGGCATACCGGGAGGCGGGTTCAGGCACGCTCGGCGCTGCATCGCCGGACTGCATCACCCGGTACCAGACCGCCTGGTGCGCCGAGGCGGATCCGGCGCTGGTGAAGTCGGCGATTGCCCTCGTCCATCCAGCGGGAGCAGTGGTGTTCGCCGCCCCGGACACCGTCACCTGCGAGAACAGGAAGACGACGTCGCCGGGCTGCCAGCCGGCCGGCAGCGTGGGCGTGTACGAGCCCGCGGAGGTCAGCTCGCCGGACCCTGCTGCCGACGCCCGGACAGAGGCCGGTGTCGGTGTGGGGGTTGGGGTCCGTGTTGGGGTGGGGGTTGGTGTTGGTGTGGGTGTTGGGGTGGGTGTGGGCGTTGGTGTAGGCGTTGGTGTAGGCGTTGGTGTGGGGGTGGGTGTTGGGCTCGGCGAGGGTGCCGTCCGGGTGAGGGTGAAACTGTCGCTGAAGGTCCCACCCGAGGCACCGACGAACTGACCGGTCAGCGTTGTGTCGGTCACCGACACCTTCAGGAAGCCGTAGGTCGGGTTGTTGTTGCTGCCCATGAAGGTCTGGAAGTAGGGCGCCGTCGTCGTGTTGCTCTCGCTGTTGATGGACCTGCCGCCCGAACCTACGGTCGCAAGGATCGTCCCGGTCCCGGCGGCGAACTGGCCTGTGGGGTTGGTGTCGGCGACACAGTCTGGGTTAAA
This sequence comes from Pseudarthrobacter cremeus, assembly GCF_051857465.1. Lineage (NCBI taxonomy): Bacteria > Bacillati > Actinomycetota > Actinomycetes > Micrococcales > Micrococcaceae > Pseudarthrobacter > Pseudarthrobacter cremeus. The sequence continues at coordinate 45,622 of NZ_JBPZHC010000010.1, read as the reverse complement.
GCTGCTGACAGGGATCGCCGTACACGTGCCCTGGAGCGCGAGCGGGTAGCTGCGCGCATATGCATGGTCGTGCGCCTGCAGGTAGAGGTCCACCTTCTTCGCCACCAGCAGGTTCATCAGGTCAGGGCTGGCGGCGCAGGGGTAGTTGACCATCGACATGCAGTACATGTGCATCCCGACGACGACGAACGGGATCCCGGCGGCCCGTGCTGCATCGATCGCGGACGAGACGAAGTTGTAGCCCTGCGTGCCGGCTTTGTAGGACCAGTCCAGGGTGGTGTCGCTGAAGGTCAGTTTCGGGGACACCATGATGGTCCGGACCAGGGGGCTGGTGGCGGGGTAGTCCGTGTAGAACTGTTGGCCATAGGTGCCTGTCGCGCCGAGCCGGTCCGGGAGGCACGCGGCGAAGTTCGACCACACGCCGTCGGGTCCGTTGTCCTCGTGGTTCCCGGACACGAGTTCATAGGGCATCGTCCCGGCGTGCTGCGTGACGAACGAGCACCAGGACGACTCCGGGGTGATCTCGGAGTAGGACATGTCGCCTAGGTTATACATCGCCGCGAGCCCCGCACTGCTTGCTGCGTCGATCACCTTGCCGGTCCTCGTGTTGCCGCCGGTGTCGCCGGCGAACCCCAGGCTCACGGAGGCTGCGGCGGTGGCTGGGGTCTCCTGCGATGTGGCGAGAGCGAAGCCGCTGGCGAGCACGAGTGACCCACCGAGCAGGACGGCCAGGGCCCGGCGCAGGGGGCGGTTCTCGGGCGGCGCACCGACGCGGCGGTTCATCGACAGCTCCATTCGGTCGCGCGGCGCAGCCCGTTGGCTGCCGCGGAGTACCCGACCACAACGGTGGCCGCGCCCTGCCGTGACACCGAGTTCGCTGCCCCGGACACGCCGGCGAACTGACCGTCCGAACCCGGTGGCAGGATCCGGGCGCTCTTGCCGACCCACATCACGGCCTGCGGACGCGACGCGCGGAAGGACGGCGTGCTTCCCGTTCCGACGGCGATCCCCGGAATGCCTGCCATCGCGGTCGAGGTGGGTCCGGCGGCCGCTGCACCCAGGTCGGTGAGGCGGCCGGATGCATCCCAGTTGACCGCATGGGTTCCCGCGGGCACGGCACTCTGGCCGAGGGCCTGCCCGGTGGAGTCGATCCCGAGAACCACACCGCCCCGCCCCGCGAGGGTGGGCAGGGCCTTCGGGGTGCCGTTCGGCGCCCACAGGACCGGCGTTCCGCCGTCGCCGAGGGCAACCCCGCCAATGGTGCCGTTCGTGCCAATCGCGAATGCATGACCGCTCGTCGCGCCTGAGGGAAGCCTGAGCTCGCGGGGGGCCGCGGTCACGGCGGACCAGACAGCCGGGCGCTCGTCGTCGTCGGCACCCGGTCCGTCTGCGTGCTCCTCGTCATTGATCAGCGCCCCGACCACCACGCCGCTGTCCGACACCATCGACGGGAGCGCGATGTCACCGGGGCCTACGGGCAGCGGGTGGAACTGCCCGTTCTGCCACCACCAGCCCACCAGCACCTCACCGGCGGTGTCATACCCCGTGCCGACGACGACTCCGTCCGCGTTAACCGAGGTGGGGACAGGGGTCTGGAGTGGGATCGTCAGCGGGGCCACCCGGCCGTCCCGCCAAAGAACCGGAGCGGACTCGCCCGTGGCGGTGTCGGCGAGGCCGACCACCAGGCCGCTGCTGCTTGTTGCGATCGCGTTGCTGCCCCGGCCGCCCAGGCTGTCCAGCAGCCGCACCGCACAGTTCGTGGCAGGGCGCATGTCACCTTCGGCAGCCGACGCCGCAACCGGCATCATCACCAGGGCACCTTCCGCCGCAAGCAACAGTGCAGTCAGGCGTGCCTGAATCCGTGAACGCCCGGCTGGGTGAAAAAATCCAAAGTCATGCAATGTTGCCCCCCGGAGTTGGACTCCCTGTTTCCAGCAGCATCGCAGCACGCTTCTTGCCAGAGCCGCCTCTGCCTACGAGCCTAGGATTCGGAACAGGCCGGTGTCACGAGTAACAGGTACCTGCTTCGGTGCGCTCCGGTACTTGGGAGGTATTTGTCCGGCCCGGTTATCCACATGGACGGGCGGAACGTGTTGCCATCGGGACACCGTAGATCAGGCGGCTGGCCATCAGCATGTTGATCAGGGCCGCATGTTCTGCCTCCCTGATGTTCTACTTCAGGGTGGTCCTCGGGGCCTGATCTGGTACGTCACCAGAGATCCCCAGGGCAACGTGGTGGCCAACCTTTCCGGCACCACGGCATTCCTGCTGCTGGGCGTCCTCACCGTTGTGAACGTCACCTGCGTCGGCAAGGACGGCAGGCCCCCGCCGCCTCCGCACGGGCAGTGAAGGCCCCGGGGTCCTTGGATGCGGAGTCCTTGGACGATTCCACCAGACGGGGATGGAGCTCCTTCACGCCGGGAAAGCCGATAACGCGGCAGTAACGCTTCTGCGGCTTTACTTTCCTGTGGAAGCGGAATCGGCCGCCCGTGGGCAGCCTGCTGGTGAGGAGACCTTCAATGACTTGGTTAGGTTGGGAGAGCCTGGGCGGCGTGCTGACATCGGGGCCCAGCGTATCGTCGTGGTCCTCGGGACGGCTGGACACTTTCGTCCGTGGGACCGACTCGGCGCTGTGGCATAAGTGGTTCCAGAACGGGTGGTCCGGGTGGGAGTCCCTGGGCGGCGTGCTGACCAGTTCTCCCGGCGCCGTCTCGTGGAGCAACGGGCGGATCGATGTGTTTGTGCGCGGCACGGATTCGGCGCTGTGGCATAAGTGGTTCCAGAACGGGTGGTCCGGGTGGGAGTCCCTGGGCGGAGTGCTCACGTCAGCCCCGTCAGCGTCCAGCTGGGCCGCCGGACGCCTCGACGTCTTCGTCCGCGGAACGGACTCGGCCCTATGGCATAAGTGGTTCCAGAACGGGTGGTCCGGGTGGGAGTCCCTGGGCGGAGTGCTCACGTCCGCCCCGGCTGCGGTCTCCTGGGGTAACGGACGGATCGATGTCTTCGCCGTCGGCACGGATTCGGCGCTGTGGCATAAGTGGTTCCAGAACGGGTGGTCCGGGTGGGAGTCCCTGGGCGGTGTCCTCACGTCCGCCCCGTCGGTTTCCAGCTGGGCCTCCGGGCGGTTGGACGTGTTCGCCGTTGGCACGGATTCGGCGCTGTGGCATAAGTGGTTCCAGAACGGGTGGTCCGGGTGGGAGTCCCTGGGTGGTGTACTCACCAGTGAACCCGGGGCGGTGTCCTGGGGGCCAAACCGGATCGACATCTTCGGAGCCGGAACCGACAGCGCCATGTGGCACAGGTGGTGGTCCGTCGGCCCCACCGTCCGCTTGCACGCAAAAGTCCTCACCGTTCCGAACGTCGCCGTGAACACTGCTGTCCAGCGGATGCGGGACGTGTACGCAACAGCGGGAATCGGCGTCGAACTGGTGTCCACCGAAAACCTGGACCTTCCCGCCCTCAACGACATCGACGTCGGGAGCTGCGTTATGGGGGCGACGACCGCGGAGCAGAACCAGCTCTTTGCCAACCGCAACAACGCAGGCAACGACGACGTCGTCGTGTACTTCGTCCGCTCGACGGTACCCCCGTTCAACGGCTGTGCCGCCCATCCGGCGGGCCGTCCGGGCGCCGTGGTGGCTCAGGGCGCCACGCAATGGACGCTCGGGCACGAAGTGGGGCATGTCCTGGATCTGCGGCATGTCAATGACAACGACAGGCTGATGACAGGAAACGGCACCGGCAACATCACCAATCCGCCACCGGATCTGGTCAACACCGAGGTGACTACCATGATCAACAGCGCCTTCACCCAGGATCTATAGGAGCTAATCATGAGCGTAACGATGGAGGCCGTGCTCGAGGTCCTTGAACCCGACGAGCCGAAATACGACAAAGCCGCGTCCCTTGGGCCCGACGCACTCCCGCACCTGAGGACCCTGGTTGAGGGGGATGACCCGATGCTGGCCGCCAAGGCCGCCTACGCCGCCAGCCTGCTTGAAGGCGACCAGGGCAAGGACGTTGTGGCCGCCGCAGCACACAGTGAAACGGCGAGTGTTCGCGTAGCGGCCGCAGCTGCTGCCAACAACCTTCCCTCTGATTCAGCGGCTGAGGTACTGATGGACCTGGTTGACGACAGCGACCAGGGTGTCCGCAAGGTAGCACTGTCCGCGGTTCCGGCCGATGCGCCGCCACAGCTGACTGCCAAGCTTGAATCCGGTTCCGGCCGCGCGGCCGGCGCTGGCCGGGAAGGACGTGAGGGAGCCCCCGAGGAGTCGCCGGCGGGGGGAGGGACCGCGGCCAGGATGCCGGGGGAGGGGCCGTCCATGATGCCCCAGGAGAAGCCAGCAGAAGGGTTGATGCCGGGCGAAAAACCGCACGCATCCGGGGGTGATGCCCAGGGCACGGGCCTGATGCCCGGCGAGAAGCCCTGAGTGGCGGCTGACTGGGAACCTGCCGGGAGCACATTGGAGGGATGAGTAATCGCCGAAAAAATGCCGGAGACGCAAGGCCCCCTCTCACTCACCGAACTCATCATCGAAGCAGGCCTCCGGCCCTTGCCCGGAATAGCAGATGCCACGCGGCTTGCGGCGGCTGCCCAACGGGAGCGGCAGCTTGCAGGGGCGAGCTCTCGAACAGGGGTGACAAGGTCCACCCTTCTCTGGGCGCTGATGAAGGTCGATCCAGACGTTCATGATGCTCTCGCCCAAGCCGGCGTAAACCGAGCCGACCTCGCCGGCATCCTCAAAGTAGACGACGCCGGGACGCTCACGGCACACGATGATGCTGCGCCCGAGCCTGAACTCGCCCGCTCCATGGCTGAGTATTTGAATCAACTCCCCGCTGGCTCCGAAGTTGGCATCCCTGACCTCGCCTGGGCCATCCTTTCTTCCGCACAAAACGAAGGCGAGGGCGCCCTCCCGCGGCGCCTCAAAAAGCTGGGGATCGACCACCAGGCCGCACTTGCCGCCTTGGAGCGGCTGGGGGCCACCAACCCGCTTAGTCAAGAGGCCGCGGACTCTGGCTCGGAGAAGACCGCGGGCTCTAGTCCAGGGGCGGCCGCCGGCCCCAGCCCGGAGCCGGAAGTCTCCGACAAGACCGGCTGGGTTCACGACGGTCTTGCTGAAAAGGACATGCTGGGACGCGATTATCTGGCCACAACGCTGGCGATGAAGCTCAGGGAGCTCAGGGAAATGCGCACCGGGACATCACCGAAGGGCGAGTCTTTCATGGTCCACATCGATGGTCCGTGGGGGTCGGGCAAGAGCACTCTGTTCAGGTTCCTCAGGAAACAGCTCGAGGCCACCGACGATTTCCTGATCATTGAAATCAACGCCTGGCGCGAGCAGAAGGTAGGGCTCCAGTGGTGGACCCTGCACAACGCCCTCCGTGAAGCAGTGGAGAAAGACGCGGTCCGCCTTTCCCACTGGACAGCCCTTGCTTGGATCCGCGCGAAGGCAACGAGCCGCGCGCATGTCATCCAAACCCGCTTGGTTCCTTTCCTTTCCGCCGTTGCTGTGCTGACCGTGGGACTCTTCGGACTCACGCTGCTGGCGAATCTCGACCTCAAAGCGGGGGCGGAGATGGCTGATTCGATAGGGAAGATCGCTTCGCTCCTGGTGCTGGGAGTGGCGGGCCTGTCGGCGACTTACCGGTTCCTGCTCCCGGACTCGCACCGCCCGGCCAAGGACTTTGTTTCGGCTGCGACCAACCCCATGGTGGAGGTGAGGCGGCTCTTCGGCAGGACTTTGGGGCGCACGAAAAAATCGGCGGTGTTTCTCATCGACGACCTTGACCGCTGCGAGCCCGAGTACATTGTGGACTTCCTCAGCGTCATCCAGACCCTGGTCCGCGATGCGCGCCAGACAGTGGCCGGCCCGGCTTCCAAGGCTCCACCTCCGGGACCTTATGCGTTCGTCGCGGCTGACGGCCATTGGATTCGAACCAGTTATGAGGCCCACTACAACTCCGCCAGACCCGCGGAAGTGCTTGGCCGGCCGCTCGGCTACCAGTTCCTGGAGAAGATCTTCCAGCTTCAGGTGCGCCTCCCCTCGATATCCGAGGCAACCAAACAGGCCTTCTATGAGTCGTTGCTGAAACTCCAGCCCGGCGGCGATGCAACCGCTGAGGGTCAGGAAAACCTGAAGGAAGAGGTCCTGTCCCGGGTTCGCGACGCAGCGACGGGAGAGGACATCTCCAGGGCGGCCGCGGGCGCCAACCAGCTAACTGACGCCGCACTGCGCCTGGAAGTGCTCGGAACAGCCGCGGTCAGGTTTTCCGAGTCACTGATCCAGGAGAGCACCCGCCACGCGCTCGCACCCTACGGCAGGTTTTTGGAACCGAACCCGCGGAGCATCAAGCTGTTCGTGAACACTTACAACGTGCTGCGTTCCTTACGCATCCTTGAGGGCTTGACCAGTATTCCAATCAGGTCCCTCGCACTTTGGGCGGTCCTGGAAATCCGTTGGCCCTTGCTTGCCGACCATCTCCGGGCCCACCCCGACGACATCAGCCTCAACGGGAGCACCGCACCAAAACCACCAAAACCGATACAGGACCTTCTGGAGTCGGCTGAGGTGAAAGCGGTCATTGCAGATCCCGGGCTGGGACCGCTCACTTCGAACGACGTCCGTGACTGTACCGGGCGGGCCGCCTCACGACCCTGAGTTATGCTGCCTTCACCCCCCGGGCCGCTGCCATCAGCGTGTTGCGCCATCAGCGCCTCGGTGCCGTCAGCGCCTTGGCGCGTCCGGCCGTCGGGCGGCGTAGGCAAACAGGGACGTAGTGGCCACGGTGGCCAGGTACCCGGCGATCACAATGAGCGAAATCCCGGCCCAGAAGTAGTTGGTGGTGCTGCCTTCCTGGGCAGGACCCGGCGCGATCTTGGCCAGCGAATACACCGCCACCGCCGCGGAGGCCAGCCCGATGGCCACCGGCAGAGTCAGCCAGATCCTGGCTGATCCGAGGTGCCTGCCGAAGCCTTCCCACACGTTCCACACCCCGCCGGTTCGGATGATCAGCCAGCCCGCGGGGATCATGAAGGCGCCCACCAGCAGAAAGGCGGCCACGACGTCGGCCGGGCGGTGCCACTGGTTGATCAGTGTGGAAACCCCGGACGCGATCGCGAACGTGCCGCCCACAAACCCGGCCATGGGACGCCAGCGCGGTGAGGACATCAGGAACACCGCAGCCGCCGCCGACGCCGCCAGGGTGGTGTGCCCGGACGGCAGTGAGTTCAGCTCCAGGGTCACCACACCCTTGTCCGGGCGGGCCGGCAGCACGTCCTTCAGGACCTGCGTGGCGATATTGGCGCCGACGCAGGCCGCCACCGCGATCCCCGCCGCCGTCCAGCGGCGCCGGATCACGGTGACAAACAGGACCACGACGGCGGCCACCACCAGCGAGATGGTGGGCAGCCAGTCGAGGAACTCGGTGGCTGCCTTGCCCGCGGGCCCGTGGATGTCCACGGCTTCAACCAGCGCGGACTCGTCGATGAACTGGCCCGTGGTGGTCTGGACGAAGTAGTAATACGTGGCGATCAGTCCCACAATGCAGGCCAGCGTGGCGAACGCGAACATAAAGCCGGAGCCCGGGGCGGGGCGCAGCCGGGTCCGGGCCGGGGCCTGTCGTGAAAAGGTCATCGGTTAAGGGTGTCACAGAAACCTTGGACCAGGCTTCACGTGAGAGACGCGGCCAGCTCCTCGATGATTTCGAACTGTTCGCGCACGCCGCCTTCCATGCCGGACTGCGCAATCATGTCCCGGACTTTCCTGCTTCCCGCATCGGTGCGGATCCGCACGGTGGTGCCGCCGCCGTCGGCCTCGTCAAAGGTGACGGTGTTGACCACGGCGCCGTCCTCGCTGTCCTGCGCGGTGTCCGGCGTTTCCATGACCTCGGTGTTGACGATCCGCTCATTGGGGACAATTTCCCGGTACGTGCCGTGGAACGCGACCTCGAATTCGCCGTGCGCCACCATGACATACCGCCATGCCCCGCCCACCCGGAAGTCCATGTCCGCCACCGTCATCTCGCCGCGGCGGCCGGCCCACCATTTCCTGACGAGCTCCGGCGTGGTCCAGGCCCGGTACACCAGGTGCCGGGGCGCCTGCACGGTCCGGGTGATCAGGATTTCCTGGTCGCTGGGGAACGTGATGTCCATGGTGCCGCTGCTTGTCTGTGCCATTGCCCTGCTCCTTACTTCTGTGTGTCCTGACTTGTGTCCTGTCGGTGCTCTTCATCCTGGAGGTCCTCCAGCACGTCCTCGAGGAGCTCAAACCGTTCCTCCCAGAGGTGCTGGTAGCCGGCAACCCAGTCGTGGATGGGCTTCAGGGCCTGCGGGTTCAGCCGGTAGAGCCGCTGCCGGCCGTCGCCGCGCACGTCCACGGCGCCCACCTCGCGGAGCACCCGGAGGTGCCGCGACACGTGCGGCTGGGCCAGGCCGAGGAGCTCCACGAGATCGTTGACCGGGCGCTCGCCCTGCGCGAGGGCATCCAGAATTTCCCTGCGGCGCGGTTCCGCCACCGCGTTGAAGGCATCTGCCGTTGTCGCCGCCCTTGCCATGCCCAAATTGTATACCCATATGTATATGCATTGGAAGGATTGAGGGGACTTTTGAACCTTCACAAAACCGTGAATCTGAGTAGTGTTCGAAATATGGAAACCATCATCCAGACCGTTGATTTGCACAAGCACTTCGGCAGGGTCCGCGCCCTTGACGGACTCAACCTCGAAGTCCACCGCGGCGAGATCCACGGGTTCCTTGGACCCAACGGCGCCGGCAAGTCCACCACGCTCCGCGTCCTGCTGGGCCTGGCCAGGGCCACCTCCGGCTCCGCCACGGTCCTGGGGCTGGACCCCTGGACCCGGTCCGTGGAACTGCACCGCCGCCTGGCCTACGTCCCCGGCGATGTCCGGCTCTGGCCCAACCTTTCCGGCGGCGAAACCATCGACCTCCTCTCCCGCCTGCGCGGGGGCGCCTCCGACGATGCGGCGTACCGGCAGCGCAAGGCGTACCTCTGCGACGCCTTCGACTTCGATCCGGGCAAGAAGGGCCGCACCTATTCAAAGGGAAACCGGCAGAAAGTGGCACTGATCGCCGCCCTCGCCACCGACGCCGAGCTGTACCTCCTCGACGAGCCCACATCCGGCCTTGACCCGCTCATGGAGGCGGTCTTCCGGCGTGAGGTGCTCGCCGCCGTCGAACGCGGTGCCACGGTCCTGCTCTCCAGCCACATCCTCTCCGAGGTGGAAGTGCTCTGCCACCGCGTGAGCATCATCCGCGCCGGCAGAGTGGTGGACGGCGGGACCCTGGACTCGCTGCGCCACCTCACCCGCAGCGAGGTCTCCTTCGCCGCGGACGGAGTGGACACCCGTGCCCTGGCGGAGCTGGGTGCCGTCCATGACCTGACGGCCGACGGCGGCAGGGTCAGGTTCGGTGCCGACTCGGACCGGATCGCTGAGGTGCTTCCGGTCCTTGGCGCCCTCGGCGTCCAGGGACTGATCATCACGCCGCCGTCCCTCGAGGAGCTGTTCCTGCGCCACTACGGCGACACGTCGGTGCGGGCCGGAGGGGGCGCAGCCTCGGGGACCGCTGACGGGGAGGCCGCCGGGGAGCCTGCCGCGGAGCACACCCGGCGCCGGCACCTGCTCGGCGCGAGGGGACGCGGCTGAGATGGGTGAGCTCCGGATCCTGTGGGGCCAGCGCCTGCGGCGTGACCGCTGGCAGCTGGCCATCTGGGTGCTGGGCATCGGTGCCATGGCCCTGTTCTCCGCTACAGCCATTCACCAGACCTACGGCAATGAGGCGGACCGTGCACAGATCCTGCAGGTCGCCATCGCAACCCCTGCCATCCTGATGCTGCGCGGCCTGGCCCGAGGAGCAAGCCTGGGCGCTTTCTCGTTCTTCCAGATCTACTCCTTCCTTGCCCTGCTGGCCGGCCTGATGAGCACCTTCCTCGCCGTCCGGCACTCCCGGGCTGACGAGGAAAGCGGAAGCGCCGAGCTGGTCGCGTCAACCCCGGCTGGGCGCCTGATCCCCGCAGCCGCAACGATCCTGCATGGCACCACCGCCAATGTGCTGGTGACGCTCTCTGTGTTTGCGGGCTTTTCAGCGGCCGGTTTGGACCCCGCCGGTGCCCTGGTGGCCGGGGCCGCAACGGGCGCCGTCGGCCTGGCCTTCCTGGGCGTCGGCCTCCTGGTGGCCCAGCTGATGGGAACCTCCCGCGGCGCAAACGGCTTCTCCTCGGCGCTGGTTGTCCTGGCCTACCTCCTGCGCGGCATCGGGGACGCCACGGGTACACCGAGCGCCGACGGGACCGTGATGACCGCGGGGGCGGCCAGCTGGTTCTCCCCGATCGGGTGGGGCCAGCAGACGTTCGCTTTCACGGGCGACAGGTGGTGGCCATTGCTGCTGCCGCTGGCGCTCGCGGTTGTTTGCGGGACCGCCGCCTGGCTCATCCTGAACCGGCGGGACAGCGGCGCGAGCGTGTGGGGAGCCCTTCCGGGCCGGGCCGCCGCGCGTCGAGGCCTAAGCAGCCCCACGGCGCTGGCCCTGCGGCTGCAGACCGGTTCGATCATCGGCTGGTGCATCGGCGGCCTGGCAATGGGGCTCCTGGCAGGCTCGCTTAGCAGCGCGATCGCCGCCGCGGACAATGTCGGCGGCAACATCACCGCCGCGCTGCGTGCCATGCTCCAGTCCCAGGGCGTGTCCCTCACGCAACTCATGATTTCGGCAATGTTCTCGATCGCCGGGATACTGGCGGCCGCGTGCGGGCTGCAGGCCGTCATCCGCCTCCGCCAGGAAGAATCGGCCGGTACCGCCGAACTCCTGCTCGCGGCACCCATCAGCCGGATGCATTGGCTGGTCAGCTATCTGCTGCTGGGAACGGCCTCGGTGCTGCTGGTGATGTTCCTGACGGCATTCGGAACCTGGGCGTCCCTGGCCGGCTCGGGCGACACCTCCGTCAGCGCGCAGGCTGTGTGGGAGACCGCTGCGGCCCAGCTTCCCGCGGCCCTGATCTACCTCGCCATCCCCGCACTGGTGTTTGTGCTGTGGCCTTCGGCCACCATCGCGGTGGGCTGGGCCCTTCTGGGGGCAGGCGTGGTGACGGGCATCTTCGGCGGAATGATCGGCCTGGACCAGTCCATCCGGGACCTCTCGCCGTTCACCCACACCCCCGTTCCCAACGGTTCGACGACGGACTGGAGCGGCGCGTGGTGGATGCTCGCAATCGCGGTGGTTGCCGGTGCCGTTGCCGTCATCGGGATGCGGCGGCGGGAAACGGGGACGGCATGATGGCCGGCGGGGTCAATGCGGTCAACGAGGCCGCGGTCAGCGAGGCGGACGTCAACGAGGCGGACGTCAACGCGGCGGCGGAGAAGGCGGCGGCAGGCTTCGCGGCGGCGGGCTTCCCCAAGATGCCCGCCCGTGCCCTGATGGCACTGGTCTCGTCCGAGGACGGAAGCCTCACCGCCGCCGAGCTTGCGGACCGGCTGGGCGTGAGCGCGGCCGCGGTGTCCGGGGCCGTGCGGTATCTGCAGACCGTCGGGTTCGTGCAGCGGGTCTCGCAGCCGGGCAGCCGCCGGGATCTGTACGCCCTCCACGACGACGCCTGGTACATCGCCACCATGCGGAAAAGCCCCGTCTATCAGAGCCTGGCCGTTCTGACAGATGCCATTGCCGAAGCGCTGCCCGCGGGATCGGCCGCGGGGGCCCGGGTATCGGAAATGGGCCGTTTCTACCGATTCCTCCACGCCCGGGTTCCCGCCCTCCTCGATGACTGGGAACGCCAACGGGCCAGCGAACCTGAAGGAGCTATGGCCCGGGGAGGCAGACCATGACCATCATCGACAACGCCGTTTATGTCGACGGGCTCCGGACAGAGGACCCCGAAAGCCTGGACGAGACCTACTTCGTCCTGCGCCAGCGCGAGGGGATGGCATGGATCGGTCTGTACCGCCCGGATGCCGAGGAACTGCGGTCCGTCGCCGAGGAGTTCGATCTCAACGCGCTCGCCGTCGAGGATGCCCTGACCGGCCACCAGCGCGCCAAACTGGAGCACTACGGCGAATGCGTCTTCGTGGTGCTGCGGCCCGCCCGCTACCTGGACGACGTCGAGAAAGTGGACTTCGGCGAGATCCACGTCTTTGTGGGGCCTGACTACGTGGTGACAGTCCGGCATGCCGAATCACCGGACCTGGCCCGGGTCCGCCGCCGGATGGAAGCCATGCCCGAGTTCCTGGCCCTCGGGCCGGACGCGGTGCTTTACGCCATCCTGGACCAGGTGGTGGACGAGTACGAACCCGTGGCCGCAGGCCTGGAGAACGACGTGGACGAGATCGAGGACGACCTCTTCGGCGCCGATCCTGACGTGTCCCGCCGGATCTACGAGCTCTCCCGCCAGGTCATCACGTTCCAGCGCGCCACCGGTCCGCTCGTGCCCATCCTGCAGGGGCTGCTCACCGGGACCCCCGGGCGCCCGCCGGCCGACGAACTGCGGGACCACCTCCGTGACGTCCTGGACCACGCCATCCGGCTGAACGAACGGGTGGCCTCCTTCCGGGCACTGCTGCAGAACGCCCTGGCCGTCAACGCAGCCCTGGTGGCCCAGCGGCAGAACGACGAAATGCGCAAGCTCACCGAATCCAGCTTCTCCCAGAACGAGCAGGTCAAACGCATTTCCTCCTGGGCGGCCATCCTCTTCGCGCCCACCCTGGTGGCCTCGATCTATGGGATGAACTTCCGCGACATGCCCGAGCTCAACTGGCTGTTTGGCTACCCCTTTGCATTGGGTTTGATGCTGGCAATGGGGGTAACGCTTTACCTGACGTTCAAGCACAACAAGTGGATCTAGGTTGTCCACATAGGCCCATTGGCTTGCGTCCCGGGAACCGGGCCGCCGGTACAGTGAAGCCATGCCCGCCCTTCCTTTCGCTCTCCCTCCCGTCGAGGAACTGCTGGCCAACGCCCATGTGGTGAGCCTGCCCATGCGGGTGAAGTTCCGCGGGATCATGGAGCGCGAGTCCCTGCTGCTGCGCGGCCCGCTCGGCTGGGGCGAATTCTGCCCGTTCCCTGAATACGCCGATACCGAGGCCTCCCGCTGGCTCGCTGCCGCCATCGAGGCCGGCTGGTCCGGCTTCCCTGCTCCTGTCCGATCGGTGATTCCGGTCAATGCCACCGTGCCCGCGGTCCCTGCCGGGCGGGTGGCTGAAGTGCTGGCACGCTTCGGCCGGGTGGACGCCGTCAAGGTCAAGGTGGCCGAACAAGGCCAGACCCTCGACGACGACGCCGCCCGCCTCGCCGCCGTCCGCTCCGCCCTGCCGGACGCCGCCATCCGCGTGGACGCCAACGGTGGCTGGGACGTGCCTGCCGCCGTCGAGGCACTCACCCGGTTAGCCGCCGTCGGGCTCGAATATGCCGAGCAGCCCGTACCCACGATTGAAGGCCTGGCCGAGGTCCGCTCACGGTTGCGGGCCGCGGGCACTCCAGTGCTGATCGCAGCGGACGAGAGTGTCCGCAAGGAATCCGACCCTTTGCGTGTGGCGCGGGCCGGCGCGGCCGATCTCATTGTTGTCAAGGTGGCGCCGCTTGGGGGAGTGCGGCGCGCCCTGGACATCGTGGCGCAGGCAGGGCTCCCCGCCGTCGTGAGTTCCGCGCTGGACACCTCGGTGGGCATCCGCGCCGGGCTCGCCCTGGCGGCGGCGCTGCCGGAACTGCCGTATGCGTGCGGGCTCGGGACCGTCTCGCTGTTCACCTCGGACATCACCCTGGACCCGCTGGTGGCAGACGACGGCGCCATCCGCCTCCGCGACGTCGCCGCCGATGCCGGGCTGCTGGAGCAGTTCGCCGCCCCGGCCGGCCGCCGCGACTGGTGGCTGGACCGCCTCCGCCGCGTCCACGCCCTCCTCGGCCCCACCGCCCCCTAACCCACCCACGACCCTCTGGCACTTCCTGCACGTTTTCGGGCGACCCTCTTGCATATCCCTGCAGGTCACCGGCCATTAACCGGGATTTCACCTTGCTGACGGCTCCACGTTGGAACGGGCTGACAGGGTGGGCGGGACCCGATCGTCATACTGGAGGCAACCCTTGTCTGAAACGACACCCCGCAAATTCTCCCTGCTGCCCATGCTTGGCCACACCAAGGGCAAGCGCAGCGCCGTCACCTGTGCCCTGAAATGCGACAACGCATGCTCAGGCGACGTCTGCAACACCAGCTCAAACAGCTACTTCCGCGATATCGCGTCCGCCACGATGTCCCGCCGCGCCGCCCTGGGCTTCGGCGCCGCAGGTGCGCTCGCCGTCGTCCTCGGCTCTGCTGTCACGTCCGCGGAACCGGCCGTTGCCGGCGGCCCGGGCCTGGCACCCGCAGCGAAAGAGGGCTTCGGTGCCTCGAAGCTGAAGTTCACGCCGATCGCTCCGGTGGACAAGCTGGTTGACGCCGTTACTGTCCCTGAAGGTTTCACCTGGCAGCCCGTGATTCGCTGGGGTGACCCCATTTTCAACGGCACACCGGACTTTGACGTCAACAACCAGACGGCCGCCGCGCAGGAAAAGCAGTTCGGCTACAACAACGACTACTCGGACATTATCGAGATCCCGGACACCAAGGGCCGCCGCGCCGTTCTGTTCGCCAACCACGAATACACCAACGAGGGAATCATGTTCCCCGCCACGATGCCGGCGGCGCAGATGCGCGCGGTGGGACAGGCCGCGCACGGACTGTCCGTCGTCGAGTTGGAGCGCAAGAACACCACCAAACCGTGGACCTACGTCAAGGGTGCGCCGCTGAACCGCCGCTTCCTGAACAGCACCATTTACGAACTGACCGGCCCGGTTGCGGGATCGCCGCTGGTGAAGACGGCTGATGACAAGGCAGGCCGCTTCATCAAGGGCACTTTGGGCAACTGTTCCGGCGGAACCACCCCGTGGGGCACCATCCTCTCCGGCGAAGAAAACTTCAACGGCTACTTCGTCGCCCCCGGCACCTCTGATTACGACAAGCGCTACGGCCTCACCAGCAAGGCCACCGCGCGCCAGTGGGAAATTGACGAAGATCGCTTCGACACCCGCAAGCCGGGCTACGAAAACGAAGCCAACCGCTTCGGCTACATCGTCGAAGTCGACCCGTTCGATCCCACTTCCACCCCGAAGAAGCACTCCTCGCTGGGCCGCTTCAAACACGAGGGCGCCAACGTGATCATTGCCGAGAACGGCAAGGTTGTGGCCTACTCCGGTGACGACGAGCGCTTCGATTACCTCTACAAATTTGTCTCACGGGACTTCTACAAAGAGGGCGACCGCAAGCACAACATGACGCTGCTCTCCGCCGGCGACCTGTATGTCGCGAAGTTCACGGGCAACTCTGCTGACTTCAAGGCCGGCGAGGTTCCGGCGGACGGCGCGTTCGATGGCACCGGTCAGTGGCTGCCCCTGGTGGTCAACGGCGAGTCCAAGGTGGACAAAATGAGCGTTGAGGAGGTCCTGGTCTACACCCGCCTCGCAGCAGACAAAGTCGGCCCCACCAAGATGGACCGATGCGAGGACGTACAGCCGAGCCTGCACACCGGCAAGGTCTACGTCGCATGCACCAACAACAGCAAGCGCGGCATCGACGGCAACGTCTTCGCCGACGAGGCGAACCCCCGCAACAAGAACAAAGACGGCCACATCGTCGAAATCACCGAGGTCGGGGGCCAGGACTCCACGACGTTCGCCTGGAACCTGCTCATCGTCTGTGGAGATCCTGCCGTGGACAAGTCGACCTACTTCTCCGGTTTCCCGGCGGACAAGGTCTCGCCCATCTCCTGCCCTGACAACCTCGCGTTCGACTCCGTCGGAAACCTGTGGATCTCCACCGATGGTGCGCCCTCCGGCATCGGCAAGGCTGACGGCCTGTTCAAGGTCACCCTTGACGGCGCTGAGCGCGGCAACGTGGAGCAGTTCCTGGCTGTGCCTCGTGAAAGCGAAACCTGCGGCCCCATCGTGCACGACGAAGAACGGACCGTGTTCGTCTCCGTCCAGCACCCGGGCGAGGAAGGAACGTTCGCGGCCCAGCGCTCCTTCTTCCCGGACTACGTCAAGGAAGGTGCGACGCCGGCAGCCGGCCAGGCCCGCGCGCCCCGTCCGTCCGTCATCCAGGTGTTCCGCACGGACGCTTAGTTGTTCCTGACCAACGCTCTCTCACCTTTTGTCCCCTTCGGGGCCGTCGGTGGGAGAGCGTTTGGTTTTAAGCGGCAGGGAGTGCCAGAGCGTCGAGGGGTGGCAGACTGGACCGGTGACTTCCCTGAACTCCCTCGCGGCGGCGAGGCTCGCCGTCGACGCCCTGACCGACGGCGGTATCCAGTACGTGGTGGTCTCGCCCGGCTCCCGCTCCGCCCCCATGGCCTACGCCCTGGCAGAGGCTGAAGCCGCCGGCCGGATGGAACTCCTGGTCCGCATCGACGAGCGCAGCGCAGGCTTCACCGCCCTCGGCCTTGCCCTCTCCACCGGCTCCCCGGCGGCCGTCCTCACCACATCTGGCACCGCCGTCGGGAATCTGATGCCCGCGGTCATGGAGGCAAACCACGCCGCCGTCCCGCTGGTGATCCTGTCAGCTGACCGGCCCGAGGAACTGCTGGGGACCGGGGCGAACCAGACCACCGTCCAGCTGGACCTTTTCGGCGAGCATGTCCGTTTCGCAACCGACGTCCCTGCCGGCAGCGACCCTGTACGCGCCGTGGAAACCGCGCTGTCCGCAGCCACCGGCGCCTTTTCCGACCTCGCTCCCGGACCTGTCCAGCTCAACCTCGCGTTCCGAGACCCGCTGGTCCCGGCACCGGGGGAAGGGCTCCCGACGGCGGCCGGCCGCCCGAAGTTCCGCATCGGCACCGACCCCCTCACCATGGACCTCCCGCCCGCTGCCGCCGCCTTGGACGAACGGCGCACCGTGGTGCTGGCAGGGCACGACGCCGGGCCGGTCGCCGAGGCGTTCGCGCGCGCCCACGGCCTGCCGCTGCTGGCCGAACCGTCGTCCAACGCGCGTTTCGGGCCCAACGCGGTGGGGCCATACCGCCTCCTGCTCCAGCACTTCGGGCCGGATTCAGCAACGCCGATCGAGCGGGTGGTGATGTTCGGCCGGCCCACATTGTCGCGGCCGGTTTCTGCCCTCCTGGAGCGCGCCGACGTCCCGTCCGCCCTGTACCAGCCGGTCCCGGTGGCCTGGTACGAGCCTGGCCGGCGGACCGAGCTGCCGCTGGAGAACCTGGCCGATCTCGCCGAATTCGCTGGCCGCGGACCGTCCGCGTGGCTGGACAAATGGCTGCTGGCCGGTTCTGCCGCGCAGCATGCACTCGATGGTGTCCTGGCCGCGGAAGTCGATGCGACCGGCCCGGCCGTGGGCTCGCTGGTCTGGAAGCACGCCGGTGGCCAGCTGATGCTCGGATCCTCCAACGGCATCCGCGACGTTGACCTGGCCGGCCTTCCCGCAGCCGCGCCGGCCGCCACTGTCTACGCCAACCGCGGCCTCGCCGGGATCGACGGCACCATCTCCACCGCCACCGGCATCGCGCTGGGCGGCCGGCAGGAAACCACCCTGCTGCTGGGCGACGTCACCTTCCTGCACGACGCCGGCGGCCTGCTCCTGGGTTCCGGCGAGGACCAGCCGCAGCTCCGGATCGTGGTCCTCAACGACTCCGGTGGCGCCATCTTCAGCCTCCTGGAGCACGGTGCCGTAGAGGAATCCGGACGTTACGCGGACACGGTGGAACGGCTCTTCAGCACCCCCCACGCAGTGGACATCGCGGCACTGGCCGCGGCATACGGCGTCGGGCACTGCTCAGTAAGCACGACGGCGGGACTCGCCGAGGCGCTCACCGCACCCGTGGCGGGGCGCAGCATCATTGAAGTCCGCACGGACCGTACCGACCTCCGCGCGCTCCACGCCCGGATCAACAAAGCCGTGGCCGCCGCCGTCGCAGGAGTCCTCGCGGGCTGACCCCCGGACGCGGTTTCGGCCCCGGGACGCGCTAATGCCCTGCCGCTACGGGGATTCCGGTAGCGACAGGGCACAAGTGTGTCGAAAATGAAGCCGCGCGTCGGCAGGCAAGCCGCGTCCTGGAAGGGGCGCCTACTCCTCGATCTCGATATGCGTCGGGTCCAGGACTCGGCGCAGGAATTCCTTGGTGCGGGCCTGGGTGGGCGCGGAGATGACCTGTTCGGCCACGCCCTCTTCAACGACCACGCCGCCGTCCATGAAGACCACGCGATCGGCCACTTCGCGCGCGAAGCCCATCTCGTGGGTGACCACCAGCATGGTCATGCCCTCCTTGGCCAGGTTCCGCATGACCGAGAGGACATCGCCCACGGTCTCGGGGTCCAGGGCGGAGGTTGGCTCGTCAAAGAGCATCAGCTCGGGGTCCATGCTCAGGGCACGGGCAATGGCCACGCGCTGCTGCTGGCCGCCGGAAAGCTCGTCCGGGAAACGGTCGGCGAGGTGGCCCAGGCCAACGCGCTCCAGGTTGTGCAAGGATACTTTGTCTGCCTCTTCCTGGGACCGCTTCAGGACCTTGGTCTGGGCGATCGAGCAGTTGCGCTTGGCGTTCAGGTGCGGGAACAGGTTGAACTGCTGGAACACCATGCCCACCTTGCGGCGCATCTTGTCGATGTCCACATCGGGATCGGTGGCCTCGAAGCCGCCCACGTGGATGGCTCCTTCGTTGGGCTGCTCGAGCAGGTTGACGCAGCGCAGCAGGGTGGACTTGCCGGAACCCGACGGTCCGATCAGGCACACCACCTCGCCGGGCGCAACGTTCAGGCTGATGCCTTTGAGGACCTCGTTGCTGCCGTAGGACTTGCGGAGGTCCTTGATGGACACGCCCGCCGCGTGGAGGGTGCCGGTGTTGCCGGCGGAGGAATTTACGACGTCGTTCATGGCTTCCCTGCCTATCGCTTGGTCCGCGCGGAGCGGCTTTCGAACTTCCGGGCCAGGAGGCTCAGCGGGATGGTAATGACCAGGTAGAAGGCACCGGCCACCAGGAGCGGGGTCAGTCCGGCGCCCAGGCTGGAGATGCCGTCGCGGCCGAACTTGGTGAGCTCGTACTGCGAGGCGGTCAGGCCCAGCACGTAGATCAGCGAGGAGTCCTTGGTCAGGAGGATGACCTCGTTGGTCAGCGGTGGCAGCACGATTTTGAACGCCTGCGGGATCACGATGGACACCATGGCGCGCCACAAAGGCATGCCCAGCGAACGGGCGGCCTCGAGCTGCCCCTTGGGCACAGCCTGCAGGCCGGCGCGGAGGGTCTCGGCGATATATGCCGCAGCCACCATACCCAGGGAGATCATCACAATAACGGTGACGTTCCACTGGACGCCGAACGCCAGGGGAACACCGTAACCGAAGGCGATGAAGACCAGCAGTGCCGGGATCCCGCGGAAGAACTCGATGTAGCCGGTGGCGATCCAGCGGTAGAGCGGGAAACTGGAGAGTTTCATCAGAGCGAGCAGCAGGCCGCCGGTGAGGCCCACCGCGAAGCCGAGGAACGTGTAGATCAGGGTGTTTTTGAGGCCCACAAGGAAGATGTCCGGGAACATCGGGCCGATCTTGCCGAAGTTGAAGACGCTGTTGCCGATGGTTTTCCAGTCGGTGGCCAGGATCAGCGCGACCACGGCCACAATGAAGATGCCGATCTGGACATACAGGCTCACTCTGGCCCGTTGACGTGCGGTCATTGCCATGGGATGCTCACATTCGTTTGCGTGGCTGAGGCCCCGGACGGGCTGCGGTGAGTCTCGTCAGGGGCCCCAGCGGCGTAATTCTCAGGGCTGCAAGGCCTCAAGCGTGCATGAGGCCGGGGTGGTTGCTACTTGGCCGTCTGGCCGAACCAGGTGGTTTCGAACTTCTTCAGGCTGCCGTCATCCGTGAGCCGCTTGAGGGTCGCATTGACCTTTTCGGCCATGGCCGTGTTGCCCTTCTTGATGGCAATACCCAGCTTCTCGCCGGTGGCGTAGTTCTCGACGCGCTTCCACTCGGGCTTGTCCTTGATGGCGTAGGCCAGAACGGACTGGTTTCCCAGGGCCGCGTCGATGGTGCCGGCCTGGACTGCCTGCACCAGAAGGCCGGAGTCCTCAAACTGCTGCGCGTCGATGCCCTTGTCAGCGGCGTACTTGGCGCCGGTGGTGGCCTGCTGGACGCCCACCTTCTTGCCCTTGGCGCTGTCGATGCCGGTGATGCCCGAAGCGGTGGAGGCCAGGAGGGTCAGGTCGTCATCCATGTACGGGGTGGAGAAGTCCATGGCCGCTTTACGGACGTCCGTGATGGAGATGGACGAGACGCTGAGGTCGCACTGGGTCAGCGCGGTGCCGGTCTCGATGGCTTCGAAGGAGCTGTCCACAACGTTCAGTTCGGCCTTGAGGTCTTTGGCGACCTCGGCAGCGATGTCCATGTCGAAGCCGACGATCTTGCCGTCCTTCTGGAATTCGAAGGGCTCGTACGGAACGTCGGAGCAGATGGTGAGCTTGCCGGCGTTGATGAGGGCGATTCCGCCTTCGGAGGCTGCCGGGGTGGAGCTGCCGCCGCAGGCCGTGAGGGTGAGGGCGCCGGCGGCAAGGAGGGCTGCTGCCTTGGCGGCGATTTTGGCGTGTGCCAGGGACTTGAGCTGCATGTTTCTTACCTTTTGTTGCAGGAGTGTGCGGTACTAAATCGGTTCATAGTGTATCGCCGAATGTGAGATGTGCATCACACGAAACACATTTTTACTATTGGATAACTAAACCACGCCGAGATCAAGTCCTGCGGGAGAACTAACTGCGGATTCCTAAGGACTCCAGCATCGGGCGGAACTTCGCCCAGGTCTCCGCCAGCTCGGCCTCGGGCTGCGATCCGTCCACTATGCCGCAGCCGGCATATAGCCGGACGGTGTGCAGGTCCTCGATGACGGCGCCGCGGAGGGCGATGCCCCACTCGCCGTTGCCGGCGGCGTCCAGCCACCCGACAGGGCCGGCGTACGGTCCGCGGTCCAGGTGCTCCAGCTTGCGGATCAGGGCGCCCGCCACCAAAGTTGGCGTCCCGCAGACTGCGGCGGTGGGATGCAGCGCGTTGATCAGCGCAAGGCAGGTGGGCACGTGGCCTTCGACTTCCGCGAGTTCCGCCTTGACGTCCGAGGCCAGATGCCACACGTTCGGCAGCTCCAGGATGAAGGGCTCGTCGTGCGCGTTCATGGCCTCGGAAAACGGCGCCAGCTGCGAGGTGAGCGACTGGATGGCGATCTCGTGTTCGTGCCGCTGCTTCTCGGATCCGGCCAGAACCCGCTCCGCATAATCCATCGGAATCCCGTCCTCGCCGTGCGCGTCGCGGCGGTCCAGGGTTCCGGCCAGGACGCGCGCCTGGGCGGTGCGGCCCTCCACCTGGATCAGCATCTCGGGCGTGGCACCCACCAGCCCGTCCACGCCGTAAGTCCAGCATTCGCGGTACCGGAGGGCGAGCTCGCGCAAAACCTTCGCCGCGCTGACGCCGGCCGGAAGCGTGGCCACGATGTCCCGCGCCAGCACCAGTTTCTCCAGCGCCCCGGTCCGGATTTCCGCCACGCCGGCCGCGACGGCCGCCATCCAGTCTTCCTCGCTGAGCGAACCGGTGTGCAGGGTTGCGCCCGCTGCCAACGGCGAAGGGCGTACGACGGCGCCGCCTCCCTTCCTGGAACCGGCGGCGGAGGTGCCGTCCCCGCCGGAGGGAACCGCCGACGCCGGGCCGTCACCAAAGGTGAGGGTGTCACCGGGATTGCCGCCGCTGAGCCAGCCGGCCAGCGCGGTGAGGGCGCCCTCCCTGCTGAGTTCGCCGTCGTCGAACGTTAATTGGGTGAGCCAGTACTGGCCGTCACGGACGCCCACCACGATCTCGGGCACGATCAGCCGTGATTCAAACGGGGACTTCTTGGAGAAGGCGAAGGAGCCGAACGCGACCGGGCCGGTGCCGGGAAGTTCCACGGAATCGGTGATGTTGGCTTCGAGGACGAGGTGGCGCCACCAGATGTCGGCCTCGAGGAAGCGTTCCGGGCCCGTTGCGGTGAAGCGTGCGATTTCGCCGAAGCCCACCAGCCCGGCTTCGCGGCGTGTCCAGCAGAGGATGTCGTCCCGGACCAGAAACTGAGGCAGCCCCTCGGGAGATGCTTTTCCATCCAGGGGGACGGTCAGGGTCTGTAGGAGGCTGGTGCGGAACGTGCTCGTCATGATGAGACAACACTACTCGTTACAATCTTCACCGGGCTTTCAGCCCACAGCCCAAGATTCGCTGGTGGTTCGTGGCCGCGCGGAACATTTGCGACAATGGCATGGTGAACCGAGCATCCTTGGATAAGCGTCCGGACGAAGTAGCCACGATGTTTGACGACGTCGCACCTAAATACGACGTCGTCAACGATGTCCTTTCCATGGGACAGACCCGCCGCTGGCGCAAGGTTGTGGTGGAAGCCGTGGCCGCGAGGCCGGGCCAGCGTGTGCTTGACCTGGCTGCGGGCACGGGTACGTCCAGCGAGCCATATGCCGATGCAGGCATAGACGTGGTGGCCTGCGATTTCTCCCTCGGAATGCTCAAAGTGGGCAAGCGCCGCCGCCCTGACATCAACTTCGTCGCCGGTGATGCCACCAACCTGCCGTTCGCTGACAACTCCTTTGACGCCAGCACCATCTCCTTTGGCCTGCGCAACGTCAACGAGCCCAAGAAAGCCCTGGCGGAGATGCTTCGCGTCACCAAGCCCGGCGGCAAGCTGGTCATTGCCGAGTTCTCCCAGCCCGTGGTCCCGCTCTGGCGCACCATGTATACGGAATACCTCATGCGTGCCCTGCCGGCCATCGCCGTCAAGGTGGCGTCCAACCCGGACGCGTATGTCTACCTCGCCGAGTCCATCCGCGCCTGGCCGGACCAGGACAACCTGGCCGCGTGGCTGCAGGAATCCGGCTGGGAAGGCGTCACCTACCGCAACCTGACCGGCGGGATCGTGGCCATCCACCGGGCCACCAAGCCGCTGGACTCAACCCCGGATGGGGCTGCATCCGCCATCGCCGCGCACAAGGGCCCTGTGGCCAAGCTTCGCCGCAACATCACCCGCTGACGGCGTGAAGGTACTGATTGTCGGCGCCGGGCCGGCCGGGTCCACCGCCGCGTATTACCTCGCCAAGGCCGGTATCGACGTCACGGTCCTGGAAAAGACGAGCTTTCCGCGCGAGAAGGTCTGCGGCGACGGCCTGACCCCGCGGGCAGTCCGCGAAATCCAGAAGCTCGGACTGCCGCACGCTGAGGCGGACGGCTGGCGCCGGAACAAGGGCCTGCGCCTCCTCGCCGGCGGCCGGACCATCGAACTGCCGTGGCCCGAGGTCTCGGACTTTCCGCAGTACGGCCTGATCCGTACCCGCCTCGGTTTTGACGAGGAACTGGCCCGGCACGCCCAGGCCGCCGGCGCGGTGGTTCTTGAGCGGCACAGCGTCACCGAAGCCCTGCGCTCCGAGGACGGCCGCGTGACCGGTGTCCGCGCAGCGCTCCTGGATGAGTCCGGGCGCAAGACGGGGGAGACGCGCGGGTTCAGCGCCGACGTCGTACTCGCCGCGGACGGAAACTCCACCCGCACCGCCGTGTCCCTCGGCATCCAAAAGCGCGACGACCGCCCGCTCGGCGTCGCGGTGCGCACCTACTTCACCTCGCCGCGCCACGACGACGACTGGATGGAAGGCTGGCTGGAACTCCCCGGCCGCGACGGCAAACTTCTCCCGGGCTACGGCTGGGTGTTTGGCGTCGGCGACGGCACCTCCAACGTGGGCCTGGGGATCCTGAACTCCTCGAAGGAATTCGGCAAGCTGGACTACAAGCAGGTCCTGCGCGAATGGACCGCCGGAATGCCCGCCGAATGGGGCTTCACGCCTGAAAACCAGGTGGGCGAAATCCGCGGTGCCGCGCTGCCCATGGGCTTCAACCGCACACCGCACTACTCATCGGGCCTCCTGCTCCTGGGCGACGCCGGCGGCATGGTGTCCCCGTTCAACGGCGAGGGCATCTCCTACGCGATGGAGTCGGCACGGTTCGCGGCCGAGTTCATCATCGATGCTTCCTCCTCTGCAACGCACGACGCCGACACCCACCTTGCGGGCTACGCGGACTACGTGCGGAACCAGTGGGGCTCGCACTTCACGCTCGGCAGGGCGTTTGCCGCGCTGATCGGAAAGCCTGCTGTCATGAAGCTCGCATTGCGCACCGGCATGCCGATTCCGGTCCTGATGCGCTTTGTGGTGCGGCTCCTGGCGAACCTCACCGACCCGGCCGCGAAGGGCTTCGAGGACCGCGCCATCCGGGTCCTCGAGTCCCTGGTTCCGGCCACATCCAATACCTCCCCGGCTACGAACCAGCGGTATCCGCAACAAAAAGTTAGGGTTAACCCGTGACTAACTCCGCAGACCACAGCTGGACGCACGCCGGGCACGGCCTGCCGGACTCCGAACCCAGCCTTAACACCACCGCCATTGCCACGGGCCTCCAGCTGCCCGCCGGCTTTGCGGCGATCGCGGAGGACGCCGAGCTGGGCCCCGCCATCACCAACAACCTGGCCCGGGTGGAGAAGAAGCTCCGCGAAGCCATCGCCAACTCCGATCCGCTGGCTGACGCGACGTCGCGCCACCTGGTGGAAGCCGGCGGAAAGCGCATCCGGCCCCTTTTGACGCTGCTGTGCGCGCACCTTGGTGACGCTTCGCTGCCGGCCGTTGTGCAGGCTGCCGTGGTGGTTGAACTGACCCACCTGGCGACGCTGTACCACGACGACGTGATGGACTCGGCCCCGTTCCGCCGCGGCGCCCCCACGGCCCACGAGGTCTGGGGAAACTCCGTGGCTGTCCTCACCGGCGACCTCATCTTTGCCCGCGCCTCCATCCTCGTGTCCGAGCTGGGCTCGCGCGCCCTGGGCATCCAGGCCCGCACCTTCGAACGCCTGTGCCTGGGCCAGCTGCACGAGACCGTGGGCCCGCGCCCGGACGAGGACCCTGTGGAGCACTACCTCTCCGTCATCGCCGACAAGACCGGATCCCTGGTGGCTGCTTCCGGCCAGCTTGGCGCCATCTTTGCCGGCGCCGATCCGGCGTATGAGAATGTGCTCGTGGAATACGGCGAGAAGGTGGGCGTGGCCTTCCAGCTCGCCGACGACGTCATCGATGTCACGGGCGTGAAGGTCAAGTCCGGCAAGTCCCCGGGCACGGACCTCCGTGAAGGTGTCCCCACGCTGCCTGTGCTGTTCCTGCGCCGGGATGCCGCCGCCGGCGACCAGTCCGCCGTCGAACTCCTGAAGCTTATTGATGGGGACCTGACCTCGGATGAGGCGTTGGCCTCCGCTGTGGCCGGGCTGCGCGAGCACCCCGTAACCGCCGAGTCCTGGGTGGTTGCCCGCGGCTGGGCCGATGAAGCCATTGCGGCCCTTGCCCCGTTGCCCGAGGGTGTGGTGAAGTCTTCGCTGTCCAACTTCGCGCTGGCCGTGGTGGACCGCGCCAGCTAGCCTCTGGTCTTCTGGGTCCTGGCTACCTTGGTCCTGGTTTCCTGTTAAACGGAATAGCCCCGGTTCTCTGCAACGATACGAGTCATACGTTGCGTCGAACCGGGGCTATTTCTCCGTTCGCATCAGATCCGCCGGAGGCGTTTAGCGGATCCGTGAATAGTCTATGACAGGTTTGTCACAAAGTGCAAGCCAGCTGTTACTGCGTGTGTCACAGGCTTTCTGGCACCTTCGTGGGGCACTTTGCGGTCTGTTGGACTTTGTCCTCGGTCGAAAGGCGGCGGGTCCGTGTCAAAGTGCCCCCCGACGGCAGGCTTTTCCACATGGCACAACCTGCGTGTGACCTTTGCTGCGGTGCGGGGGCACGGTGGAGCCATGGAGATTGAGACATTTCTCGGCGAGCGGGCCGGCGTAGCCCGGGCCTCCACCCTCCGTGGGGCAGGATTCCCGCGGACTTACCTCGACAAAGCCCTGGCCGCGGGTCGCATTGTCCGGATCCGGCGAGGCATCTACAGCACTCCGCGTGAGGCGGGTGCATTCGGCATGGCGCTGCAGCACAACGCACTGCTCACATGCCTGTCGGCTGCCCCGACCTATCGGCTGTGGACTCTCCACGAAGCGTCTTCGGTGCATCTCAGCCCAGGGCATAAGGCGGCGCCGCCGGGTACGCGGGTCCATGGCCGGTGCCCTCATCCCGCCCACCCCTGGCTACCCGTAGCGGGACTGGCCGACGTCCTCATCCATTCGTTGCGATGCTTGCCCACGGTGGAGTCGCTGGTCATGCTCCAGTGCGCAGCCCAGCGCGGCGACATCACCCTGGAGTTCCTGCGGAGGAAGCTCCCCGGAAACAGGAACGCCCGAGCCCGGTCTGTCCTGGACAGCGTCATTCCTCGGGCTGATTCCATCCTTGAGGTGCTGGCCAACTACCACTTCCGCCGTGCGGGTCTTCATGTGCGGCGGCATGCGGAGATTCCAGGAGTGGGAGAGGTGGACTTCCTGATAGAGGATTGCCTCGTTGTGGAGACCGACGGCGACACCCATTTGGAGCCACGCCAAGTAAAAAAGGACCGGAAACGCAACAATGCCACCTTGGTTGGCGGGCACCTTGGCCTCAGGTTCGGCTACGCCGACGTCGTCCATCACCCTGAGCAGATGGTGGCCAAGGTGTTGGAGGTCCTTGAGCTTTCCCGTCAGGGAGCTTTCAGCGCGAGGTAAGTCCCGCCGTCGTAGGGCACTTTGGGCGACTTAATCGCGGAAACAGGCCCACGGAGCGGCGTGTCCGTGTCAATGTGCCCCGTTCAGGCCGCAGGGGCATGCATCAGGAGGCGTCCGCGGGGCAGGTGCAGGGGAGGGGTTCAGTCCTCTTCGTCGTTGAAGGCCCACTCGAACATGTCGAAGACGAATTCGGAGAAGGTGCCTTCCTCGGATTTCCACTGGCCGCGGGCGTTGTTGCGGCGGTACACGATGGGGTCCGGGACGCTGAGGTCGCCGACGCGGATGCCCCAGGTGAACTGTTCCTCTTCGTCCTCGAGGAACATCAGGAAGCCTTCGTCATCAACTTCCAGTTCTTCGGGATCCCAGAAGTAGTGGTAGGCCTCCATGAGGTCCTCGCAGCCGCCCACAGCCTGGTAGAACTCCTTCAGAACCAGCGGAACCTGGAACTGGTGTTCGGCGAGGGCAGCTTCCAGCTCCTCCGTGGAAATGCCGTCCTCTTCCTGCCATTCGTCTTCGAGATACTTCGGAACAAGCGCGCGGAATTTCTCGAGGAACATGTCAGTCATGGCTCTAATCCTAGCTAATCGCCGGGGCCCGAAAAGCCGCCCGGAGACCCACCCGGAGACCCACCCGGAGACCCGCCGGTGTCACCCCGCCGGAGCCAGCCGTGAACGGCCAGCGGTGCCTGCCAGTGGCGGCGCCAGGCCAGGACCCGGAAAGTGAAGACCACGGCGGCGACGCCGGCTGCCGAGAGAACGTTGAAGCCGCCCGCAACCCACAGCACAGCCGTCAGCGCGGCCCCGAGAAACGCGGGCAGCGCGTAGATGTCCCGGGGATTGAAAAGTTCCGGCACCTCGTTGGCAGTGACGTCCCGCAGCAGGCCGCCACCCACCGCCGTCATGACGCCCAGCAGCACTGCCGCCACCGGATTCATGCCCACAGCCAGGGCCTTCACCGTGCCGGTCATGCAGAACAGGGCCAGCCCGCCGGCGTCGAACAGGGTCAGCAGCGACGTGAACCGCTTGACGCTGGTGTAGAGGAAGTAGACCAGGACCGTGGCCAGCAGCGGCGGGAACAGGTACGCGGGGTTGGTGAACGCGGCGGGCGGGCCGCTGGCGAGGATGAGGTCGCGGATCACTCCGCCGCCCAGGCCTACAAGGGAGGCCAGAAGCAGCGAACCCACAATGTCGATGTTCTTCCGCGCTGCCAGGAGCGAGCCGGACACCGCGAAGAAGAACACGCCCAGCAGGTCCAGCCACACGGGAGCGTTGTCAAAGGCGAATGTCATGGTGTCCCGGCTAGGTGAAAGTTGGGCGGACAGGGCGGCTCCAACGTTACGCTAGCCCCTATGAATAACCCGATCATGATCGCCTGTGCCCACGGGACGTCCAGCGCCCAGGGTGCGGCCGAGGTCAACGCCCTCAGGGACAGCATCGCCGCCCTGCGCCCCGGCCTTGACGTGCGGGAAGCATATGTGGACGTCCAGCAGCCTGACCTGGTGGACGTGGTGGCGGGCCTGCCCGAAGGTACGGAAGCCGTCGTCGTGCCTTTGCTTCTGAGCGTGGGGTACCACGTGAAAGTGGACATCGCGCGGGCCGTGAAGAGCAGGCCTGGGAGCCTGGCTGCCGCGCCGCTGGGCCCCGATCCGAGGCTTGCCGCGCTCCTGGACCAGCGGCTACGCGAAGCCGGCGTTACCGACCGCGACCTGATCGTCCTTGCCGCCGCCGGCTCATCGAACCCCAACGCCGCCCTCAGCGTGGAGGAACTTCTGGGCCAACTCCGGGAGCTGCGGAGCAACCGGATCGTGGCCGCCTATGGCGCCTCTGCCAAGCCTGCAGTGCCCGACGCCGTCGCCATGCTCCGCGAAGAGGCCTCCGGGGGTGCCGGAGCCGGGGAGTCCGCCGGAGCCGTGGACCTGGGCGGCAGGGTGGTGATTGCGTCCTACCTGCTGGCGCCGGGCTTCTTCCACGACCAGCTGGGCAAGGCGGGTGCCGACCTCGTGACCGAGCCGCTGCTGCCGTCGCCCGTGCTCGCCGAAATCGCGCTGGACAGGTACGACGCCGCCGTCGCAAGCGGGCAGTAGCAAAGGGCCCCGGGAAGCACAGTGGAGGGGCATCTTCAAGGCTCTTCGGCGTTTCGTGACGAAATGTTTCCCTAGGTGACTCAACGTTTCCGGACCTTTGTTACGCCCTTCGGCGGCACCCTACAGTCGATGCATGACTGATACAGCTCTAGCCGGAGCGTCCGCGGACTCCGCAGCCGCCAAGCGCCCCGCGCGCACCAACCGCCCCGCCGCAAAACCGCACGGGCAGTGGAAAGTGGACGGCAAAACTCCGCTGAACGCCAACGAAACCTGGAAACAGGAAGACGACGGCCTGAACGTGCGCGAGCGTATTGAGTCCATCTACTCCAAAGAGGGCTTCGACTCCATCCCCGGCCAGGACCTCCACGGCCGCTTCCGCTGGTGGGGCCTGTACACCCAGCGCAAGCCCGGGATCGACGGCGGCAAGACCGCAACGCTTGAGCCGCACGAGCTCGAGGACAAGTACTTCATGCTCCGGGTAAGGAT
This sequence comes from Pseudarthrobacter cremeus, assembly GCF_051857465.1. Classification (NCBI taxonomy): domain Bacteria; kingdom Bacillati; phylum Actinomycetota; class Actinomycetes; order Micrococcales; family Micrococcaceae; genus Pseudarthrobacter; species Pseudarthrobacter cremeus. Next base: position 16,344 of record NZ_JBPZHC010000010.1, on the reverse strand, counting down.
CGACGGCGGCGCGCTCACCACCGAGCAGCTGCGCGTCATCGGCCAGATCTCCGTCGATTTCGCCCGCGATTCCGCCGACCTCACCGACCGCCAGAACATCCAGCTGCACTGGATCCGCGTGGAGGACATCCCCGAGATCTGGACCCGCCTGGAAGGTGTTGGCCTGTCCACCACCGAGGCCTGCGGCGACGTCCCCCGCGTCATCCTGGGCTCGCCGGTTGCCGGCATCGCCAAGGACGAGATCATCGATCCCACGCCGCTGATTGCGGAGCTGGGCGAACGCTTCATCGGCAACCCGCTGCTCTCGAACCTGCCGCGCAAATACAAGACCGCCATCACCGGCCACCCCAGCCAGGACGTGGTCCACGAGATCAACGACTTCGCACTGGTCGGCGTCAGGCACCCCGAGCTGGGTATCGGCTACGACCTCTGGGCCGGCGGCGCGCTCTCCACCAACCCGATGCTGGGCAAGCGTCTGGGCGCCTTTGTCCGCCCCGAGGAAGCCGCCGAAGTATGGCTCGGCGTTACCAGCATCTTCCGCGACTACGGTTACCGCCGCATGCGCACCAAGGCCCGCCTGAAGTTCCTGATGGCCGACTGGGGTCCGGAGAAGTTCCGCCAGATCCTTGAGGACGAATACCTCGGCTACAAGCTGGCTGACGGTCCCGCGGCGCCCAAGCCCACCTCCCCTGGCGACCACATCGGTGTGCACGAGCAGAAGGACGGCAAGTTCTTCATCGGCGCCACCCCGCTTGCCGGCCGCCTCTCCGGCGCGCAGCTGGTCAAGCTCGCGGACACCCTCGAAGCCCGCGGCTCCTACCGCCTGCGCACCACTCCGCACCAGAAGCTGGTGGTGCTGGACGTTCCCAAGGAGCAGGTGGAGCCCCTGGTGGCCGAGCTGGATACCCTGGGCCTCTCCGCCCGCCCGTCCGTGTTCCGGCGCGGCACCATCGCCTGCACCGGCATCGAGTACTGCAAGCTGGCCATCGTGGAAACGAAGGTCACCGCAGCCACCGCCGTCGCCGAACTGGAACGCCGCCTGGCCGACCTCACCGAATCCGGCGAACTGCCGCACGCACTATCCCTGCACATCAACGGCTGCCCCAACTCCTGCGCCCGCATCCAGACGGCGGACATCGGCCTCAAGGGCATGATGCTGCCAACGCCCGACGGCGACCCCACCCCGGGTTTCCAGGTCCACCTGGGCGGCGGGCTGGCTTCCAGCGACCGCGAGGAAGCAGGCCTGGGACGCACCGTCCGCGGCCTCAAGGTCTACGTTGAGGACCTGCCGGACTACGTGGAGCGCGTCGTCCGCACCTTTGTTGCCCAGCGCGCCGAAGGCCAGACCTTCGCCGAATGGGCCCACGCAGCAGACGAGGAGGCCCTCCAGTGAGCAAGCACGCAGCGGGTGTTGACCCAGTGGCAGGCGATGCCGCCCAGGGAGTGGCATCGGGCCTGTCGGAGCCGCGCGCTGAGCTGATCGAAGATCAGCTGCGCGGCGAAGGGGCGGGGGCGGCATCGCCTGCCGCTGTCCTCCGCACGCATGACGAACTGAAGGCCCTCGCCGAGTCCGGTGCCGCCGAGCTCGGCTGGGACGCCCCGGCCCGCGACGTGATCGCCTGGGTGGAGCGCAACTTCGAGCTGCCCGCCGTCGCCGTCGCCTGCTCCATGGCCGACGCCGTACTGCCCGCGCTGGTGGCGGACCAGATGCCCGGCGTCGACGTCCTGTTCCTGGAGACCGGCTACCACTTCCCGGAGACCTACGCCACGCGTGACGAGGTGGCCGCTAACCTCCGCGTCAACGTGGTGGACGTGCTCCCGGAGAACACCGTGGAGCAGCAGGACCGGCTCCTGGGCAAGGACCTCTTCGCCCGCGACGCCGCCCAGTGCTGCGCGCTCCGCAAGGTGGCCCCGCTGCGCCGCACCCTGGCCGGCTACGAACTCTGGTTCACAGGCGTCCGCCGCGACGAAGCCCCCACCCGGACCAACACCCCGCTGGTGACCTGGGACGAGGTCAATGGCCTGGTCAAGGTCAACCCGGTGGCCGCGTGGAGCTTCGACCAGCTGGTCCAGTACTCCGATGACAACCTCCTGCCCGTCAACCCTCTGCTTTCCCAGGGTTACCCTTCGATCGGCTGCCAGCCCTGCACACGGAAGGTGGCACCGGGCGATGACCCCCGCGCCGGCCGCTGGGCAGGCACCGACAAGACAGAATGCGGACTACACGTATGAGCACTTTCCTAACTGAGGAGTCCAGCCAGGTGACTGAAGCTGCCGTTTCCACGCGCCTTTCCAGCCTGGACGCCCTCGAGTCCGAAGCGATCCACATCATCCGCGAGGTTGTTGCCGAGTTCGAGAAGCCCGCGCTGCTGTTCTCCGGCGGGAAGGACTCCGTGGTGATGCTGCACCTGGCCACTAAGGCCTTCTGGCCGGGCAAGGTCCCGTTCCCCGTCCTGCACGTGGATACAGGCCACAACTTCCCCGAGGTCATCGACTTCCGCGACCGCACGGTCGAGCGGCTGGGACTGAAGCTCGTGGTCGGCTCCGTCCAGGAGTTCATTGACCGCGGCGAGCTCGCCGAGCGTGCCGACGGCACCCGCAACCCGCTGCAGACCGTCCCGCTGCTGGACGCGATTCAGAAGAACAAGTTCGACGCCGTGTTCGGCGGCGGCCGCCGTGACGAGGACAAGGCCCGCGCCAAGGAGCGCATCCTGAGCCTCCGTGATGAGTTCGGCCAGTGGGACCCGCGCAACCAGCGCCCCGAACTGTGGAACCTCTACAACGGCCGCCACACCGTGGGCCAGCACGTCCGCGCGTTCCCCATCAGCAACTGGACCGAGCTGGACATCTGGCGCTACATCGAACGCGAGAACATCGAGCTTCCGGGCCTGTACTACGCCCACGACCGCGAAGTGTTTGCCCGCGACGGCATGTGGCGCGCAGTGGGCGAAGTTTCCCAGCCGCTGCCGCACGAGGAAGTCATCACCAAGACGGTCCGCTACCGCACCGTGGGTGACATGTCCTGCACAGGCGCCGTCGAATCGGCCGCCGCCACCGTGGGCGACGTCGTGATTGAAGTTGCCGCCTCCACCATCACCGAACGTGGTGCCACCCGCGCAGATGACCGCATCTCCGAGGCAGCCATGGAAGACCGCAAGAAGGATGGTTACTTCTAAATGAGCACCGAAACTTTGGCCGCCGAGCTGGAAACAGCCCTGCCCACCACGCTTTTCCGCTTTGCCACCGCAGGATCGGTCGACGACGGGAAGTCCACTCTGGTGGGCCGCCTCCTGCACGATTCCAAGGCAATCCTTGCTGACACGCTCGACGCCGTTGCCCGCACCTCCTCCGACCGCGGCTTTGGCGGCGAGAAGGGCGGGATCGACCTCGCCCTCCTGACCGACGGCCTGCGCGCCGAGCGTGAGCAGGGCATCACCATCGACGTCGCCTACCGCTACTTCGCCACGGACCAGCGCAGCTTCATCCTGGCCGACTGCCCCGGACACGTCCAGTACACCAAGAACACGGTTACCGGCGCGTCCACGGCGGATGCCGTCGTCGTACTCATTGACGCCCGCAAGGGTGTCCTGGAGCAGACCCGCCGGCACCTGTCCGTGCTGCAGCTGCTGCGCGTGGCGCATGTGATTGTGGCCGTGAACAAGATCGACCTCGTGGACTTCAGCGAGTCCGTGTTCCGCGAAATCCAGGCCGACGTGCAGCAGGTGGCCCGCGAGCTGGGCATCGGCTCCGGCGAGTTGGGCACCGCCGACCACATCGACGACCTGCTGGTCATCCCGGTGTCCGCCCTCGACGGCGACAACGTGGTGGACCGGTCCGAGCGCACCCCCTGGTACAACGGCCCGGCCCTGCTGGAGGTCCTTGAGACCCTGCCCGCCGCCGACGAGATCGACACGCAGCTGGAGAGCTTCCGCTTCCCCGTGCAGCTGGTCATCCGGCCGCAGGGTGCGCTGGCTCCCGACGCCGTTGCCGCAGGGCTGGATGTTGAGGCTTACCGCGACTACCGCGCCTACGCCGGCCAGATCACCGAAGGTTCCGTGAAGGTGGGGGACAAGGTTTCCGTGCTCACGCCGGGCCAGGCCGCCCGCACCACCACGGTGGTGGGCATCGACTTCGCCGGTGAGTCCCTGCAGGAAGCGTTCGCCCCGCAGTCGGTGGCAATCCGCCTGGCTGAAGAATTCGACGTCGCCCGCGGTGACACCATCGCCGCCGCCGGCACCGTCCGCGAATCCTCGGCCGACCTGTACGCCGCCCTCTGCTGGTTGTCGCCCAAGCCGCTGCGGGAGGGTGCCAAGGTGCTGGTGAAGCACGGCACCCGCACCGTCCAGGCGCTGGTCCGCAACGTCAGCGGCAAGCTGGATCTGGCCTCGTTCAAGCTCGAAGCCACGTCAAGCCTGGAGCTCAACGACATCGGCCACGCGCAGCTCCGGCTCGCCGCCCCGCTGCCGCTGGAGAACTACACGCACCACCGCCGCACCGGCGCGTTCCTGGTCATCGACCCGCTGGACGGCAACACGCTGGCCGCCGGGCTGGTCAAGGACCACCCGGGCGACCACGAGGACGAGCGCTACTCGATCTGAGTTCACCCGAAGCCGCGGCTTGTTCGCAGATCCGGACCTTCACGGTCCGGTTCCGCGAGCAGGCCGCGGTTTTGTCGTTTCGTATCCTTAAGGGAGGGAGGCGGCGCGGTGGAAACCATCAACAGCAAGCTCATCAACTGGGCCTCGATCCTGGACGACAAGACCCGCGAACAGGCCCTCGCCACGGCCACGCTGCCCATCATCTACCCGCACCTGGCCCTGATGCCGGACGCTCACCTGGGCAAGGGCGCCACCGTGGGCTCGGTCATTCCCACCCTGCACGCGATTATTCCTGCTGCCGTGGGGGTGGACATTGGCTGCGGCATGATCGCCGTGCGGACGCAGTTCCTCGTGAAGGATCTGCCCCGGAACCGCAAACCCCTGCGTGAGGCCATCGAACGGGCCATCCCGCTGTCCGCCGGCCACAACAACCGGACGGTCCAGGCCACCGCTGTACCCCGCATCGCCGAGCTTCGAAAGCTGGCGGCCGAGGCAGGGTTCAACCCGGCCCAGTACGTTGAAAAATGGGACCTTCAGCTGGGCTCGCTGGGATCGGGGAACCACTTCATCGAGGTCTCAGCCGACGAGAACGACGCCGTCTGGCTGTTCCTGCACTCCGGCTCGCGCGGCGTCGGCAACAAGATCGCCCAGCACCACATCGGCGTCGCCCGTCAGGTCACTGACAAGCGCGGGACCCGCGTGCCCGATCCGGACCTCGCGTACCTGGAGGAGGGCACGCCCGAGTTCAGGCGGTACATCGAGGAGCTCCGCTGGGCCCAGCACTTTGCCCTGCTGAACCGCGAGGAAATGATGGACCGGGTGGTGACGCAGTTCCGCAACTGGGTGGGCGCACCGGTCAAAGAGCGGGAGCGGATCAACTGCCACCACAACTTCACCCAGCTCGAGACGCACTACGGCAAGTCGGTGTGGGTGTCGCGGAAGGGCGCGATCAAAGCCGAGCGGGGCGATCCGGGACTTATTCCGGGGTCCATGGGGACGGCGTCGTACGTTGTGGAAGGACTGGGGAACCCTGTCTCCCTTAACTCGTCCCCGCACGGCGCCGGCCGCGAATACTCCCGGAACGCCGCCCGCAAGGCCTTCTCGCTGGCGGAACTGAAGCAGGCGATGCACGGGATCGAGTTCCGGGCCAGCGAGGCATTCATCGACGAAATCCCGGCCGCGTACAAGCCCATCGACGTGGTGATGCGGGACGCCGCGGACCTCGTGAAGGTACGGCACAAGCTGCGGCAGCTCGTCAACGTTAAGGGCGACTGAAACCGCCGGCACGCGTCCTGAAGCCATTCAATGTGACGCTAGATGAACCCGCGTGACCCCCCGTTTCCGCGTCATTGAACGGGTTTATGACACTCCCTATGGTGAAACAATGACTAGTTCCAAGCCCGGGATGATCCGCATCGTGGCAGGCGAAAGCGCAGCACCCCGGCGCAAGCGTGCCGTCGAGGCTTTCCTGGCCATTGGACTGGTCCTCCTGATCGCTGTCGGCGCCGTGGTGGCATCAAGCATTTCCCGCAACACGGACGCGCAGGCCGCCGCGCCCGCGCCCACACCGGCCGCCGAGCTGAAGCTGGGCTACTTCGGAAACCTGACCCACGCCCCCGCGCTGGTGGGACTGAAACAGGGAATCCTGGCCCGCAACCTCGGCACCACTCGCCTCAGCACCGAGACCTTCAACGCCGGACCCGCCGCCATTGAGGCGCTGAACGCCGGTGCCATCGACGCCACCTACATCGGCCCCAACCCGGCCATCAATTCCTTTGTCAAGAGCGGCGGGGAGTCGGTGAACGTTATTGCCGGTGCTGCCGCGGGCGGGGCCCAGCTGGTGGTGAAGCCGGAGATCAACTCCGCCGCCGATCTCCGCGGCAAGACCCTCGCATCGCCCCAACTGGGCGGCACGCAGGATGTCGCGCTGCGCGCCTGGCTTGGCTCCCAGGGCTACAAAACCAACGTGGACGGCAGCGGCGATGTCGCCATCAACCCCACCGAGAACGCCCAGACGCTGAAGCTGTTCCAGGATGGAAAGCTCGACGGCGCGTGGTTGCCCGAGCCGTGGGCCTCCCGTCTGGTGCTCCAGGCCGGCGCCAAGGTGCTGGTGGACGAGAAGGACCTGTGGGACGGTTCCGCGTCCGGCAAGCCCGGCGAGTTTCCCACCACCATCCTGATCGTGAACAAGAACTTCGCCGCCGCCCACCCGGAGACCGTGAAGGCGCTGCTCAAGGGCCACGCCGAATCCGTCGCCTGGCTCAATGACACTCCCGCCGCGGAGAAGCAGGCCGTCATCAATGCCGCCCTGCAGGACGCCGCCGGCGCAGCACTGGCCGCCGACGTCCTGGACAGGTCCCTGCAGAACATTGTGTTCACCGTGGACCCGCTCGCCGGAACCTATCCCAAACTGCTCAAGGACGGAGTGGAAGCCGGCACCACCAAGCAGGCCGACATCACCGGCCTGTTCGACCTCCGCGCGCTGAACGAAGTCATCGCCGCAGGAAAGACCGGACAGCCCGTCTCAGCCGCCGGCCTCGGCCAGGACTGACCCGCGTAACAAGCACCACCGCGCAACAAGCAATCCACCAACCTAAGGACGGGACCATGCCAGTCGTACTGGAAAACCTGGGCAAGCGCTTCGGCGACGGCGCCCCGGTGCTGGACGACGTCAACGCCACCATCGGCGCGGGCGAGTTCGTCGCCCTCCTCGGTGCCTCCGGCTGCGGCAAATCCACCCTGCTGAACATCATGGCGGGACTGGAAGTCCCGACGTCGGGCGCTCTCGAAGTGCCCAGCGACGGTGCCGCATTTATGTTCCAGGACGCCGCACTTTTCCCGTGGCTGACGGCGCGGGAGAACATCGAGCTGGCACTGAAGCTGCGCGGCGTCGGCAAGTCGCAGCGCCGGGTCAAAGCCGATGAGCTGCTGGACCTGGTGCACCTTGGCGAGGCCGGGGACAAGCGGCCGCACGAGCTCTCCGGCGGCATGCGCCAGCGCGTGGCACTGGCCCGCTCGCTCGCGCAGGACCGGCAGCTGCTGCTGATGGACGAGCCGTTCGCGGCGCTCGACGCCATCACCCGCGACCTTCTCCACGATGAGCTGGAGCGCATCTGGAAGGAAACGGGCCGCACCATCGTTTTTGTCACGCACAACGTCCGCGAAGCCGTCCGGCTGGGCCAGCGCGTGCTGCTGCTCTCATCCCGCCCCGGCCGGGTGGTCCAGGAATGGGCCGTCTCCGAGGAACACCGAACCGACGCCGGCCTGGCCGGCCAGCTGACCGGGGTCATCACCGCCCGGCTGCGCGAGGAGATCCGCCGCCATGCCAAATAACCCCACCCCTCTGGCTGAAGAAAAGCCGGTGGCGGAGCACGCTTCCGCTGAAAAGGTCCACGCAGCCCTCACTCGGTCCTCCACCGGAAACGAGGACCTGCGCGAGCTTGAGGCCGGCCTGGATTCCCTTCAGTCCGACGCCGCGCGAAAGCACCGGGTCGACTGGAGCCGCATCCTCTTGCCGGTTGCCGCCCTGGTGGTCCTGGTCCTGGTCTGGCAGTTCTACGTCTCCCTCGGTGTCAAGCGCCGCGACCTGGTTCCCGGCCCGCTCGATGTGCTGGGCCAGATCGGCGTGCTGTGGGGCGAGGGCAAGCTGCAGGAGGCTGTATGGACCTCGCTCCAGCGCGGCATCGTGGGGTTCCTGATTTCTGTGGCGATTGCTACTCCGGTGGGGCTGCTGCTGGCCCAGGTAGCGCCGCTGCGCCGGGCGTTCGGCCCGCTGATTTCCGGGCTTCAGGTCCTGCCCTCCGTGGCCTGGGTTCCGGCCGCGATCATCTGGTTCGGCCTCACCGACGCCACCGTGTACTTCGTGGTGTTTATGGGCGCCATCCCGTCCATCATCAACGGGCTGATCTCCGGCGTGGACCAGATCCCGCCGCAGTACCGCCGGGTGGGGACCGTCCTGGGTGCGAACCGGCTTCAGATGGCCTTGCAGATCGTCCTTCCGGCGGCGCTCCCCGGCTACCTCGGTGGCCTGAAGCAGGGCTGGGCGTTCTCGTGGCGCTCCCTGATGGCCGCTGAAATCATCGCAGTGGGCGGCACCATCGGCTTCGGCCTCGGCTCGCTGCTGGACCAGGGCCGCGTCCTGTCCGACATGACCGTGGTGATGGCCGCGATCCTGCTGATCCTGGCCGTGGGCATCCTGATCGAACTTCTGGTGTTCGCGCCGATCGAGAAGCGCCTCCTCCGCAGCCGCGGCCTCCTCGCCGGCAGCACCCGCTAACCCCTTTTTCACACCCCAACGCGGGGTCAGATCCTGCCCAATAACCACCGGTTATCGGGCTGGATCTGACCCCGCGTTGGTTCGTGTGGCGACGGAAACGCTCGACGGAACGCACGACGGCGAGTCCCGCCGTCGGGCCCTGCCATACCTGCCGACCTCATTGCGTCCGATAGCCCGCAGAACCGGGGCACATCGACACGGACACGCCGCAGATTGGGCGGGCCCCCGCCCGGGATCAAGCCAATGTGCCCCGCGACGGCCCAGACCCCGCTAAGGCTCAGGGAACGGCGGCGGCCCCAGGATCTCAATGCCGCCGTTCAAACGCCCGGATTCGCGGATGCGGTCAAAGTCCACCACACCGGTGGCCGCACCGTCGTCGAGCGGTTCGCTGGCGCCGAAATAGAAAGCCTGGGCACCGCCGGGTGTGTGCAGGCACAGCACGCGGGTTCCCTCCTGCGTGACTTTGAACGCGTGCGGAACGCCTCTCGGTGCAATGGTCACCCCGCCGGCCGCGACCCGGTGCTCCACGCCGTCCATATTCATCAGGATCTCGCCGGAGAGGATGTACATCGTTTCGTCGGATTCCGGGTGGGTGTGGAGGGGAGTCACCTTGTTCAGGGCCATCTCATCCTCGAAGAGCAGGAACGCCCCGGCGGTGTCTTCCTCGGTGGCCTTCCAGGTCTGCACCCCGCCGCCGAAGAACCAGCGCCGGTGCCCTTCGCCGGGCTGGCGGACTATTGCTGATGCTGCATTCTGCGTCTTCATGATGCCCGCCTCGATGTCGGAAGCCTTATGGGACTTATGTCCCATAACAAGACTGGTGTACCATGAGTGGCGTGTCAAGACCTTACGTGGACGTCGGAAGAACAGGGCAGAAGCGCCGCACGCTGGATGCGCTGGTAGCGGCGGCGCGGAACATCGTGGCGTCCGGTGCCACCCCCACCGTGGACGAGGCCGCCGTCGCCGCAGGGGTGGCGCGGAGTACGGCGTACCGGTACTTTCCCAGCCAGCGCGAGCTCCTGGCTGCGGCCCATCCGGAAACCGGGCGGACGTCGATGCTGCCCAAGGACCCGCCCCAGGGGGCAGCCGAGCGCCTTGATGCCGTGGTGGCCGAGTTCACCAGGATGATCATCGAAACCGAGGCACAGCAGCGGACCATGCTGCGGCTATCCCTCGAAACGTCAGAGGGGCCGGAACACAGCCTGCCGCTGCGTCAGGGCCGCGCGATCGCCTGGATCACCGAGGCGCTTGCCCCGCTCCAGGGCCAACTCACGGATGCGGAAATCCATCAGCTGGTGCTGGCCATCCGCAGCGCCACGGGAATTGAGGCGCTTGTCTGGCTGACCGACATTGGCGGCCTGGGCCGGGATGTTGCGGTGGCGTCGATGCGGTGGACGGCGAACGCCCTGCTCAACCAGGCCCTCTCGCGAGGGCTTCCGGCTGCCGCCGAGTGATGTGCCGCCCCTCCTCCAACGCGGGGTCACTCCCCGCTCAATATCCGTCATTTATCGGGTCGGGAGTGACCCCGCGTTGGTGGTCCTGGGCTGTGCTTACGCGGACGACGGCGGCGCGGCCTATGTGACGCAGCGTTACCTTACGTGAACTGGTGTTTCCGCGCCGTTGTTGGCGAATGTGACGGCAACCTACCGTTGATCCATGGCAATTCAGGATATTTACCCCACAGCGCTGCGGCTGCTCGGCCGCCCCGTGCTGGTGGTGGGCGGCGGCCCCGTGGCTGCACGCCGCGCCAAGGGCCTGCTCGACGCCGGTGCCCGGGTCACCGTGGTCGCTCCCGTTGCCTCCGCCGCGGTCCGCGAACTGGCCGACGCCGGCCTCCTCACCTGGGAGCCGCGCCAGTACCGCCCGGAAGACGTCGACGGCGTCTGGTTCGTCCAGACCGCAACCGGGGATCCCGCTGTGGACACCCGGGTCTCAGCCGACGCCGAAGCGCAGCGCATCTGGTGCGTCAACGCCTCCGACCACGAAGCCTCAGCCGCCTGGACCCCCGCCGTTGCGGTTGTCGATGATGTGCACATCGCCGTGAACGCCGGGGGAGACCCGCGCCGCGCCATGGCCCTGCGCGACGCCGTCGCCACCGCGCTGGAAACCGGCGACCTCCCGCTCCGCCGACGGCGGCACGCCAGCGGGGCCGGATCAGTGGGCCTGGTAGGCGGCGGGCCCGGCGACACCGGCCTCATCACCGTCCGCGGCCGCCGGCTCCTGGGCCAGGCCGACGTCGTCGTTGCAGACCGCCTCGGCCCCCGCGAACTGCTCAACGAACTCGCCCCGGACGTCCGCGTCATCGAAGTAGGCAAGACCCCAGGCCACCATCCCGTACCGCAGGCCGAAATCAACAGGATCCTGGTGGAGGAGGCCCTCAAAGGTCACCGTGTGGTCCGGCTCAAGGGCGGGGACCCCTACGTCCTGGGCCGCGGCGGCGAGGAAGCCGAATACTGCCGGCAGCACGGCGTCGAGGTTGAAGTCGTTTCCGGCGTCACCTCTGCCATCTCCGTACCCGCCGCCGCCGGCATCCCCGTGACACACCGCGGCCTGGCCAAGGGCTTCAGCGTGGTCACCGGCCACGAGGAGCTGTCCGAGGTTCCGGCCCGCGCTGACCACACCATCGTCCTGCTGATGGGCGTTGCCGCGCTCCGTGATTCGGCTTCGGCGCTGGGCAGAGCCGGTTTGCCTCAGGACACTCCGGTTGGCATCGTTGAGAACGGCTATCTGCCGAATCAGCGCGTGACGATCGGCACGCTTGGTTCCATCGCCGACCAGGCGGAAGCTGCCGGCGTCGCGAATCCCGCCGTGATTGTCATCGGTGACGTGGTGCGCGTGAGCCCCTTCGCGCCGTCGCACTTCAAGACCGCCGATTACGGCACCACCAGCCCGAACAAGCCCCGAGTCCTCACCTCCTAGCTTCGAAGAAAAGGAACACAGCCGTGTCAACCAGCACCTCCGTAGGATCTGCCGAACGTCCGCTGCGCGTCGCCGTGGTGGGCTCCGGCCCGGCCGGCGTCTACGCCGCGGACATCCTCACCAAGAGCGAAGCCGTCAAGAGCGGCGAGCTGACCGTCAGCATCGACCTCTTTGACCGCTACCCGGCACCCTACGGCCTGATCCGCTACGGCGTGGCCCCGGACCACCCGCGCATCAAGGGCATCGTCAACGCCCTGCACAAGGTCCTGGACCGCGGCGACATCCGCTTCTTCGGCAACGTGGATTACGGCACGGACATCTCCATCGAGGACCTCCGCACCCACTACGACGCCGTCATCTTCGCCACCGGCGCCATCAAGGACGCGGACCTGAACATCCCGGGCATCGAGCTGGACGGCTCCTTCGGCGGCGCGGACTTCGTCTCCTGGTACGACGGCCACCCCGACGTTTCCCGCGAATGGCCGCTGGACGCCAAGGAAATCGCCGTGATCGGCAACGGCAACGTGGCGCTGGACGTGGCCCGTGTCCTGTCCAAGCACGCCGACGACCTGCTGGTCTCTGAAATCCCGGACAACGTCTACGCCGCCCTGAAGGACTCCCCGGTCACGGACGTGCACGTCTTCGGCCGCCGCGGCCCCGCCCAGGTGAAGTTCACCCCGCTGGAGCTCCGCGAACTGTCCCACTCCAAGGACGTTGACATCATCCTCTACGCCGAGGACTTCGAGTTCGACGAGGAATCGGACCGCCAGATCCAGAGCAACAACCAGACCAAGACGATGGTGGGCACGCTCACCAACTGGATCGCCGAGCAGCCCGAGGACCTCTCCGAGCTCACGGCTTCCCGCCGCCTGCACCTGCACTTCCTGCACAGCCCGGTGGAAATCTACGATTCCCCGGAAACCCCGGGCCAGGTCGCCGGCATGAAGTTCGAGCGCACCGAGCTGGACGGCACCGGCAACGCCCGCGGCACCGGCGAGTTCGTGGACTACCCGGTCCAGGCCGTGTACCGCGCCATCGGCTACTTCGGCTCGGCCCTGCCGGAGATCGAATTCGACCACAAGAAGGGCGTTGTACCGAACGACGGCGGCCGCGTCCTGGATGCCGCCGGCACCCACGTGCCGGGCATCTACGCCACCGGCTGGATCAAGCGCGGACCCGTTGGCCTGATCGGCCACACCAAGGGCGACGCCCTGGAGACCGTGACCTACCTGCTGGAAGACCGCGAAAACCTGCCGGTTGCCGCCGTTCCCGAGGCGGACGCCGTCGTCGACCTCCTCGACGCCCGCGGCGTGAAGTTCACCAGCTGGGAAGGCTGGCTGGCCCTGGACGCGCACGAACTGGCCCTGGGCGCCGCGGCCACCGAGGCCGGCGGATCCCACGGTGTAGAGGTCAAGCGTGAGCGCATCAAGGTGGTGCCGCGCGAGGACATGGTTGCCATCTCCCGCGACGGCGTGGCCGCCCAGGTCTAACCCCCTCCAAGCAACCCCCTCCAACCAACCACCTCCAAGCAACGCGGGGTCACTCCACGCCCGATAATCTCGAATTATCGGGCGCGGAGTGACCCCGCGTTGCTTTAAGCTCCCCCGCGACGGGCCGCGGCCTTGCGATGCCGGCGCTGTCCTGCCCCGGGAAGCTGCCATGGCTAAGATGTGCACAGGAGTTTTTGACTGGGTTGGGGGACCGGATGACGCACGCACTGGAGCTGGATCAGAAAGAACAGGCCGCGGCTTGGGACAAGCGGTGCCAGAAACTGCTGGCGGGCTATGGATTACTGGTGTTTATGACAGGGATGCCCTTGATGGGTGCGTTTTTCTACTTCGTGACCTGGTTCATCGAGCTGCTGACGCCCTTAATGAACGGGGAGCTGTCCTACGGCATGCCCGGATATTACGAGTATCACGAGGCCAAAGACTCCGTCCTGGTAATCACTGCTGTCCTGCTGGTCCTCGTCATTGCATGGATTGTTTGGACGTATCGCTGGTACAAGAAGCGGATGCGCAATCTCGGCCCCCGGCCAGGCGGCTACCCCGGTAGGTGGAAGACTTGGCTCGGCGCCCCGGACGCGGCGTAGGCAGCCTCCGGAACCAACCCCCTCCAAGCAACGCGGGGTCACTCCACGCCCGATAATCGCGAATTATTCGGCGTGGAGTGACCCCGCGTTGCGTTAGTTTCCCGCCCCACCTGCGGCCATGAGTTCGAGCCGGTTCAGTGTTTCCCGGTTCCGCACATCGATCACGGGGCTGCGCAGCGCCTTGGGAACCAGTTTGCCCGGTCCGCGGATGGCGTCCTCCGAAATGGTCACAAGGCACTGCGTTCCCCGGTCCTCCAGCGTGATGACAACCTTGGCTTCGCCCAGCGGCCAGCCCCGTGCCACCAGTTCCAGGGATCGGCCGGGCTCGACGGCGGACACCCGCGAGCTGTCGTTGATCACCAGCGGCCAGATGCCCACGGAGTGGTGGAGCCGTGAGCCGGCCTCCGGCCAGTGTGCGTCCACGGCACGGATCCGGGAGGCGCCCACCACCCAGCCGGAGTACAGCCAGCCGTCGGCGATCACCTTCCAGACGTCCTCCGCCGGGGAGCTGAACAGTTGGCTCACGGTTGACATGGGTTTCCTTCCGTTGGTGGATCTGGTGGCTGCGCGTGCGGGTTACATCCGGCCGAACCGGGCACGGACCAGTGCAAAGATGCCGTAGCAGATGAACCCGGCCCCGATCGCGACCAGCAGGTACGGACCGAACGGATGTTCCCGAAGCGCCTTCAGGCTCCCGTCCAGCCCTGTGGACTCCTCGGGCCTCTGCTTTGCGGCGGCGATGACGAACAACAGCCCGGCCAGGTTGAGCGCGACACCTTTTGCCACGTGCCCTGTGACGCCCAGCGAGTCGATGAGCTTTCCGCGCCGCCTGCCCTCGAACCGGAACAGCTCCTCTTTGAACCCGCGACGCACCCCCTTCACCACAAAGTAGATGCCCACGCCCATGACGGTCAGGCCCACGGCCACGAGTAGAGGGAGACCCAGAGGCGCACGAAGGATGGCGGTACTGAAATCCCGCGTCGTATCCCCGGAGTCCCCGCGCATCCCGACGGCGAAACTCGCGAAGCTGAGTCCCACGCTGCCGTAGGCGAGAAACAGAAAGCCGGACGAGACCAGCTTCCCCAGCCGTTCCTTCCGGGGCAGGTGCCGGGCGCGGAGCGTGGCCTCACTCAGCTGCCACAGCGCCAGGCCGGTGCACGCAACCACGCAGGACCACAGCACAGCAGGTCCCCACGGGTTCGCGGCGAGTTGCTCGATGGCGCCGGTGGCCTCAGCCTGGCCCGGCTGGCCGAAGGCCAAACCAATGGCGATCGCGCCCACAATCATGTGGAGCAGCGCCATCACGGCAAAGCCCGAGCGCGCCACAACATCCAGCGCCTTGGTGTCCGACGCTTCCTCGACGGCGTCAGCCGCCTCGCTGATGGTGGAGTCTGCATCGGACATGGTCAGCCGTTCATGGGTCCTTCAGCGTGCAGCTTGGCGGCGCCGGGGCCCTCAACGTGCACCGTGCAGCGGACCACCAGCCTGCCGGGTGCGTGGTCCAGCTCCACCAGGCTGTCAGTTGCGCTGAGGGCAGTGAAGACTTCGGAGCCCGTGACAACCGATACGCCCTTGGCCCGTGCAGTCTCAGTGGCGTTTTCCAGAGCTTCCTTCTCGAGGCCGGAGATGTACGCGTCGTCATCCTGACGGGCGGGATCGCCGAAAGCCCAGCCGAACAAAGTTCCAGTGTTTTCCATGGCGACGATATTACGCGCAACCGTACTGGAAGTCGGGGTTTCGTAACATTAGTAAGTGTGCTTACCATGGGCTGACCATGACTTTGATGGGACACAGCGGTGAAGACCGCTCCAGCGGCACCTCAGAACCGAACCGACGTAAGGAAACACATCATGGCAGGAAATCTTCTGGCCCGGTCAATTCATGATCTGACGGCCGGCGCGTGGTTTGGCGGATCGCTGATGGGGGCCATCGGACTGAACGGGGCCGCGGCGGAAGCCAAGGACCCGGCCGAGCGCACCAAGCTTTCCAGCTCCGGCTGGATGAAGTGGGCGCCCATTCAGACGGCGGCATTCGTCTCGCACCTCGCGGCGGACCTCGCCATCGCCTGGGAGAACAAGGAGCGGATCGCCAAGCAGGACGGCGTAGCCCGCGACACGGTGATCAAAACTGCAGTGACCGTGGCCGGTGCGGCGGTGACGCTGTACGCCGGCATCCTCGGCAAGAAGGTGGAAAAGCTCGCCGGCCAGGGTGCGGTGGGCGCCACCGAGCCCAGGCCCGAAGCCTCGGATGAGCTGAAGTCGGCACAGCAGCAGCTCAAGGTCCTCCAGTGGGCCATCCCCGCCTTCGCTGGAGCGGTCATCATCCTTGGCGCCAAGCACGGCGAAATGCAGCGCCCGAAGAACGTCTTCGCCGGCCTCCGTTCCTAACGAGCAAGCAAGACCTGCATCGCGGGGTCACTCCGCGCCCGATTATCTCGGATTATTGGGCGCGGAGTGACC